>CADDZA010000029.1 GCA_902812435.1 Clostridia bacterium
AATTATTCCTACCCCAGCTCCCGCCGCTAGAGCCGGAGAGGTGAACAATTGGAGAGCCATTGGTTAGCTATTGGTTTAACAGGTTAGCTTCTTGCCCGGGGAAAGGGAAGATAGAGGTTGCAGGAGATTAAATAGAACCTGAACTTAAATTTCCGGCGGGTCGTAGCACCGTTACCAAAACCGGTGTTCTATTTCTTTATATAAGCCCGACATGCTTATGAAATCGCTTCTCCGGTTTGGTATTGCCAGGCGTCATTTTTTAATCCGGCTACTACCGTTGAACGTAAAAGTCCCCGTATATTTTACGGGGACTGCCTCATCCCGGCCCGGCTGCTTCGCCAAGATATTTTAGTTGATTAACATGCTACACGAGAATCTTCAAAAATACAATCCCTTCCGCAAAGTATACATGAATACTTTTAACCCCTTGGCCAAAACATGATGATTAAAACACCGACCAGGGAGATCATGCCGCCGATCAAATCAAACCTGTCGGGAGCGACATGGTCAATCCGCCATCCCCACATAATTGAGAGAACTATGAAGATACCGCCGTAAGCAGCATAAACCCGACCGAAGTTGGCAGGCTGCAGGGTTGGCACTATTCCATACAGGATCAATACTGCCGCTCCTAAGACAGCAAATAAAGGCCCCCTGTCCTCACGCAGGCAGAGCCAAATGAGGTAGCCACCGCCTATCTCACATAACCCGGCCAGGACAAAGTAAAACAATGATTTAACCACTTCCACATTGTCACCCCCGCTATGCTAGAATTTCTCGCAGTCTTAATATTATCCTGCTGCATCAGTTCCCGTTAATAGACACGCTGGCTACTGGATATGCCAGGTTTGATATATTATTGATGCCCGCCGGAAATACAATCCACTTTTTGAATGTATTAAGTATACTTATCAACTCAGGCAAAGTCATATTTTAGAAGGCAGGCATATTATATTTTGAAAACCCATAAAGAATCTCTGGCAACGGCGCCATGAGGTTGAAATTATGTCAACGCGGCGACCTTTTATTTTTGACAATATCTGAGGTGATGAACTGGATGTGCGGAATAGCGGGTTGGATAGACTGGAAGAGGGATTTAACGGCACAACTGCCTGTGCTGGAGGCGATGAGCGCCACCATGGCCAGGCGCGGCCCCGACGACGCGGGAATGTGGCTCTCGCCTGAGGCCGCCCTGGTGCACCGCCGCCTGATAGTGGTGGACCCGGAAGGAGGAGGGCAGCCGATGGTCCGCCGGCGCGGGGATCGCACCTACGTCATAGTCTACAACGGGGAACTTTACAACACCAATGAACTGCGAAGCGAACTGGAGGCGCGGGGTTACACCTTTCAGAGCCATTCCGACACCGAGGTGCTGCTCATTTCTTACATCGAGTGGGGGGAGCAGTGCGTTGAACGCCTCAACGGCATCTTTGCCTTCGGCATCTGGAACGAAGCCGACCGCAGCCTTTTCCTGGCCAGGGACCGCCTGGGTGTCAAGCCCCTGTTCTATGCCCGGAAAGGCAGTGCTTTCGTATTCGGTTCCGAGTTAAAAGCTATCCTGGCCAATCCCTTAATCAAACCGGAGGTGGATGCCGAAGGGTTGGCCGAAATCTTTGTCATGGGACCGGCCAGAACGCCGGGGCACGGCGTTTTCCGCGGCATTCTGGAACTCAAGCCGGGTTACTGCCTCTCGTATGGCATCAACGGCATCCGTAAAAGGCAATACTGGAGCTTCCAGAGCTTCCCCCACGAAGATGACCTGGAAACCACCGCCACCAAGCTGCGGGTGTTGCTCCGGGATACGGTCGAGCGCCAGCTTGTGGCCGATGTGCCTGTCTGCGTGCTCCTTTCGGGCGGACTGGACTCCAGCGCCATCACCGCCTATGCCGCCCGCGCCTTTGCCCGTAACGGAATGGGACGGCTGAACACCTATTCCGTGGACTACAGGGACAACAGCAAGTATTTCGAACCCAACCAGTACGAGACAAACCCGGACGCACCATGGATAGAAAGGGTATCAAACTTTGTGGGAACGGAACACCATAACATCGTCATTGATACCCCGGAACTGGTGGAGTCGCTCGAAACCGCGGTACATGCCCGCGACCTCCCGGGTATGACCGACGTGGACGCATCCCTCTACCTGTTCTCCCGGGAAATTAAAAAGAACGCCACAGTGGCCCTCTCCGGCGAGTCCGCAGACGAGATCTTCGGCGGCTATCCCTGGTTTTACCGGGAGGACAGCCTGAACTGCGGAACTTTTCCCTGGATCCGCATGCTGCCCGCGCGGATGCGCCTGCTGGCACCAGGAATCCGGGCCAGCATCCGGCCTGAGGAGTACCTGGCGGATCGCTATCATGAGGCCCTGGCGGAAGTGCCGCGATTGCCTGGGGAAAACCCGGCAGAAGCACGTATGCGGGAGATGCTCTACCTGAACATCACCAGATTTATGCCGATCCTCCTCGACCGCAAGGACCGCATGAGCATGTACACCGGGCTGGAGGTGCGCGTCCCTTACTGCGACCACCGCCTCGCCCAGTACGCCTGGAACATTCCCTGGCATATGAAGACATCCGGCAATATGGCAAAGGGCATCCTACGTCTGGCTTTAAAGGGCGTGCTGCCGGACGACGTGCTGGAGCGACGGAAAAGCCCTTACCCGAAGACCCACCATCCCGCCTACCTGGAAGCGGTGCGCTCCCTCCTCCTGGACATACTGGAAGACTCGAACTCACCCATTCTCCCGCTGATCGACATCGGTGCACTCCGTCAACTCGCCCTTCGAGAGCAGGATTTCGACCAGCCCTGGTTCAGCCAGCTCATGGGCTACCCCCAGCTCCTGGCCTACTACGTCCAGGTCAATATCTGGCTGCGGGATTACAGCGTGTCCATAGTCTGAAAATATGAAGCAGTTGTATTATGTATATTTCTCCCCGCGTCGTTGACAACAAATCAGAATCAAATATAATAAGAGCAAAGGACAAAATGTAGGCGCTGTTGTCTACAAAATCGACCAGGGTAATGGAGCCCTCCGAGGGGAGGGCTTTTGCTATTTTTAGGGCAAAGAGGCTCTTACTGGTTATGCAGTGGGAGCCTCTCTATTTGAGCCGCAGGGGGTGTTTCAAAATTTAGCCTATCGCGTTTCTGATGGTTGTTAGGGACTCAAGGATAAAAAAATAACGGGAGGTTACAGGCATGAAACCGGAGGAAGTATTGGCATTTGTAAAGGAAAAAGGGATAAAGTTCATCGACCTGAAGTTCAACGACCTGCCGGGACTCTGGCAGCACTTCACCATCCCCGTGGAAGAGCTATGTGAGGATGTTTTCAAAGAAGGGCTCGGTTTCGACGGCTCCAGCATCCGCGGATTCCAGGAAATCCAGGAGAGCGACATGATCCTGATCCCGGATCCCAGCACGGCCATCGTCGACCCTGTTTGCAAGGCCCCCACACTTTCCCTGATCTGCGACATTTACGATCCGATCACAAAGGAACCGTATACCAGGGATCCCCGCCATGTGGCCAAAAAGGCCGAGGCCTACCTAAAGGAGACCGGGATTGCCGATGTCAGCTACTGGGGGCCCGAAATGGAGTTCTTCATTTTCGACGACATCCGCTTTGACCAGAACGTCCATTCCGGGTATTACTTCATAGATTCTATAGAAGGGGAATGGAACACCGGCCGTGATGAAATGCCCAACCTGGGGTACAAGCCGCGCTACAAGGAGGGGTATTTCCCGGTACCGCCCCACGATTCCTTCCAGGACTTGCGCAGCGAAATGGTTTCCACTTTGCTGGAGGCGGGGATCGGCGTTGAGGTACATCACCATGAGGTGGCCAGCGGCGGACAGGCCGAAATTGACATGAAGTTCGACACCCTGACCAGCATGGCCGACAAGTGCATGAAGTACAAGTATATAGTAAAAAACGTGGCACGGCGCCATAATAAGGTTGTAACCTTCATGCCCAAGCCGCTGTTCCAGGACAACGGCTCCGGAATGCATACCCACCAGTCCCTGTGGAAGGGGGACACCAACTTGTTTTACGATCCCAACGGGTATGCATTGATCAGCAAGCTTGCCAAGCACTACATCGCCGGACTGCTCCATCATGCTCCTGCGCTGATGGCCTTCTGTGCGCCGACGACCAACTCTTACAAGCGGCTGGTTCCCGGATTTGAGGCACCGGTGAACCTGGTATACTCGTCAAGAAACAGGAGCGCGGCGGTGCGCATCCCGATGTACTCGGAAAGCCCGAAGAGCAAGCGGATCGAGTTCCGGCCACCGGACTGCACCTGCAACCCCTACCTGGCCTTTGCGGCACTGCTGTTGGCCGGCCTGGACGGCATTCAGAAAGAGATGGACCCGGGCGACCCCATCGACAAGAATATTTACGAACTGAGCGGAGAAGAAGCAAAAGGAATCAGGACCGTTCCCTCATCACTGGAAGAGGCCATCGCCGCTTTGGAGGCGGATCACGACTTCCTGATGAAAGGCAACGTGTTCACCTCGGACCTGCTGGATGTCTGGATACGGTACAAGAGGGAGCGGGAGATCGACGCCATCAGGCTCCGCCCGCACCCCTACGAGTTCCACCTTTACTTTGATCTTTAAGAAAGAGAGGATTTCCTGGGGTTGCGTCGAAAAAAATAATAAACATACTTTTACCTGCAGGAAGGGAAAATCGAGTGCGTATAGCCCTGGCCCAGATTAATCCCACAGTTGGAGATTTCCAAGGCAACCTCAGCAAAATATCCGGCTACATCAGACGTGCTGCAGAACTGGGGGCTGACCTGGTCTGTTTTCCCGAGCTGGCAATTGCCGGCTACCCGCCGGAGGACCTGCTGCTAAAAACAAGTTTTCTCGAAGCAAATCGCCGTTGCCTTGAGAAACTGGCGGCAGGGACCCAGGACCTCGAACTGACTGTGGTGGTAGGGTTTGTCGACCTCCAGGAGGGCGAAATATACAACGCTGCCGCGATTATCCATCGCGGCAGCGTTCTTGCTGTTTATCATAAGATCTACCTTCCCAATTACGGCGTTTTCGACGAAAAGCGGTATTTCCGGAGCGGAACAAACGGGCTTGTTTTTACCTGTGCCGGGGTGAACGTCGGTGTCACCATCTGTGAGGATATCTGGCATCCGGCCGGCCCCGCCGTGCTGGAAACACGCCAGGCCGGAGCGCAGGTTATCCTTAACTTAAGCGCATCACCCTATCACAAAGGTAAGCAGCAAATGCGGGAAAAGATGCTGGCCGTGCGCGCCGCCGACAACATCAGCTACCTGGCTTACGTGAACCTCGTAGGGGCCCAGGACGAACTGGTCTTTGACGGAAACAGCCTGATTTCTGATGAACAGGGAAACCTGCTCCGGAAGGGCCTGGCTTTTGAAGAGGATCTCATAGTCGCGGATCTGCAAACAGAGAGAATCCTCCGCACCCGCATTCACGACATCAGAAACCGGGAATCCAGGATGCTGCCCGAAGCACCGGGACAGGTGCAGAAGGTCTTTGTCTCTGAACCTTCCGGCAGGGTATACCCGCCGCTGGCAGCGCCGGAGGCCAAGCCGGAAAATAAAGAGTACGACGAGGCGGCAGAGGTCTACGCCGCCCTGGTCCTAGGAGTCCGTGATTATGTAAAGAAGAACGGTTTTCCCCGTGCCTTTGTTGGATTGAGCGGCGGGATCGACTCCGCCCTGACGGCTGCCATTGCAGTGGACGCACTGGGACAAGAGCGGGTCACGGGCGTCTTCATGCCCTCCCCCATCACCTCCATTGAAAGCAGGGAGGACTCGGAGAAACTGGCCGCCAACCTTGGCATCGAACTTCTCACCATACCGATCAAAGATATCTACGATGCGTACATGACCGCCCTCCACCCGGTTTGCAACGGGCGTGTGGCAGACATCACAATGCAGAACATCCAGGCGCGCATCCGGGGCAACCTCCTCATGGCCTTGACAAACCAGTTCGGCGGAATCGTGCTCACCACCGGGAACAAGAGCGAGCTAAGCGCCGGGTACGCCACCCTTTACGGCGACATGGCAGGCGGCTTCGCCGTATTGAAAGATATACCAAAAACCCTAGTTTACAAGCTCGCCCACTACCGCAACCGGAAAGCCGGGACATTGCTGATACCGCAGCGGATCCTGGAAAAGGCACCCACCGCCGAGCTGCGGCCCGACCAGAAAGATGAGGACGAACTGCCACCCTACGCGGTCCTTGACCAGATCATCGAAAAATACGTGGAACAGGATTACAGCGCCGGCGAGATCATTCAACAGGGCATAGCCCCGGAACATGTACATAGGGCTATTTCCATGATCGACAGAAGCGAGTATAAACGCAGGCAGGCTCCCCCTGGTGTCAAGATCACCCCCCGGGCCTTCGGCAAGGACAGGCGGATGCCCATCACCAACAAGTTCAGGGAGAATTAGGAACAACCTCGGCCCTGGATACAAAAAAGCTGCTCAAATGGCAGCAGTGATAAAAAGAGTTTCCCGATTAAAACGATCTATCACGGCGATGCTGTCAGGTTTCGTCCCATTCCTTTATCTCCGCCCCTAACTGCAAAAAACCGGTTCTCATGCATTCTTTGTCTTGAAACAACGCAGCCAGGATAAGTATCCATCTACAGCCCTAGCCTTTTAATGGCTTCTTTTAAAATTTCCGCCGAACGCCGCAACGCCGCCTCTTCCTCCCTGGATAAAGGCAGTTCCAGGGGACGACCCCGCCCCTTGGAGTTTATCACGGCCGGCAGGCTGAGGCAACAGTCCCTGATGCCGTAAGCACCGTCAATTAGCCCGCTCACAGTGAGGATGGTATTTTCGTCCCGGATGATGCTCTCGCAGATCTGCTTCACGGCGAGACTGACGGCGTAGTAGGTTGCTCCCTTTCTGGAAATGATCTCGTAACCAGCATTCCTCACATGGCCGTCCACCTCCTGCCGGTTGACCGGCGGGAGACCGGCAAGCCGGCAATAGCGGTCTATTCCTGTGCCGGCGATGTTGGCCAGACTCCAGAGGAGTACCTCGCTGTCCCCATGCTCCCCCACGACGTAGGCGTGGATGTTCCTGGGGGCAACGCCGCAGTGGCGGCTCAGGCTGTGCCGGAAGCGGGAACTGTCCAGTACCGTCCCGGAGCCGAAAACCTTTTCGGGAGACAGCCCGGTGATTTTTAAAGCGGCGTAAGTTAAAACGTCCACCGGGTTGCTCACCAGCAGGATAATTCTATCGCCGCTTCCGCCCTGCAGTTTGGGCAGGCTTTCCTTCAAAACGGCATAATTTCTTTGCAGGAGATCCAGCCTGGTCTCCCCCGGTTTTTGGCTGGCCCCGGCGGTAAAGATGACAATGCCCGCATCATTGCAGTCTTCGTAAGTGCCGGCGTAAATCCGGATCGGTTTAGCAAAAGCCGCGGCATGGGCAAGGTCCATGGCCTCGCCTTCGGCTTTGGCCTGATTGATATCTACCAGTACCAGTTCAGTGACTAGACCGCTCATTGCCAGGGCGTAGGCTACCGATGCCCCCACTGCCCCGACACCCACCACGGCGATTTTTAAGTTCGCTTCGGCTTCCAATGTCCATCAACTCCACTGTATTTTTTAATTTTATTATCTCTTTTGTTCCCGTTGTTATCCCCGCTACTGCAAAAATAAAGCCACGGCGTCAAGATCACCCACCGGGCCTTCGGTAAGGACAGGCGCATGCCCATCACCAACAAGTTCCAGGAGAATTAGGAACAACCTCAGCCTTGTATGCCAGGGCTTTTGTTATTCCCCCTCACAGTCCCGTACGGGTATTACCTCCCCAAGGAAAGTGTTCTAAGAATTACCTGATTTACCGCAATAACGCCTCTTCCCCCCGAGCCATAGAATATAGCAAAATTTATTGCTGGAGGGGGATAGTGTGAAGAGGCTAAAGGTTGTTGTTTGCCTGGCCTTGGCTTTGGCTCTGGTCTTCAGCGCCGGGTGTGCGGGCAAACATAAGGCTGCGCGTAAGCTAACGAAGGTACGCTTGTGTGAAACGGTGCACTCCATTTTCTACGCCCCAATGTATGTTGCCATCAATGAGGGCTTTTTCAAGGAAGAGGGAATTGAAATCGAGCTGACTACCGCCCAGGGCAGCGACAAGGCCATGACAGCCATCCTGTCAAACGCCGCCGACATCACCCTTGCAGGACCTGAACCCACAGTCTACGTCTACAAGCAAGGCAGGGATGATTATGCCGTTAACTTTGCGGCATGTACCAAGCGTGACGGTTCTTTTCTCGTGGGTAGAAAGGCGGAACCCGATTTCAAGTGGGAAAACCTTAAGGGTAAAACGATCATCGGCGGGCGTCCCGGCGGCATGCCGGAAATGATTCTTGAGTATGTCCTGAAAAAGCACGGCTTGCAGCCTGGCAAGGATGTCAAGATCATCACCAACCTGCAGTTCACCGCAACCGCCGGCGCATTTAAGAGCGGCACCGGGGATTACGTGGCCTTGTTCGAGCCTACCGCAAGTATGCTGGAGAAGGAAAATGCCGGCCGGGTGGTGGCATCAATCGGTCAGGCCAGCGGAGAAGTGCCGTACACCTGTTTTTACGCCAAGAAGAGCTACATCGAGAAGAACCCGGACCTGGTACAGCGGTTCACCAACGCCATTTACAAAGCACAGATCTGGGTATCAAAGCACAGCCCGGATGAAATCGCTGCATCCATCCAGTCCTTCTTCCCCGATGCCGACATGGATATGATGACGAGAGTGGTGACACGGTATAAGAACCAGGATACCTGGAAAACCAACCCGATCTTGGAGTACAAAGACTTCGCCCACATGGAAGAGATTCTTCAACAGTACGGTGTGCTGGATAAACCGGTGGATCCGAAGCTCCTGATCACCCACAAGTTTGCTTGGAAAGCTATCAAGACAAGCAAGTAAATAAGACCTGGCCGGCAAGTTCCGCATACTCCCGTTTGGCGCCGGAAGAGCTTGCCGGCCACCCTGATACAGATCAAAGGCCTGATACAGATAATAAGGAAAGGGAGGCCTAGGCTTTGACAACCCCCAAGGTTGAGGTGCAAAACATCGGTGTCAAGTTTCAAACAGCGGATGGGGAAACGGAAGCCATCCGGGACGTCTCCTTTTCCGTTTTGGCTGGGGAATTTGTGAGCATTGTGGGGCCCAGCGGCTGCGGCAAATCAACCATCCTCAACATAATATCAGGGCTGCTCAAGCCAAATACCGGACAAGTCCGGGTTTATGGCAGGGTCGGTTACATGCTGCAGAGGGATCACCTCTTCGAATGGCGAACCGTCTTGAAAAATTGCCTGCTGGGGCCGGAGGTACAGGGCCAGGACCTGAAAACCGCCCGTGAAAACGTCAAAATGCTCTTGAAAACTTACGGTTTGAATGAATTCATGCACCACTACCCAAACCAGCTTTCCGGAGGCATGCGCCAGCGGGCAGCCCTGATCCGCACCCTCGCCGTCAACCCGGATATCGTGCTCCTGGACGAGGCATTCTCCGCCCTCGACTATCAAACCCGCCTGGCAGTAGTTGATGAGGTCTGGACAATTCTAAAAAAGGAAAATAAAACGGCAATCATCGTCAACCACGACATTGCCGAAGCCATCTCCATGTCGGACCGCATCATCGTGTTATCCAGACGCCCGGCGGTTGTTAAGAACATCTATCAAATCCGGTTTGCTCAGCCGGGCAACACACCCCTGGAAAATAGAAAAGACGAGAAGTTCCGGCATTACTTCAACGCCATCTGGAAGGAGCTGGACGTCCATGTCGACCAGGCATGATCTTTCACTTGAACGGCACGAATACCTGAAACGGACAAGACAGCAGAAACTTTTGGTGCTGCTGGCACAGATAATACTCCTTGTTCTCTTTTTTAGCTGCTGGGAACTGGCGGCGCGCCTGCGTTGGATCGATCCGTTCCTGACAAGCCAGCCGTCCCGGATCTTGCAAACGCTGATCGCCCTGTATAAAAACGGTTCGCTCTACGTTCATATCGGAACGACCATCTGGGAAACCTTCGTCGGCTTCACAGCCGGTATGATTGGCGGTATTCTCATCGCCATTGTGCTTTGGTGGTCCAACTTTCTCGCCAGGGTTGCCGATCCATACCTGGTTGTGTTCAACGCCCTTCCGAAAGTGGCTCTGGGCCCAATCCTAATTGTCTGGATGGGAAACGGTCAACCGGCCATCATCGCCATGGCCCTGCTCATCTCCATCATCATTACCATTATCAACATGCTGCACGGTTTTCGGTCCGTAGACGAGGATAAAATCAAGCTCTTGAAAACCTTCGGAGCAACCAGGGGCCAGGTGCTCTGCAAAGTTGTGCTGCCGGCCAGCCTGTCCAGCGTCATCTCTGCTCTCAAGGTAAACGTCGGGCTTTCCCTGGTAGGAGTGATCATGGGAGAATTCCTGGTTTCCAGGGCCGGACTGGGATACCTGATCCTTTACGGAAGCCAGGTGTTTAAAATGGATACGGTAATGACCAGCGTGATCATCCTGGCGGCGACCGCGGCGGCCATGCACCTGGGGGTTGCCTGGCTGGAGAAAAAGCTGCTCAAATGGCAGCAGTGATAAAAAGACACTAAAAAAGCCCCTCCTGCTTTGGGTTGGGGCTTTTTTCTACTCAAGGTAGTCTTTCAGTTTTTTACTGCGGCTCGGGTGACGCAGTTTTCGCAGGGCCTTCGCCTCAATCTGCCTGATGCGCTCCCTTGTCACCTTGAACTTTTGGCCCACCTCTTCCAGGGTGCGTGCCTTGCCGTCGTCGAGTCCGAAACGCAGGCGCAGCACCTCCCTTTCCCTGGGGGTCAGTGTCTCCAAAACCTCCTCAAGCTGCTCCTTTAACAGGATAAAGGAAGCGGCCTCAGCCGGCGCAAGGGCATCCTCATCCTCGATGAAGTCGCCCAAATGGCTGTCTTCTTCCTCGCCGATAGGAGTTTCCAGGGATACCGGCTCCTGGGCAATCTTCTGGATCTCCCGCACCCGCTCCACCGGGATGTCCATCTCCCTGGCAATTTCTTCAGGAGTGGGGTCCCTCCCCAATTCCTGCAGCAGCTGGCGGTGAACCCTTACCAGCTTGTTGATGGTCTCAACCATATGTACAGGAATTCTAATGGTACGTGCCTGGTCCGCAATAGCCCGCGTAATTGCCTGTCTGATCCACCAGGTGGCATAAGTGCTGAATTTATATCCCTTCCGGTAGTCGAATTTTTCTACCGCTTTGATGAGACCCAAATTCCCCTCTTGAATCAGGTCAAGGAAAAGCATCCCCCGACCTACATAGCGCTTGGCAATGCTCACAACGAGGCGAAGGTTGGCCTCAGCGAGGCGCCGCTTGGCCTCTTCGTCCCCTTGCTCGATCCGCTTTGCCAGCTCGATCTCCTCCTCGGCAGTGAGCAGGGGAATCCGGCCGATTTCTTTCAGGTACATGCGTACAGGATCATCGATGGCTATCCCTTCCGGGACTGAAAGATCTACCTCGATCTCTTCTTCGGGAGGAATGCCCTCTCCGTCTTTATCGAGTGTAGGACCATCTGCACTGCCGGGCGTTATCTCGATCCCAAGAGAGTTGAAATGCTCATAAATGCTGTCTATCTGATCCGGGCTCAAATCGATCCCCTGCAGCGCATCCATGATTTCCTGGTACGTGAGAGCCCCCTTTTTCTTGCCTCTCTGGATTAATTCCTTTACTGCGTCAACTTTCAGCTGTTCTTCTTTCATTTTGATCCCTCCTTTCCTGGGACATACTCTGGTACATGTCCATCAACCCGTACTCTTTAACCTTTCAAGCTCTTGATATAAAGTATGTAATTCTGCCAAGATGTCCTTAATTCCTGCTTGGTCTTGATTCTTTTCACATTCTTGCAACGCCGCCTGACTTCGCTCGATTTTCAGCTTCAGCCGCTCCCTTTTTAAAATACGCAGGTAGTCGTCAATCATCCTTTTCTGCTGCTGCCGGTCGATTTCCTGCTCATCTCCTTGCAGGAGCAGGCTGGCTAATTCCGCCTGATCCTCTTCATCGACCCTGTTCAGGAGTTCGGCCGGGCTTCCCCAGCCAACCTCGGCCACAAGATCCAGGTAACGGCGCAGCTTGCCCTGAAAAACCGCGAAACCCAACTCCTGCTTTACCAGTTCCCAGACCTTGGGGTCCAGGCACATAAACCGAAAAAGGCCACGCCTGGCGGCCTCAGGTGCGCTTGCGCTCTGATTTACGAAAATTTGTTTGCCTTGTTCCATATTATATCTAATTTTTTCATTTCTATCCTTTCTTCCCTGCTTCCTGCCAAGGTAGCGCACTAGTTCTAAGCGGATGGCCTCTTCGGAGACCCCTAAACGTTCCGCTGCCTGCCTGACATAACCCTCCCGCAGCACAAGGTTCTCCACCCTGGCCAGATCCTCCAGGATACCGCCGACGATCTCTGCCCTTCCCGGCACAGTTTCCGGATCATGCTGCCGCATCAACTGCTCTATTTTAAACTCAAGGAAAGACATGGTACGGTTTTTCAGAACACCGGCAAAGGCTTCCGGTCCATAGGTCCGAAAGAACTCATCCGGGTCCTTCCCCGCCGGAAGATCCAAAACGGAGACCTGTGCCCCCAACTCCTGGAGGTAGCCGGCACCCCTCAGGGAAGCTGCCGAACCGGCAGCGTCATGATCGAAGGCTAGAACCACATCACGCGTATACCGCATGAGCAACCTGGCCTGCTCGTGGGTGAAGGCCGTCCCCAGCGCAGCAACGGTATTGGTAAAACCGTGCTGGTGCGCCGTAATGCAGTCCATGTAACCCTCGACCACCAGGGCCTGCCCCTTTTCCCTGATTGCCGGTGCGGCAAAATTTATCCCGTAGAGTGTACGGCCTTTGTTGAACACAAAGGATTCCGAAGAATTCAAATACTTGGGCTGCTCTTCTCCCAGGGCACGGCCGCCAAAACCGAGACAGCGCCCCTGCCCGTCAAAGATAGGGAAGATCACCCGGCCGGACATGCGGTCACGCAGCTGGTCATAGTGGCTCACAAAGAGCCCGGAATCGGCTAAAAACCGGCGGTCATACCCCTTTCCAAGGAGAAAGTCCAGCAGTTTGCCGCCGTTCTGGGGGGCAAAGCCCAGCAAAAAGCGTTTCCAGGTCTCTTCCTTCAATCCCCGTTTTCTCAGGTAGGACCGCGCCTGTTCCCCTTCCGGTGCATCCTGTAAAACACTATGATAAAATTCCGCAGCATGGGCGTTCACCTCGTAATATTTCTCTTTACGGACGTACCTTTCCCGGTTTTGTTCGGAACGGGGCAACTCCAGCCCGAGCCGGTGTGCCAGGAACTCAACTGCTTCCGGGAAAGTGAGGCGATCCTTTTTCATTATAAAAGTGAACGCATTGCCCCCCGTACCGCAGCCAAAGCAATAGAAAATCTGTTTTTCAGGAGAGACTGTAAAGGACGGGGTTTTTTCCGCATGAAACGGACATAAACCCACATAGTTTCGGCCCGTTCTTTTCAGAACCACGTATTCTCCGATGAGGTCAACTATGTCGATCCTGCTGCGTACAGTCTCAAGAAAATCTTCCGGTAGTGGACCCGCCATGGAAACCACCTGTTCGCTGTAATCATTACTTAGTTCGCTTTTTTCCCGGTATCTCCTGCTTTTCCACCTAAAGGCACACAGCTAATCCGACCAGGCGAAAGGTAAAAAGTATTTCTCAAAGGTCCTTATTGCAAAGCGATCGGTCATGCCCGCCACGTAATCCACCACACACCGCTCGATCCCCTCTTCGCCGATTTTCTCCTGAAATTCGGATGGAAGAAATTCAGGCTGCTCCACGTAGAAGTGATAGAGCATCTTGATGATGCGCCGCGCCTTCTGCTCCTCCTGCTTTGCCGCCGAACCGATATAAACGTTTTTAAACAGGTAGTCCCGGAGGAGGTCCGTGGCCCGCTGTACGGCCTCTCCCATTGAGATGACGTCTTTTTCCCAACTGTTCTCGATCATATCCACGACCATGGTGTTGATCCGGCTTTTGTGAGATGTCCCGAGCACCTCGAGGCTTTCCTTTGGGAGGTCCTCTTCTCTGATAATCCCCGCCCGTAGGGCATCGTCAATGTCATGGTTGATGTAAGCGATCCGGTCAGCGATTCTGACAATCTGCCCCTCAAGGGTGGCCGGTATCCCCGGCCCGGTGTGGTGGAGGATGCCGTCCCGCACCTCCCAGGTCAGGTTCAAACCACTCTTTCCCTCGAGCTTTTCAACGACTCGCAGACTTTGTTCGTTATGGCGAAAGCCCGGAGGAAACACCTCGTTCAGGGCCTGCTCACCCGAATGCCCGAATGGGGTGTGGCCCAGATCATGACCGAGGGCAATCGCCTCCGTCAGGTCCTCGTTCAGTCTCAGGGCACGGGCGATGGTCCTGGAGATCTGGGAAACCTCCAGGGTATGGGTGATGCGCGTGCGGTAGTGATCTCCCTCGGGAGCGATAAAGACCTGGGTTTTATGCTTGAGGCGCCGGAAAGCCTTGGAGTGGATGATCCGGTCGCGGTCACGCTGGAAAGCCGTCCTTACCTGGCACGGTGCTTCTTCCCTCTCCCTCCCCCGGCTGCAGACGCTCAGGGTTGCATAGCGGGAGAGATACTCCCGCTCTTTTGCCTCTATTTCGGTTCTTACACATCGCTCCCCCACGGGCTCACCCCCTCTTTCGGATTCGCAAGCCCTCCGTGGCTCTGGCAACCTCTACGATTCGCCGCATTAAAATCCTGGTCCGTTTGATGCCGTTTTCATCCTGCTTAGCCGGGTTCTGGGCGCAGGCTCCCTGGTGGCCGCAGTCATAATCCCGCAGGCCGTCCCCTACCAGGATCATCCCCTGTACAAGCATAAGATCGTGGATTGCCCTGAGGGCGGTCTCCTGACCCCCGAAACGGGCTCCGGCGACGGTGACCCCGCCCCCAACCACATTTAAGAGGGCCTTTTCGCCGCGGAGCACCCTGGTTTTGTCCCAGAATGCCTTCAACTGGCCCGAAATTGAGCCAAAGTAAACCGGACTCCCGACCAGCATGCCGTCGGCCCTGCGCAGCAGTTCGAGAACCTCGCCCAGCCTGTTACCGGCGCCGCAACTGCCGTCACAGGGGCTGGTACAAGCATCACAGAATGGTGGGTCAAGACCGGCAAGAACCTCCGCCACCTGGATCAACCGGGTCTCAGCCCCCATTTCCTGTGCCACAGCCAGTCCCTGGCGCAGTAAAAAGGCCGTATTACCGTCTTTGTTGGGGCTCCCGTTGATTCCCAAGATAAACAAGCGATCACCACCTTTCCGAGAAGGAAATACGTTAAATTAGTATATACTCCTTTTCCGGCCGCGGTTCCTTCATTAATAAAAAAAGAATGCCGGGGCAAAACCCGGTAAACCTGTCGAATAACCGGTAGAATAGTTATTGAATCGGGCCTGGGGCGTAACCGGATCTTATTGTCCTAACCGGTTGTTGAAAGCTGCCTTACGGCGGCGACAAGTCGCTCCACGTGGCTTTCGTCGTTGAAATAGCCGAAACTCGCCCGCAGCGTCCCCGATGGAAATGTTCCCAGCGTTTTATGGGCCGCCGGAGCGCAGTGCAGTCCGGTACGCACCCCGATATTGAAAGCCTGATCAAGGATCATGCCCGCAAGGGCAACGTCCATTGAATCCAGGGTGAAGGAAACGACACCTGTTTTGGGATCAACAGGATCACAGAACAGTCGCACACCGCCCAATTCCTTTAAGCCTTCCACCAGCCTCCGGGCAAGTCCTGCTTCGTGGCCTGCTATGGAGCCTATCCCCACCGACTCAATAAAGCGTATTCCGGCGAGCAGCCCGGCGATTCCCGGAAGATTGGCGGTTCCCCCTTCCAGGCGCCACGGTAATTCCTCCGGTTGGTAATCGCCTTCGGACTTGATGCCTGTCCCTCCCTCCCTGAAGGGCTCAACGGTGATATCCCTGCCGAGGATTAAAATCCCTACGCCCATCGGGCCAAAAAGGCCTTTATGTCCTGGGGCAGCAAGTATATCAATCCCCATCCTGTTCATATCGACTTCAACAACTCCGGCGCTTTGAGCGGCATCCAGAATCAGGATACCGCCCTGCTCGTGCACGATCCGGGCGATTTCACGGACCGGCGAGAGACATCCGGTTACGTTCGATGCGTGCGAAATTACGGCAAAGTCGATACCGGCATGACACAACTCGCGGAAGTGATCGAAATCGATCTGAAAATCGCCGCATCCCCGGGCTACCGCCACGGACACCCCCGAACGCTGCAGGCTGCGGAGCGGCCGCATCACCGAGTTGTGCTCGTAAGGGCCGGTAACCACCCTGTTCCCGGGTTTGATCAGGCCCTTCAGGGCAATGTTCAGGGAGTCGGTACAGTTGAGGGTGAAGACCACGTGCTCGGGGGAAGGGGCGTTGAAGAACCGTGCCACTGCATGCCTGGCGTCTGCAATGATCCGCTCGGCCTGCTGGGACATATGGTGCGAGGAACGGCCGGGATTGGCCCCGAACTCCCGCATGGTTTCATCAACCGCTTTATAAACAGGTTCCGGCTTTGGCCACGTGGTGGCAGCATTGTCGAGATATACGAATGGGCCGTCCACTCCGGTTACCCTCCTATGTATCTCCCGTAAAGACTCCTGGCCACCTGGGGATCTTCGGTTCCGAAAACAATCGCCCTGCCGTCACGGAAAAGAACAATCTCATATTCCCCGCAGTGAAACTTCAACAAGTAGGCATTATGCTCCAATTGGAAGACCTTGCTCAGCGTCTCCAGGGTCAGCTCGAAGTTAATTTTGGTGCTGCCTGCCGGCACCACCTGAACCGCTTTACGACCGCAGAGGGACGTGGTCATCAGGTCGCACGAGCGGTTCAACAGGTTGAACTCTTGTTTTTCGCAGACAGGACACCCCTGCAGCCGTTCTACCGGAGCGATGGTGACGCTGTTGTGCCAGAGTTCAATGAAGGTCAGTCAGCGCGATACCTGATCTTGCTTCCCAACCAGTATTTTCAATGCCTCCGAGGCTTCCCAGGCCGCAACCATAAAAGCGATCGGACCCAGCACCCCAACAGTGTCGCAGGTAAACGGCGAGGTGTGCCCCGACACCCCGGGAAAGAGACAGTTGAAACAGGGGGTGATTCCCGGGACGAAGGTGGCGGTACTGCCATACGTGGCTATACAGCCGCCGTAGATCCAGGGTATTCCCATTTTTACACAGGCCTCGTTAATTAGCGCCCTTGTGTAGAAGTTGTCAAGCCCGTCGAGCACCACCGTGGCGCCTGAAATTATTTTCTCGACGTTCCCGGAATTTACGTCATCAACGATGACCTCGTAATCAACCTCCGAATTTATCCGTGCCAGCCGGTTTTTAGCCGCAACCGCTTTTGGCAGGGAGTTTGCGGCGTCCTCCTCTTCGTAAAGTCCCTGTCTCTGGAGATTGGTCCAGTCAACAAAATCCCTGTCCACCAGGCAAAGGGAACCCACACCGGCCCTGGCGAGAATATTCGCAATGTTGCTTCCCAGCGCTCCCAGGCCGATTACCACCACCCTTGACTGCCTTATCGCCTTCTGGCCGGCCTCACCGATCTCCGAAACAAGCGCCTGCCGGGAATATCTCTCAGGTATGATCACCATCTACCTCCTCTCCCTACATACCCTTGCATTGCGTTGCTCGTTAAGAATGCCATTCATATTCCACTAAGTTAATCATATATGTAGGGTTAATGGGAAGCAATCACCTCCATGGCTTAAACAATTAAATGTAATACATGTAACTATTCTGACTGGTGTACTTCCTGGACTCCTGCACCAGGTCTTCGAGGGTGAAGGAATCGAGTACCTCGGCGATGCTGTCCCTCACCTTTTCCCAGACCATGCGCGTGACGCAGCCTTCGGCCCGTTCGCATTCCTCCGGGTAATCCTCGCTGACGCAGGCAACCGGCGCAATCGGCCCCTCCAGGGCGCGGATAACCTCACCGACAGTGATGTTTTTCGGCTCCTTCGCCAGTATGTAGCCACCCTGGGCGCCGCGCACGCTTTTGACCAGTCCGGCCCTCTTCAAAGGCACCATCAGCTGCTCCAGGTAACCCTCCGAGATACCCTGGCGTTCCGCTATGCTGTTCAAGGTTATGGGACCTTCATTTTCATAGAGCGCCATGTCCAGAACCGCTCTCAGCCCGTACCTTCCCTTTGTTGACAATTTCATCCTTTACCACCTCAAATTCTAAAAGTCCAGGGTTGTACCCACCAGGTCAACCCCGGGTAACCACACGTTCCGGATGCGTGTATATGTTAAACCGTTTGTCCCTTGCAAACCCGATCACGGTAATACCCAAATCTTCGGCGAGTTCCAGGGCAAGATCGGTCGGTGCAGAACGGGAGATAATAACGGCAACACCCATTTTCGCCGTTTTAAGCAAAACCTCCGAGGAGACACGCCCGCTGAAGACAATCATTTTATCCTCCAGAGGAATCCCCTCAAGGAAGCACTGACCCAGGATTTTATCAAGGGTATTGTGGCGGCCAATGTCCTCGTGAAAGACAAGTATCTTTCCGTCTGCCGCCAGGGCGGCGCTGTGAACCCCGCCTGTTTTGTGGAACAGCCGCGACCTTTCCTCCAGTTCCGCTGCCAGGCTCAGCACGGCTACTGCAGCTACCTTGACATCTGAAGCGATATTTTTACAAAGGAGCGCGTCCGTCGAGAAGTAAAAGGAGGCGCGGCTTCGCCCGCAGCAGGGCGTGATATAGCGCTTAAGAAAAAGCTGCTCGGCCAGATTGCCGGCTTGCCCCCCGGTGACAACAAAGGCCAACCCCTTTTCCTCATCTATGGTTATTTCCTTGAGATCGCTGCGCCTCCGCAGGATCCCCTCGGCGCACAGGAATCCCACCGCCATATAATCAAGGTGCGTGGGTGAACAGACGATTGTTGCAAACTCCTTTGAATTTAGATATATGGTAAGGGCCTTTTCCCGGACAATCAGATCCTCCTGCTCCTGTATCCCGAATTCCTGTACCCGCAGGACGCGGCGGAAGGCAGAAGGAACATCTGTCTCAAGCCTTTTGCTGTTCAAATTCATCGGCGCTCCCCGGATCTGCCTTCCCGGCAACTGCAGAAGTTTTCTGTTTCCAGTCCTCTATCGCCTTGTGCAGGGCGTCCGCCGCCAGGTTGGAACAGTGCATTTTCTGGGCCGGGAGCCCTCCCAGGGCTTTGGCAACGTCGTGGTTTGTTAGCTTGAGACCTTCCTCCACCGTCATCCCCCTGGCAAGCTCCGTCATCATGCTCCCGCTGGCCACCGCCGCCCCGCAGCCGAAGGTCATGTATTTCACATCTTCCAGCACTCCGTCTTTGACTTTTATATAGACCCGCAGGATATCCCCGCAGACAACATTCCCCACTTCCCCCACTCCGCTGGCATCGGGAATTTCACCCACGTTGCGAGGGTTTGTAAAATGATCCATTACCGTTTCGTTATACATGATAAGACCTCCTTAATGGCTTGAGCCGCATCTGTCCATCGAGCCGACCGGTAGTTTTTGTGCCAGGGGGGAGAAACTCCGCAGCCGGGTTACAACCTCAGGCAACACATCAAGCACGTAATCGATATCCTCGTCGTCGTTCGCCCGCCCCAGTGTCATGCGCAGGGAACCGTGAATCAGTTCATACGGTAGTCCGATTGCTTGTAAAACGTGAGAGGGCTCCAGTGCCCGGGAACTGCAGGCCGAACCGGAAGAGGCAGCGATTCCCTTGAGATCAAGGCTTAACAGCATGGATTCCCCTTCCACGTAAGCAAAGCTTAAGTTGACGTTATGGGGGAGCCGTTTCTCGGGATGCCCGTTTAATCTCACCTCCGGGATTTTCTCCAGGATTCCCCGTACAAGCCTGTCTCTGAGCTGCTTCGTGCGGTCATGCTCCTCTTCCAGATCCCGCGCCGCGATTTCCGCAGCCTTCCCAAAGCCGACGATCCCGATGGTGTTTTCCGTCCCGGACCGCAGCTTTTTCTCCTGCCCGCCGCCGTGCACAACCGGAACCAGCCTGAGCCCCTTTCTTTTATAAAGGGCGCCGATACCCTTCGGTCCGTAAATCTTATGTGCCGATAGGGTCAGCATGTCAACCCCGAGCGCTTCCACGTCGATAGGTATTTTACCCGCCGTCTGCACCGCGTCTGTATGGAAGATCACCTCGTGCTCCCTGGCGATCCGGCCGATTTCCTCTATCGGTTCAATGGTCCCGATCTCGTTGTTGGCGTGCATGATGCTGATCAGGATGGTATCCCGGCGAATCGCCTTCCTCACATCATCGGGATCGACCATGCCGTACTGGTCCACCGGCAAAAAGGTTACCTCGTAGCCGTTTTTCTCAAGATATTTGCAGGTATCGAGAACGGCGTGGTGTTCGATGGAAGAGGTGATGATGTGGTTCCCCTTCTTGCGCCTGGCCGCTGCAGCGCCTAAGATTGCCAGGTTGTCCGCTTCCGTCCCGCCGCTGGTAAAATAGATCTCTTCGGGACTGGCCTTGATCAAATCGGCGACCTGCTGCCGCGCTTCCTCCACCCACTTCCTGGCCTCCCGGCCAAAGGAATGGATGCTGGATGGATTTCCGAAGGTATCCTTCATAAACCGGCACATGAGGGAATAAACCTCCGGATGCAGCGGCGTCGTCGCCGCGTGGTCCAGATACACCTTGCGCATCTCAAGTCATCTCCTGCATTAGTTTAATTAAAATATCTCCAAAATTTATAGAAAATAAAATCTACCGCAAAATGACGGCAACTCTAATTCCTATTAAAATAATAGGATTTAATCATAAGATACTAAATCGATTAACAAATGTCAAGCAATTGTTACGGACTGATGCTGTCAAGTAAAAGTAGGTTGTTCCCTGTAACCACCAAAGCAACTCAGCCAGATTAAATTTTAGAAACTAAACATGAATCATAAAGATTAAAAACATACGGTTGGCGGCCTTGACTGCTAC
>CADDZA010000030.1 GCA_902812435.1 Clostridia bacterium
TATGGTAATATGTTTGCCACTACACTTTTTGCAAATTTTCATATCGTCATTGCCAAAAATGCCGTTGTTAAGCCATTTTTCGTTTTCAAAAATGGCCGAATCCGGGGCCAACTGATAAACTCAGGAGAGGCGGTGCGCATATACCAGTTAACCGCGGCTCTGGCGGCAAAATGGGAAGAAATTTTCAAGCGGTTATAGCGGTTATAATTCCAATCGAATAAATTGTTAAAACCAAACCAAGGGTACCCAGCCCCTTGGTTTTTTAATTTATCTGAGAGATATCCTTACCCACATTCCTGAATAAACGGCGGGAGGATGGGAACATTGAAAATGCCTGTCACTTATATGCTTGGTGGGTTTTTTAGTCCCAAAAAATATGCAATTTTTTTTGGAGGTAGCAGGAATTTTCCAGTTGGAAATAGAATAGATGGTGGTATAAAGTGGTGGAAAGTGGTTCATGGTTAACTTAGAGTGGGGGAAATAAGTGTTTATTGGGGAGCATCACCACACTCTGGATGGAAAGGGGCGCCTGATTCTTCCGGCCAGGTTTCGGGCAAACCTTGGGGAGCGCTGTATCGCCACCCGCGGTCTGGATCACTGCCTGTTTGTGTTTCCGATGGAAGAATGGCGCCAGCTGGAACAGAAGCTGAGGAGCTTGCCCTTGACCAAACCGGAGGCCAGGGCGTTTTCCCGTTTCTTCTTTTCCGGGGCCACGGAGTGTGAACTGGATGCCCAGGGCCGGATTTTGATACCTCCCTCACTGCGGGAATACGCTGCTGTGAACCGTGACGTGGTTATCATCGGCGTTTCCGCACGGATCGAAATCTGGGCCAAGGAACGCTGGTTGGAATACTGCTCCCGTGCTGAGGAATCATATGAAAAACTGGCGGAAAAGATGGGAGAAGGCGGTGTATTCAGTGCCTGAAATTGAGCACCGGCCGGTTATGCTTCAAGAAACCCTTGAACTGCTGGCCCTTCGCGAGGGGGGCACTTACGTTGACTGTACCCTTGGAGCGGGCGGGCATGCCGGGGAAATTCTGATGAGAATCGGCCCCCAAGGCCGCCTGATCGGATTTGATAAGGACAGGGAGGCTTTAGAGAGAGCCAAGGAAAGGTTATCGGTTTTTGGGGATCGGGTTACGTACGTTGCCAGGGATTTTCGCCACCTTGGAGAGGTTTTAATAGATCTTGGTATAAGGCGTGTGGACGGTATTTTATTTGATCTCGGTGTTTCCTCATTTCAGGTCCTGGATCCCAAACGTGGGTTCAGTTATATGCACGATGCCCCGCTCGATATGCGGATGGATGAAAACACAGAGATAACCGCGGCAGATCTGGTTAACAGACTACCAGAGAAGGAACTATCGGCCCTGATTATTCGTTATGGTGAGGAAAAGTGGGCGAAGCGGATCGCATCCTTTATTGTTGAACGGAGGGCAAAGCGCCCGTTTACCACAACCGGTGAACTGGTGGAGATCATCAAGGACGCCATCCCTGCGGCGGCCCGGAGAAAGGGCCCCCATCCCGCCAAACGCACCTTTCAGGCCTTGCGTATAGCGGTAAACGATGAACTTGGGGCTATTGCCGAAGGACTGCGAGCCGGGGTTCCCTTTTTGGGAAATGGTGGTCGCATTGTGGTGATCTCCTTCCACTCGCTGGAAGACAGGATCGTCAAAAAAATCTTTCAGGAACTGGCATCCCCATGTATCTGTGATGATCCCGATAATTGCACCTGCGGAAGGGGGCGACTTCGCATTTTAACGCGGAAACCGCTTTTGCCTTCTTCCCGGGAGATAGAACAGAACCCAAGGGCGCGCAGCGCTAAATTGCGAGCGGCCGAGGGTTATACCCCTACACTGTAATATTTAAAAAAAGAGGTGAATAGATTTGGTAGTAGCGGAAAAGACTTACGCCTCCTTACTCGGCAACCCAAACCAAAAGGTCAGGGTAAGGAAAAAACAAAAGGTATTTTTAAATGTCCAGATTGTGGGACTGACCTTAGGTTTGTTCGGCCTGGGGTTGCTTTATACATATCAACACAACCAGGTCATTTCTTTAGGGTATCAGATCAATGCCATAAAACAAAATATTGCCACTTTGCAGAGGGATAACAAGAAGTTAGAATTAACAATAGCGGGGCTTCAAGCACCAAAGCGTGTTGAAAACATTGCCAGACAAAAACTTGGCATGAAGGAGCCAGGCAGCGTGCTTCTCGCCGCAGTTCCTGCAGAAACGGAGCCGGAAAAGAGTTCTCCCGTAAAACCTCAAAAGCGCAGGCTGGCTCTAAAAAATGTTTTGGGTCTGGCAGCCAACCATTTGATCGGAAGAGCTGAAGCTTCACCCCGCTGACGGAGTGGACAATTATTGCAGACCAGGACTATCGAAATTCGTAAAAGAATAACATATCTATTTTTTTGTATTTTTTTTGTTATTATACTCCTTTGTTTCCGCCTGATCTGGCTGCAGTTGGTGCGGGGAACATGGTACCAGCAAGAGGCGCTTCAAAACCGCATCAGAGAGATTGTCGTAGAGCCCAAGCGGGGCGTGATTTATGATCGCAACGGAAATGAACTTGCCATCAGCATTAACGTTGATGCCGTATACGCTGTTCCCGCGGAAGTAATGAAGTCCAAGAAGACTGCCCAGGTTGCCCGGGAAGTTGCCCGTATTCTCGATATGAAAGAAAAAGAGGTCTATGAACTGATCACCAAAAACCAGCATTCCGTCTGGATAAAATTCAAGGTGGATCCGGCTCAGGCACGGGAACTGCGTGCCCGCCATCTTCCCGGTATTGGGGTTATTTCGAAACCGCAGCGATTCTACCCGAAAAACAATCTTGCCTCTCACGTTTTGGGTATCGCCGGGGCATATAACCAGGGACTCGAAGGAATTGAAGTGCAATATGACAAGGAATTATCGGGAATCAACGGACGACTGCTGGTGGAGTATGATGCGGCAGGCCGCGAGATACCGGGTTCCACCCACAGGTACATTGAGCCCGAACAGGGTTTGAGCCTTGTCCTGACTATTGACCAGACAATTCAGTACATTGCAGAACGGGAGCTTGACAAGGTAATGCAGGAGCGGCGCCCGAAAAGCGCCTCTATTATAGTCATGGATCCCCGGACCGGGGAGATTCTGGCCATGGCGAACCGTCCGGATTTTGATCCGAATGACTACCAGAAGTACCCTGTTTCGGCGAGACGGAACATAGCCATCTCCAACAGTTACGAGCCGGGGTCGACCTTTAAAATTGTCACGCTTTCAGCGGCCTTACAGGAGGGACTAGTCGACAGCAACAGCCGGTTTTATGATCCCGGCTATATAAAGGTCGGAAGTGAATTCATACACTGCTGGCTGCCCGGCGGACATGGGAGCCAATCACTCGCCGAGGTCGTCCAGAACTCCTGTAACCCGGGTTTTGTTAATATCGGCCTCCGACTGGGGACGGAGAAATTCTATAAATATCTCAAAGGCTTTGGCTTCGGCTCACCGCTCGGCATTGATCTGCCTGGGGAGGCTGGAGGTATTATTGTGCCACAGAATGAGGCCAAACCAGTCGATTTGGCGAGTATGTCCATCGGCCAGGCGAACAGCGTTACACCTCTGCAGCTTGTTTCTGCAATGTCTGCTGTAGCAAATGGGGGAAAATTAATGAAACCCCATCTGGTTAAGGAAATGAGGAACAGCAAGGGGCAGGTCGTCAAAAGGTTTAAGCCCCAGGTTCTGCGGCAGGTTATTTCTCCCGAAACTGCCCGGGAAGTCAGGAGTTATCTGGAAAAGGTTGTTTCCAACGGAACCGGGCGTAATGCCTATATTCCCGGTTATTCAGTAGGCGGTAAGACCGGTACTGCCCAAAAACCGGACCCTCGTGGGGGTTATTCCGCAACGGATCATATTGCATCATTTTTGGGCTTTGCACCTGTCGACTCCCCGCGCCTAGTTGCTTTAGTTGTGGTGGATTCGCCGAAGGGTTATCCATACTACGGCGGCACGGTTGCTGCTCCTGTATTCCGGGAGGTTGTGCGTGATAGCCTGCGCTATTTGGGTGTTCCACTTCGTTACCAGCTAAAGGATACTAAACTGCAGGAAGACATGACGGTTGTTCCACCGGTCATTAACCTGCCTGTTCAGGAAGCGGAGCAACTCCTCAAAGAAGCCGGATTGGAAGCTGAAAAGCTGGGCAATGGGAACATGGTTTACGGGCAGGTGCCGCTGGATGGAGTTAAGGTTAAGAAGGGGAGTAAGGTGCTTCTTAATTTAACCATGCCCAAACAGGAAACCTCAGGGGAACGGGTGGTTCCTGATTTGAAAGGAAAAACCCTGCGTGATGCGGCGGAATTGTTGGGATTGATGAATCTTGTTTTAATCCCTGAAGGTGAGCCGTTTGCAACTGGAACCGCGGTGGAACAGAATCCGCCTCCCGGTACCCGGGTTTCTGCAGGCTCACGTGTGAAGGTTAAGTTCAGCCCGCCTCCGGTCACAGCCATCGGTCCATAATATTTTTTAGTAGATTTTTGGTAACAATAGTATTAGAATACTAAAATGCCCAGTAATTGAAACTCCGGGAAGAGGGGACGGATTGATGACTATTCAGTTACGTGAAATACTTCGGGGTATAGATATTATTGCTGCCAGTGGATTGAATACCGAGATCGCTGGCATTCATTACGACTCCCGCCAGGTGAAGCCTGGTTTTATCTTTGTTTGCATTAAGGGCTTTCGGGTGGACGGTCACTCTTTCGTGAAAGATGCTCTGGAGCGCGGAGCCGCCGGTGTTATTGTCGAGAGAAAAGTGACGGTACCTGAAGGGACTGCCTGGGTTCAGGTGAGTGACACCCGCTCTACGCTGGCATCAATCTCGGCTAATTTTTACGGTCACCCGAGCCGGCAGCTCTTTCTCTGCGGTGTTACCGGAACAAATGGAAAAACCACCACGACCCATTTGATCGAAGCCGTGCTGCGTGCCAGGGGTGAGCAGACCGGGCTGATCGGTACTGTCTGGAATAAGATTGGGGATCAAAAGCGGGCCGTTGCCCATACCACCCCCGAGTCCCTTGACCTTCAAGCACTGCTCAGGGAAATGGCCGATGCCGGGGTAAGAGCAGTGGCTATGGAGGTATCCTCGCACGGCCTTGTTTTGCAAAGAGTTGCCCAATGCGAATTTGATGCGGCGGTTTTTACAAATTTGACACAGGATCACCTGGACTTTCATAAAGACCTGCGGGAATATTTAGAAGCGAAGATGCTTCTCTTTAGAGGTTTAGGTCGAAATCGAACCAAATCGCGCCCCTGTTATGCGGTGGTCAATATGGATGATCCCTCTGGGCCGGAAATCGTAGAGAACACACCCGTACCGGTGGTTACATACGGGATCAGGGAGAAGTCTGACTTGAGAGCCGAGGATGTTAAACTCTCTCCCCAGGGGATAAGTTATATACTCGTTTACAGGGATGAAAGACTTCCTTTTACCCTCTCGCTGCCGGGTGAATTTAATGTTTATAACAGCCTGGCGGCAATCGGGGTCGGCCTGCAGGAAGGCGTTCCATTGCAGGTGATACGGGACACCCTGAGAGAGGTTAAAGGTGTGCCCGGCCGCTTTGAGGTGGTTGATGCCGGTCAGGACTTTACGGTTATTGTGGATTATGCTCATACTCCCGACGGTTTGGAGAACGTACTGCGAACAGCTCGCGCCATAACCCACGGGCGCCTGATTACAGTTTTCGGTTGTGGGGGTGACCGGGATCCGGGCAAACGCCCTCTGATGGGAAAGATTTCCGGGGAGCTTAGCGATTATACGGTAATTACCTCCGATAATCCTCGTACCGAAGATCCTAAACGCATCATTGAGCAAATCGTACTTGGTGTCAACCAGGTTGGCGGGGCGAAATACGCGGTCGAATCCGACCGGTCGGAGGCGATCAGGATTGCTTTGCACTACGCCCAAAAGGGAGATATGGTGGTAATCGCAGGAAAGGGACATGAGGATTACCAGATCATCGGAGACCGGAAAATCCCCTTTGATGACCGCCAGGTAGCAAGGGAAATTTTAGAGAAGGAGATTGTGGTTTAGTCGTGGAGCCGTTACAGATAGATGATGTCATAAGGGCTGTCGACGGGTTGCTTGTCAGCGGGAACCCGAAGGGGGAAGTGACCGGTGTTGCCATTGACAGCAGAGCGGTGGAACCCGGCCAGCTGTTTTTTGCGTTTCAGGGGAGCAGGGTCGACGGTCATAATTTCATTGAAGAAGCCCTGCACCGCGGGGCCATAGGGGCTGTTATCTCCAAACCGGTTTTACTTGAAACCGATCAGCCGCTGATCCGGGTTCAGGATACTTGCAAGGCTTTACAGAATCTTGCCCGGTATTATCGAAATCTGTTCCGGGTTCCGGTAGTTGCTGTGACCGGGAGTACAGGTAAAACAACCACAAAAGACTTGATCACCGGGGTGCTCGGCAGCCGTTTTTCGGTTCTCAAAACCCGGGGCAATTATAACAACGAAATTGGGCTGCCTTTGACCCTCTTGCAGTTGACTCGAAGGCACGAGGTGGCCGTTCTTGAAATGGCCATGCGCGGCCGCGGGGAGATCGCCGCTTTGTGCACGATCAGCAGTCCACAGGTCGGTGTTATTACAAATATTGGACGGACCCACTTAGAGAGGCTTGGATCCCAGGAAGCCATTGCCCGGGCAAAAGGGGAACTTTTGGATGCCTTGCCTCCCGAGGGATGCGCTGTACTGAATGCCGGGGACCCCTGGCAGATAAAGCTGGGGAAAAGAGTTAAGTCAAGTGTTCTGTACTACGGTGAATCTGTAAACTGCGATGTTCGGGCCCTGGATGTAAGGCTCCTTGGTTTGGACGGAGCAACCTTTCTTTTGCGAACACCCAGGGGCGACGCTTCCTGTCATCTTCCGTTTCCCGGCAGGCACAATGTGCTCAATGCCCTGGCGGCAGCAGCCGTCGGGCACTGGTTTGGATTGACGCCTCAGGAGATCGCTACCGGTTTAGCTTCAGCTTCCATGACGGGGATGCGGCTTGAGGTCAAAAAAGGTATCCGGGGCAGCAGGATCATCGACGATTCCTACAATGCCAGTCCTGACTCGGTAGAAGCCGCGTTAAGGCTGCTCGCCCAGGTCCCGGATAAAACCCGGGCCGTGGCGGTACTGGGAGACATGTACGAGCTCGGTACGGAAACGGTTCCCGGCCACCGGGAGGTTGGGAAGACTGCTGCGGAATTAAGAATAGATTGCCTCTGTACCGTTGGGGAACTGGCCAGGGAAATAGCGTTCGGGGCCTGCTCGGCCGGCATGTCTCCGGATCTGATCCACGTTTTTGAGAATAGATCGCAAGCGCTCGAGTTCTTAAAATCTTACCTTGAAGAAGGAGATCTTGTTCTCATCAAGGGATCGCGGGGCATAAAAATGGATGAGATCTCATCCGCTCTTACGGAACAGGTGAGCCATTATGAATGCGACCAATGATTTGCGAATGGTATTTGTTGCTGCGGGGGCAGGCCTGATCATCACTTTAATTTTAGGCCCCTTCTTAATTCCGCTCCTCTACCGCCTGAAATTCGGACAGGAGGTGCGCGACGATGGGCCCCGTTCGCACCTGAAAAAACAAGGCACTGCAACCATGGGCGGCCTGATGATCATTGGCGGGACCGGTTTGACCGGGTTGCTCCTGGCAGGTAATACCTCCGAGATGCGGCTTTTATTCGGCATTATGTTTGGCTGTGCGCTGTTGGGTTTTGCCGATGATTTTCTCAAGGTTGTGCTCAGGAGACCCCTTGGCCTTAAGGCTCGCACAAAGATGCTTGGACAGTTGCTCTTGGGAATTGCCCTGGCATGGGGAGCCCATCTGCTTCAGCGGGGTACGGTTATTGTGGTTCCCTACATAGAAATCGGGTTACAGGCGGGCATATTTTTCTATCTATTTGTCATTCTTGTCCTGATTGCAACGACCAATGCAGTGAACCTGACAGACGGCCTCGATGGTCTTGCAAGCGGTTTAATGGCAATTGTCTCCGGTGCGTACGTTATTATAGCCTGGGTGGCCGACCAGACCCCGGCTGCCATCTTTGCCGGGGCACTGGCCGGAAGCTGTCTCGGTTTCCTGCGCTATAACTATCATCCGGCGCGTGTTTTCATGGGAGATACAGGTTCCCTTGCGCTGGGTGGCGCCCTGACCGGCCTTGCCGTGTTGACGCGCACCGAACTCCTTTTACTAATCCTGGGAGGGGTCTTTGTGCTTGAAACCCTTTCTGTTATTATCCAGGTCATTTCCTTTCGCCTCACAGGCCGCAGGATTTTTAAGATGAGCCCCCTTCATCATCACTTTGAATTATCAGGCTGGCCGGAAGTAAGAGTGGTTTGCTTTTTTTGGCTTCTCGGGCTGTGTTTCGCAATTCTGGGACTCTGGATAGCGCCAGGTCTCGGTTAGGAGTTGATAGTAAGTGTACGATTTTCAAGAAAAAAAAGTTCTGGTGGTCGGGATGGCTCGGAGCGGTCAGGCTGCCGCACGCTTTCTGGCAAACATCGGAGCACAGGTGACTGGTACCGATCTGAAAACAGAAGAAGAGCTGGGAGCGGATTTTCAGGAGTTGAAGAAATTGCCCATTACTTTCGTGCTGGGAGAGCATCCTCCGATGAGAGCAGGGACCTACGACCTGGTTATCGTCAGCCCTGGAGTTCCCTCTACCATCCCACTGCTAAAGGCTGCTGAAGGGTTGGGTATCCCCATCTGGAGCGAACTGGAACTTGCGGGGCGGTTTATTGAAGAGCCGATCATCGCGGTTACCGGAACAAATGGGAAGACCACAACCACATCGTTGATCGGATACATTTTTCGGCAGGCCGGTATCGATGCTGTTGTAGCCGGCAACATTGGCATACCCTTAAGCGGAGAGGTAGAAAAAATCCGTCATTCCGGCAGAAAGGTGCGGTACTGGATCGTGGAAGTCAGTTCTTTTCAACTTGAGTGCGTCCAGCAGTTCCGACCATACATTGCAGTTTTCTTAAACGTTACTCCCGATCACCTGGACAGGCACGGCAACCTTATGGAATACGGAAGGACAAAATTGCGCATCTTCGCTAACCAGAGACCGGATGATTATGCTGTGCTCAACCTGGACGATCCCTGGATCCATAATAACCTTCCCGTTCTAAGGTCAAGCTCTTTCTGGTTTTCTCGCAGGACTCTCCCTGAAAACGGTATCGGGGTGCAAGACGGCCTGATCAGCTTTAGCCGGGAAGGACGGCGAGAAATACTGTGTCCTGTTAAGGATGTCAGAATTCCCGGTCCCCATAACCTGGAAAACGCCCTGGCCGGAGCAGCCGCCTCTCTCTTGGCAGGAATCGGGATAGAAGTAGTCGCAAAGGCTTTGAGCACATTTCCCGGCGTTCCCCACCGTCTGGAACCGGTGGGCGTTGTCGATGGTGTGAAGTATGTAAATGATTCAAAGGGCACAAACCCTGAATCGGTGTTAAAAGCGTTGGATTCTTTCAAGGAGCCGATCATCCTGATTGCCGGCGGAAGGCATAAAGGGAGTGACCTCAGCGAGCTTGCAAAAAAAATTAAGGAAAAGGTCAAGGCATTAATCCTGCTGGGTGAGGCCGCACCAATTATCAGAGATGCAGTATCGGATGAAGGGTTCACTAACATATGGAACGTGGCGTCACTAAAGGAAGGTGTTCAAACCGCCGCGAAACTTGCATCTCCGGGAGATGTTGTGCTTCTTTCGCCTGCCTGCGCCAGTTGGGATATGTTTCGTGATTACGAAGAACGGGGTGACATTTTCCGGCAGCTGGTTAAAGAACTGTAAGGGGGTGATGATGTGAAGCAGCGCAAGCAGGCGCCCGATTTTATCCTTTTCCTGGTTGTTTTATTCCTTCTTACTTTAGGCATCATCATGGTCTTCAGTTCCAGTTACGTGTATGCCCAGACGCGCTATGGAGACGGCGCACATTTTCTAAAGAACCAGCTGGTCTGGGCACTCCTCGGGGTTGCCGTAATGGTTACTGTCATGAAGATCGATTATAACAACTTTAAAAGGTGGGCAATCCCGATCTTTGGAGCGGCAATTTTTCTTTTGGTTCTTGTTTTAATTCCAGGGGTCGGGATAACGATCAAGGGCTCAACCCGCTGGCTTGGAGTTGGGTCCCTTACCTTTCAACCCTCTGAAGTTGCAAAACTGTCCATGGTGATTTTCATGGCAAAGTTTTTATCCGGACAGAAGAACCGCATCAAACAGTTTTTTCGCGGATTTGTTCCGCCTCTTCTGGTGGTGGGGCTTGTGTGCGGTTTGATTCTGGCGCAGCCCGACCTGGGAACGGCCGTCACCATCGCCGGGACAGCCTACTTTATGATTCTTGCTGCCGGTGCCAGGAAAACCCATTTAATTACCTTGGCTCTGGTGGGAGTGGGTATGATCCTTTTGGCCGCAATTGTCGAACCCTACCGGATGGAGCGTTTAACAGCCTTTCTAAATCCGTGGGCGGATCCGCTGGACACAGGCTTCCAGACCATCCAGTCCCTTTATGCCGTGGGTTCCGGAGGGTTGCTGGGAATGGGTTTGGGGCAGGGGAGGCAGAAATTCCTCTACCTCCCAGAACAGCACACTGATTTCATATTTGCGGTTTTATGCGAAGAACTCGGGTTTATCGGGGCGTTTTTTGTGCTGCTGCTCTTCTTTGCTTTCATGTGGCGAGGTCTTAAAATTGCCTTGAAGGCCCCCGATAATTTCGGCGCCCTCCTGGCGGTCGGTATTACGGGAATGGTTATTATTCAGGCCGTTATCAATATGGGTGTTGTTACCGGGAGCCTGCCGGTGACCGGAATCACACTTCCCTTCATCAGTTACGGCGGTTCCTCTCTGACATTAAACCTGTTGGGAATAGGTATTTTATTGAATATTTCTCATTATGCGGCAGAATAGAGGTTTTGCTTATGCGTATTTTAATAACCGGCGGTGGCACCGGGGGTCATCTATATCCGGCCCTTGCGGTGGCCGGCCTTCTGAAAGAAAAGGACCCTTCAGGAAAGATTTTATTTGTAGGAACAAGAGATGGTTTGGAAAGCCACATCGTTCCCAGTGAAGGCTATCCATTTCGGGAGATATCAGCAGTTAAATGGCCCCGGAAACTTAATTTGCAGATATTAGGTGTGTTAAAATCCTTGTTAAAGGGTTACCGTCAGGGATTGAGAATTATCAGGGAATTTTCCCCGCACGCTGTTTTTGCTACAGGTGGCTATGTTTCCGTACCCCTGGTCCTGGCTGCGGTACGCCACGGGGTTCCCGTTTATTTGCATGAACAGAATTCGATACCGGGGCTCGCCAATAAGCTTTTGTCCCGTTGGGCAAGGGTTATATTTACTACATTCCCTTTGAAGAGGCCGGTTTTTTCCCGGCGAGCAAAAGTAATCTATTCCGGCCTTCCGGTCAGGAGGGAAATACTTCTGGTAAAACGAGAGGATGGGGTGCGCTTTTTTGGCCTTGATCCGGCTTTACTTACTCTCCTGGTCACGGGAGGAAGCAGAGGGGCGCGTGCAATTAATGAAGCGATGCTTGAAGTCTATTCCATGATGCAGAATGATGAGGGATTGCCATCGCTTCAGATTATACATCTGACCGGGAATGCCGATTACGACCGGTTCTGTAAACAGATGGTAAAACAGGGAATAAGAGAAGGGAAAATTGGAAAACTAGTAATCAGACCATATTTGGAAGAAATGGAATACGGGCTTGCTGCGGCGGATCTGATTGTCAGCCGTGCCGGGGCGGCGACTCTGGCCGAGGTGACGGCGCGGGGCATACCTGCCATTTTGATTCCTTATCCCTATGCTACCGGCAATCACCAGTACTACAACGCCCTTTTGCTGGCTCAGGAAAGGGCTGCGTATTTGATATCCGAAAAAGAGCTTACGCCTCACCGCCTGTACACTGTAATTCAAGAAGTAATTACCAATGAACCGTTGCGTAAGAACTTAAGCCAGCAAATACGCCGTTTCGGACGCCCGGAGGCGGGAGAGATTATTGTACGTGAACTCATGAGGGCCAAGCAAGGAAAAAGAAATGCTTGACTTCCATGCCTGGTATCTTGTAACCTCCCCAGCAGGATATACATAGACTGTTTGTGTAACTAAAAGACTGGGGGAGCTGCAGCGAGGGAGGAGATGGAAGACGTGTTTGGAAAGTGGTACCACCTGATCGGGATCGGCGGGGCAGGCATGAGCGGGCTCGCCAGAATTTTACTTGATATGGGGATTCAAGTAAGCGGCTCAGATCTTGTAGCATCATCAAATCTAAATAGGTTAAGGGAGCAGGGCGCTCGTGTATATGTCGGGCACGCGGCGGGAAATCTTCAGCCGGGCGTGGATCATGTGGTCGTCTCTTCCGCCATCCCTTCCTCGAACGTTGAGGTCCTTGCTGCTCGCCGCAGGGGATTGCCGGTGATCACCCGCGGGGATCTGCTCGCCCAGATCATGTTCAATTTTAAAGGCATAGCCATCGTTGGAGCCCATGGAAAGACCACCACAAGCTCGATGATTTCTCTTGTTCTTGCCGCCAACGGCTTTGATCCCACCTGCATTATCGGGGGGGAAGTGAACGACATAGGGGGGAACGCCAGGCTGGGCAGGGGTGACTATCTTGTGGCCGAAGCGGATGAAAGTGATGGCTCCTTTCTGAAACTCGTTCCTTATGCCGCTGTTATTACTAATATAGATAACGACCACCTTGATTATTACAAAAATACCGGGGAAATCATTAAGGCTTTTCAAAAATTTTTACACTGCATTAAACCCGGCGGTTTTACAGTACTCTGTACAGATAATCAGTTTGTGAGAGAACTGGACACCGGAGGAGTAGAAACGATAACTTACGGCCTTGAGGGACAGCCTGTCTTCAAAGCGGAAGGAGTTGTCCAGAAGGGGTTTTCAACAGAGGCTGATATACTGGAGAATAACAACCACCTGGGAAGATTGAGCCTTTCCGTACCCGGTCTGCATAACGTGCAAAATGCCCTGGCTGCCATAGCGGTGGGCAGACGGTTGGGTCTCGATTTCTCTCCAATTGCCGGTGCCCTGCAAGCTTTCCACGGTGCGCGCCGACGCTTTCAACTGTTGGCCCAGAGTGATGGCATCAAAATTATAGATGACTATGCCCATCATCCCACGGAAATTAAAGCATTGATGAAAGCCAGCAGAGGCTTAAAACCAAGACGTACCATAGCCGTTTTTCAGCCGCATCGGTATACTCGTACCTCTTTTCTGAAGGAGGAATTCGGGACGGCCTTTGATGGAAGCGATCTGGTCATTGTTACAGACATATATTCGGCAGGGGAACCACCCATTGCGGGAGTTACCTCTGATTTGATTGTGCAATCCATTAGGCGAAACGGGCAGGATGTCATATATATCAAGAGGCTCGACGAGGTTGTTGATTTTCTGGGACGTGAAATGAAGTCGGGTGATTTAATTCTGACAATTGGGGCGGGGAATGTGTACACGGTAGGTCAAAAACTGGCACAAATGCTGGCCCCGCATGCTAACAAATGAGCTGGAGCGATCTGGCAAAGGAACTCGGGCGGCAGGTGACCGGGAAGGTAATTGCCTTTGCTCCAATGCGAGAGTATACCACATGGAGGATCGGCGGGCCCGCGGACCTTCTCTGCAACCCCCGAACCGAGGATGATGTGATAATTGCCCTGAAATTTGCTGAGGAGTATGGCCTGCCTGTAACCGTGATCGGAAACGGCTCCAACCTCTTGGTGCGGGATGGAGGGATCAGAGGCCTCGCACTCAGAATTGAAGGGGGGCTTGATTCGGTTCAAGTGGAGGGGAACCGGGTCCTTGCGGGCGCCGGTATTCTGCTTCCTTCCCTATCCCGGATAGCCCTTCGAGCAGGTTTAAGCGGTCTGGAATTCGCAGCGGGAATACCGGCCTCGCTGGGGGGCGCCGTGGTGATGAATGCCGGTGCCTTTGGTCAATGCCTGGGGGACCTCGTCCTTGAGGTGGATGTCCTGGAATTCGACGGAAACCGGAGGCTTTTGTTCGGGTCGGATCTTTTATTTAATTACCGCACTTCTTCTTTGCAGGATCAAAAGCTGATCATTTTAAAAACGGTGCTGCAATTGATTTCAGAAGATCCTTCCGCCATTGCTGAGCGAATGGAGAACAATCTTGCCTATCGCAAAAGAACCCAACCGCTCAATTTGCCTACTGCAGGAAGTGTGTTCCGCAATCCGCCAGGCCATTTTGCCGGTGAACTCATTGAACTGGCAGGTCTAAAGGGGGCAAGGGTTGGGGATGCACAGGTTTCTCCTAAACATGCCAACTTCATTGTCAATCTTGGAAATGCCAGCGCGCGCCAGGTAATAACCCTGATCGAGATGATCAGAGAACGTGTCATGTCCCAATTCGGGATTGAATTAGTGCCTGAGATCCGGCTGGTGGGGGAGGAAGGGTGAGTTTTGATTGGAAAGGTTGATTATTACCGGTGGAACCAGATTAAAGGGTAGTGTAACAATCAGCGGCGCAAAAAATGCCATTCTTCCGATTCTTGCTTCCTGTCTCTTGAGTGACACTCCTCTGGTTCTTGAGGGGGTTCCACGCCTTGACGATGTGGTCACAATGCAAGAAGTGTTACAATCTCTTGGGGCCAAGGTTAAATGGCTTAACGATGTAATGGAAATAGATCCGTCTAATATCTCTTCCACGGAAGTTCCCCCCTCTTTAATGCGGAGAATGAGAGCATCAAACCTGGTAATGGGCGCGCTCCTGGGCCGTTTGGGAAATGTGAGAGCGTCCTATCCGGGTGGGTGCACTATTGGTTCCCGGCCAATGGATCTCCACTTGAAGGGTTTTGCCTATTTGGGGGCAAAAGTGTGCGAACAACACGGCTTCATTGAAATGGAGGCAGCGAAACTAACTGGCACGGAGATTCATCTTGACTTTCCCAGTGTCGGGGCAACAGAAAATATCATGATGGCTGCCGTCCTGGCAGAGGGCACAACGATAATCAGAAACGCAGCTCGTGAACCGGAGATTGTTGACCTGCAGAACTTTTTGAACAGGCTTGGCGCGGAGATCAAGGGGGCGGGGCTGGATACAATTCAAATCAACGGAGTTTCCAGGATCGGCAGGGAAATTACTTACCGGGTGATTCCCGATCGCATTGAAACCGGGACCTTTATGGTGGCTGCCGCCATAACCAGGGGAGAGATTGAAATTGTTAACACCATCCCGGAACACGTGGAACCGATAACCGCAAAGCTGCGAGAGGCGGGTATTCGGGTTTGGGAGGAGGATGACAGGATCATCGTCAAGGGTGTAGATACCTGGAACGCCTTAGATATACGCACCCTTCCCTACCCGGGTTTTCCTACAGATATGCAGCCCCAGTTCATGGTATTCCTCAGCCTGGCGCAGGGAACCAGTATCATAACAGAAAATATTTTTGAGAACCGGTTCCAGCACGTGGGTGAACTAAGGCGAATGGGGGCGCACATCAGGGTGGAGGGACGGAGCGCGGTTATCAGCGGAGTGCCGGACCTCACCGGTGCCCTTGTTGAAGCAACCGACCTGCGTGCGGGAGCGGCCCTTGTTTTGGGAGGTCTGGCAGCTGAAAACACCACAATTATTGAAGGGGTCGAGCATTTAAACAGAGGTTACGAAAAACTTGAAGCGAAACTTCGGCGGCTTGGTGCTCAAATTCGTCGTGAATGATAATCACTTCTCTTTTATTTTTTTGGCTCAGGAGTGGGCAGGCTTTGAAACAAAACAATTACAGGAGAAGAAGGGGAAGAAGCCAGAAGAAACTTGATTTTGGAAGGTTTATAAGATCTTTGAAGATCGTCTTTGTTATAACCCTCAGTATTCTGGCCCTCTATCTATTCAGTCAATCCCCCTTTTTTGCACTGCAGGAGATTGAAGGCAGGGGCCTGCAGCGCATCTCCTTATCTGAGTTGACAAAGGAAAGCGGCTTGAGTAAAGGTCAAAATTTGTTTCAGGTAGATACAGACCAGGTAAAAAGGCGTCTCCTGAAAGATCCGCTTATTGAGCGGGCAGAGGTGAAGCGCCGCTTTCCTCGCACCATCGTGATTGAAATTAAGGAGCGCCAGCCCCGCGCCCTTTTTCTGGCGAATGACACCTTCCTGGTCATTGATCGCAAGGGTTACTGTTTGGACAAGATCTCATCGATGAGGTCCTATAACCTCCCCATAATCACAGGAGTCAGACCGAGCACAACTGAACTGGGTAAAAAGGTAAGCTCCAGTTGGGATATGGTATCAATTCTTGCTGCTCTTGACCCGGATGTGCAGAACTTTTTTTCCGAGTTTAACATAGCAGGAAAAGATCAACTCATCGCCTACAGCCGGGAAGGAATTCCGATCCTGCTGGGATCCTCCGAGAATCTCAGTCAAAAGCTGCACGTGGCGGTATCCTTCATGGAAAGCCTGAACAGTGCAATACCGGTGGAATATGTGGATATCAGGGCCGTGAATGCACCGGCTGTTAAATATACACGTACAGGTGGAACGAACGGAGAAAAATTGTATAATACTGATAAAACTTAAAGGGAATTTGCAGGTTGTGTTGAATTTTTCTTTTTAAGGAATTAACCGGAGGTGCCATGGTGGCCCGGTCGAACACCATTGTCGGTCTCGATGTAGGAACTACAAAGGTTACTGTTATAGTTGGAGAAGTAGGTGTCGATGGACAGCTTCAGATATACGGCTTTGGCGTTGCTCCTTCTTCCGGGATACGCAGGGGAAGCGTGATCGATATTGAAAAGACGGTCCGTTCCATCGAAGAGGCAATTGATAAAGCAGAACAGATGAGCGGGCGTCCCATCGAAAGCGGTTATGTAGGAATCACCGGCACTATGATTTCCTCTCTTAATAACCGCGGGGTTGTAGCGGTCGCTAATCCCGATAAGGAAATTACCCAGGAAGATGTGGACAGGGTGCTCCAGGCGGCACGGGTCATTGCCCTGCCCCACGACCGGCGGATCATTCATGTGATCCCGCGCCAGTTTATTATTGATGGAAATGATAACATACTGGATCCGGTAGGGATGATGGGATCACGCCTGGAGGTGGAAACCCACATCGTCACAATCACCAATGCGGCTGTCCAAAACCTATTAAAATGCTGCGAGCGTGCTGGGTTCCATGTTCAGGAGCTGGTGTTGAATGCTTACGCATCAGGGGAAGCCGTGCTTTATCCTGCCGAGAAGGAGTTGGGCGTTGTTGTTGTTGATATTGGAGGTGGTACGACCGACATTGCGCTCTTTGAGCAGGGTTCCCTCTGGTTCACGGGTGTTTTGCCGGTAGGCGGGGATTATATAACCAGCGACCTGGCAGTGGGGTTGCGGACACCGTTGAACCAGGCGGAAAAAATCAAAAAGGAATTCGGGTGCACGCTGCCTGCTTTAACATCGGAGAACGATATGGTTGAGGTTTCCAGCGTTGGAGGCAAGGATACCTGCCGTGTTTCCAAGAAAACCGTCGCGAGTATTATCCAACCCCGCGTACAGGAAATACTTGGCCTGGTAAAGAATAAATTAGACAAGTCCGGTTACCACGGCTTGCTGCCGGGCGGCATTGTGTTGACCGGAGGAACGGCTTTGACCGAGGGAATCGTGGAATTGGCGTCTGAAGAATTGCAAAGACCGGTTAGGGTAGGTTATCCGGAGGCGGTGGGAGGACTGGCTGACGTGATTCACAGCCCGGATTTTGCAACAGGCATTGGATTACTGTTATACGGATCAAAACGGATTAACTCACTGGAAGAGGAAGAAGATAGTTTGTCTTTGAAGGGATTAGTTGGAAAAGTGAAGAAATGGTTAAAAGATCTTTTTTAGAAGTGAGGGATTATCGGGGAGATGTTGGAATTGGAGCTCGATGTCAATCAATTCGCTGACATTAAAGTCATTGGGGTTGGCGGAGGCGGCAACAACGCTGTTAACAGGATGATTCAGACTGGCTTAAAGGGTGTGCATTTCATCGCCGTCAACACCGATGCCCAGGCGTTGAATCTGTCCCTGGCAGAGCACAAAATACAGATCGGAGCCAAGCTGACAAAGGGACTGGGGGCGGGGGCGGATCCCGAAATCGGCCAGAAGGCTGCAGAGGAAAGCAGGGAAGAGCTGACCCAAGCCTTGCGTGGTGCTGATATGGTTTTTGTTACCGCAGGCATGGGCGGAGGCACCGGAACCGGTGGCGCTCCCGTTGTTGCGCAGGTTGCGAAGGAAATTGGAGCGCTTACGGTTGGTGTGGTGACACGTCCCTTCACTTTTGAGGGGAGGAAACGGGCCAATCAGGCGGAGAAGGGAATTCAGGAGCTTAAAGCCAAAGTTGATACCCTGATTACCATTCCCAATGACCGACTGCTCCAGGTCGTAGATAAGAGTACATCCATCAACGAGGCCTTTCGCATCGCGGACGATGTTTTGAGGCAGGGTGTCCAGGGTATTTCTGATCTTATCGCGGTTCCGGGCCTGATCAATTTAGATTTCGCCGATGTAAAAACAATTATGACAGAAACAGGATCAGCCCTGATGGGTATAGGCAGCGCCAGGGGAGAGAACAGGGCCGCCGAAGCAGCACGGATAGCGATCTCCAGCCCTCTCCTGGAAACGTCCATCGAGGGAGCCAAGGGCGTATTGCTGAACATTACCGGGGGGCCGGATTTGGGACTGTTTGAGGTAAATGAGGCAGCCGAGATCATCTCCCAGGCTGCTGACCCAGAGGCAAACATCATCTTTGGTGCAGTCATTGACGAGGATCTTGAGGATGAGGTCAGGGTAACCGTTATTGCCACCGGATTTGATGCTAAGCCTGCCGTAGAAAAAGACTCGACTGTGGTAGATCTCCGTTCCTTCACTTCAGAGGATCTTGATATACCTGCCTTCCTACGCCGCCGGTAACAATATCTAAATTCTAACCGAGAAAACGGCTGAATAAAACTTATCTATCAGCCGTTTTATTTTTTTTACGGCTGGCAATAACTGACAGGTTTCTCTGATCAAATCGTTTATAATTACCCTGGTATGGACATGGATGTGGCCGCATATAAATGGTAAACGAGAAAGCAACAGGAACTAGCGGATTATTTTTGAGGTGGACACTATGCCCGGCAGGCCGTACATATACGTCGATATTCTCTTTATTATTAATTTTATTATGGATTATATAGCGCTCTGGGCAACAGCCAGGCTCTCTCAAATCCGTTGTGTTTCCTGGCGCCTGGCTACTGCGGCATGTCTCGGGTCATTTTACAGCATAGTCGTGCTTCTTCCGGGTCTTAGCTTTTTAACTGCCTTCTGGATAAAATTTCTAGTATCCCTTCTAATGCTGGGTGTGGCCTTCATTCCCTTTCATATAAAGAAATTTGGCCAGGTTCTCCTGTATTTTTACCTAATAGCGTTTACCATGGGGGGGACCGTTCTTGGTTTTATCTACTTGATGAGCAATTTTTCGATCAATCCCGCCTTCAGTAATATTCCCATCCCGTATTTATGGCTTGCATTGGGACTCGGGACTGCTATTCTGCTTGGTAAATGGGGAGTTCCTTATCTGAAAAAGTCCTTCTTGCGCGATTTGTTGAGAGTCCCTGTCATAATCAAGGTTGGTGGACGTGAATTGAAGATTACCGGCTTGGTCGATACCGGGAATCAACTGGTAGATCCCCTGACCGGGGCACCGGTTGTCATTGTCGAACACGAAGTGCTCGCTCCTTATTTACCACCAAATACACGGGACTTTTTTGGCGCCGGGGGAGAACTGGAAATTGCAAAGCTGTCCAGGTCTTTACAGGAAGAGGGGGAAGTACTGCCGTTCAGGTTGATACCCTTTACGACAATCGGCAAACATCATGGCATGTTGGTTGGTTTTAAACCCGAGGAGATCACGATTCTTGCCGGGGATCAAAAAATTAGAAATACAAATGTGGTGATCGGACTTTACAACAGGCGTTTGTCTCCAAGGGGTGCCTACCGGGCCCTGATTCATCCGGACCTGTTACATGCCCCGGCGGGCGCTTAAATAAATGCTAAGGGGGAGTTTTATGGGAAATCCAAGGTTTCAACTGCGCTGGTCTTTTAA
>CADDZA010000031.1 GCA_902812435.1 Clostridia bacterium
CAACCGAACAATGTGATTGCTGCTGACGATTTCCAGGATTAAGTAAAGTAGTGGCAAAATGCGCGCTTTTTAAAAAACTTTTTCAGGTTTCATGCGGGTTTGAGTAAGGTCATCTGATAAACTCAGGCGGGTTTTCCAACCCCCCTTGTAAAACCCGGGACGGGTTTCTGCGCCGTTCTTCATGAACATTATATCACCGTTCAGCCCCGCATTATACTCCCCTTCAAGTCGGCTGCTTTTCCGGGCAGACCACCACGCCGCCCCCGTTGGTACCCATAGACCCGTCGGGTGTATTCGATGTATTTCCAGGGCAGACCTTTATGCAGCGTATGCGGAATCCGCGCGCAATATAGCCCTGCCGTTGGCAGGGCTATTCTTTGCTCCTATTCTATTACTCCTTCACACCTTTGCCTAACGCAACCCGGTCGGCACAAACATATCAATAATGCCTACAATTGCCGCCGCGATCAGTGCGCCCAATACGGTAACACGCAATCCCGGGATCAAAAACTGGATCAGATAAAAGATCACTGCGGAGGTAATGAAACCGACCCCGCCCCGGGCATAGGGTGAAATACGACGTCCGAAAATCGCCTCCAGGCCGAAACCGATCAGGGCAATCAGGACTGCCGCAAGCAGGGCGTGCCAGAAGCTGAGCCTGGTGAAGCCCGGTGTGATAAAGCTCACCACCATCAGCACGATTGCCGCAACGATAAACCTGATGATGTGAGCAAGCCAGCCACCTTCCCCCAAAACACTGCGGGTGCCGCCGGCATTCTTGTCCTCGTCTGCCAACCTGTTCACCTCCTTGGTTAAACTATTACTCTCCGCCACAAGATGAAAGGGGAACTGCGGGGAGCAGTGTTAGTTTAACCAGAAAAAGGAGGCTTTATGCATTGCGATTGTACCGGTTCATAGCAGCGTCGATGCCCTCTGTCACCCAGCAGGCAGCGGCAGCAGCGGCATCCTCCAGGATCTCCGCCAGGCGTTCCCGGTCATCCTGGGAAAAGGGGCTCAGGACATAGGAAGCCGGGTCCACGCCCTCCGGGGGACGGCCGATCCCGATGCGAAGCCTGGGAAAATGCTGGGTCCCCAGGCTGTCAATAATCGACTGGATTCCCCGGTGGCCGCCTGCGCTTCCCCCCGGCCTCAGCCGGATCGACCCGAATGGCAGATCCAGGTCGTCGCTGATCACCAAAAGGGAAGCGGGTGCAACGTTCCACTTCCGGATAACCGGCCGCACCGCCAGCCCGCTGGAGTTCATGTAGGTCAGGGGCTGAACCAGCAGCACGGGACAACCGCCAATCTCAATGGTGCAGACCTGTGCCCGGTTATGAAATTTACTCCAGATCCCTCCATGGGCGCGTGCAAGCCCGGCAACCACCTGGTAGCCTGCGTTGTGGCGCGTGTTGGCATACCGGGGTCCGGGGTTGCCCAGTCCGCAAATCAGCTTGAATTCAGCTGCCTGTACTCTCCCGCTCCGGGCAAACAGTTCACGCAGCCTGGCAAACATCTATTCCTCTCCGGGCTCCGGAGCGGCCTCTGCAGCCTCCGCCGCCTCTTCTTCCGCCTCAGGCTCCTCGACGACCGGCGCCACAACATTGGCGATTATGGTCTCCGGATCGTCGAGGACCTTAACCCCTTCCGGCAATTCCAGATCGCCAACGGTAAACTGGTCGCCGAGCCCAAGCTTGCTGATGTCCGCCTCCAGGCGCTCGGGGAGCTTGCTCGGCAGGCAGGATACGGTCACCTCACGCAGCAGGTGTTGGAGCACGCCCCCCTCCTTGACGCCGGGAGCTTCGCCGACCAGGTGAACCGGTATTTCGGTTTCGATTTCTTCGGTCAGCGAAACCTGGTAAAAATCGACGTGCATCAATTTCTGCTTGATGGGATCCCGCTGCACCTCACGGATCATGACCAGATAAGGGGCTTTGACCTGCCCGCTTCCGTTTACCACTTCGAGGTTGAGCAGGGTGCCCCCGATGCTGTGCCTGGCAATTATGGAAGCCAGTTCTTTTTCGGAACACTGGACAAGCAGGTTTCCCACTTCCTTACCATATACAACCGCAGGCAACATTCCTCTATTTCGCAAGGCGCGCAGTGCCCCCTTCGTACCGCGCGGCCTTACCTCGGCCCGCAGTGTAATGCTTTCCATAGTCCAACACACTCCTTTTTTGATGAGATCTCTGCTTCATTCCAATAGTTTAGACTTATTCAGGTGCAAAAATCAAGTCAATTTACCAGGCATACCTGATCACCCGGACTAATATATTTTAACAGATAACCCTTGTAAAACTCAGGGAGGCGATCTATATGCGGAAAAGCCGGAACTTTCTTTCCCTCCCAGTGGTCAGCCTTGATGAAGGGAAGGAGATCGGGCGCGTGCGCTCACTTGTCATCAACCCGAACACCGGAGAGGTGGCGGCGCTCATGGTCCAGAGCGGCGGTTTCTTCGGCGAGCAGAAGGTGATACCCTACCCGCGGGTCGTCAGCGCCGGAAACAACGCCCTGACCGTTCAAAAGGCCAGCAGCGCCGAGAAACTGACGAGTCTTCCCCAGATCATTAACCTCGTCAAGGAGAACGTCCAGCTCAAGGGCGCCCGGGTGATCACAGAAGGGGGTACCGCCCTGGGTGTTGTCGAGGAATTCTTTGTCGACCCCGCTACAGGAAAAATCACCGCCTTTGAGATCGGCGGCAAATTCGGAGATAAACTGCTGAAGGGAAGGGCGGTTCTGCCGGCCGGGGAGGTGCGCACCATCGGGAAGGACGTCCTGGTGGTCCACAACGGAGCCGGGGAAGCCCTCACCCCAAGCGAGAGGCCGCTGGCAGAAAGCATGAGAAACTTTAAAGAAAGCGCCCACCGCGTCTTCCGGAAGGCGTGGCACCTGCGCTTAAATCCAGACACCGGGGATCAGACGCAACCCATGCCGGCGGAAACAGCGCCCCCTGCAGGTCCGGAACAAGAGGTGAAAACAGAAGACGGCCAGGAAGAGCAAAAGACCGGAACGCCTAAGGACATACCGCCTGAACTGACGTAGGCCGTTCTATTCCTCGAAAAGCTTGCTCACAGAAAGGTCCTCGTGAATCCTGATAATTGCTTCGCCAAAAAGCGGCGCCACGGTCAGCACCCTCAATTTATCAAAAACGTTTTCCGGCGCAACAGGAATGGTATTTGTCACCACGACCTCCTTGAAGGGGGACAACTCCAGCCGTTCCCGGGCAGGACCGGAAAAGACGGCGTGCGTGCAGCAGGCGTAAACATCCCTTGCCCCGCGCTCCAGCAAAGCCTCCGCACCCTGGGTAATGGTTCCTGCCGTGTCAATGATGTCGTCAATGACAATAGCCGTTTTGCCCTCCACCGCTCCGACGACGTGGAGGACCTCGGAAACGTTCGGTTTCGGCCTGCGCTTGTCAATAATGGCAATTGACGCCCCCAGGCGGCTTGCCAGGTCCCGGGCCCTGGTTACCCCGCCCACATCAGGTGAGACCACGACCACCTCGCCAAGTTCAAGGCTCAGGAAATAATCGGCCAGGATCGGGACACCGGTGAGGTGATCCACAGGGATGTCGAAAAAGCCCTGGATCTGGCCTGCGTGCAGGTCCATGGTTAAAACCCGGCCCGCCCCCGCCGCGGTAATGATGTTGGCAAGCAGTTTGGCGGTGATGGGGTCGCGGGCCTTCAGCTTGCGGTCCTGCCTGGCGTAACCGTAATAAGGAAGCACGGCGCAGATGCGCTTTGCCGAAGCCCGGCGCAGGGCGTCGATCATGATTAACAGTTCCATCACATTTTCATTGACCGGGGGACAGGTGGGCTGAATCAGGAAAACGTCGGCCCCGCGGACACTCTCGTTGATACCAACGCCGATTTCCCCGTCGCTGAAGCGGTTGACCTGCAAATTGCCGAGAGCGATGCCGAGATATTCGGTAATTTCCTCTGCAAGTCGCGGGTTGGCGTTGCCTGTAAAAATTTTGAGTTTGTTGGTGTACAGCATCACGCCGCCTCCCTCTTTCACTCTTCCTAACTCCATCACTTATCTTTCCCCTTCTCTGCTTTTTTCTTGGCCCAATCCGGTACCACAACCTGACGGGCGCGCTCCACAGCCAGGGCGCCCGGAGGAACATCCTTTGTTATGGTCGAGCCTGCGCCGGTTACGGCTTTCTCCCCTACAGTCACCGGCGCCACCAGGTTGGTGTTGCTTCCTATAAAAGCTCCGTCCCCTATACGGGTCTCATGCTTCGCAATTCCGTCGTAATTGCAGGTGATTGTTCCTGCACCGATGTTCACGCCGGAACCGATCACCGCATCTCCCACGTAGCTGAGGTGGGGGATCTTGCTCCTTTTTCCCACCTTCACCTTTTTCAGTTCCACAAAATCGCCGACCTTGACCCCTTCGGCCAGGATGCTGCCCGGCCTGATGTATGCATAGGGGCCGATCTGGCAGTTGTCTCCCACGGTGCTCTCCACCACTAGCGACTGCTGGATCTCGACATTATCCCCGAGAGTGCTGTTGATCAGCCGTGTCCCGGGACCCAGCACGCAACCCCTGCCTACCGTCGTCGTCCCTTCAACAAAGGTAAAGGGATAGATAACCGTATCCCTCCCAACCTTAACACCGCGGTCGAGGTAGGTGGCATCCGGATCGAGGATGGTCACACCTTCGTCCATCAGGCGCTCACACTCCCGCCGCCTTAAAATCCGCTCCGCCGCCGCCAGCTCACGCCGCGTGTTGATCCCGGCGGTTTCCTCTGCCGGGGCTGAAACGGCGGCGATGGCAAGCCCGTCCCCCCGCAGCAGGGAGATGCAGTCGGTCAGGTAATACTCCCCCTGCTTGTTATCGGGCTGCAGCCGGAAGACGGTCCTCTCCAGGGCCTCCCGGTCGAAGACATAGGTTCCGGTATTGATCTCCCGGATCTCCTTCTGTTCCCCGGTGGCGTCGCTGTCCTCCACAATCGCCCGCACCAGGTTGTCTTCACCCCGCATGATGCGGCCGTAGCCCCTGGGATCTTCAAAGACGCTGGTCAGGATCGCGGCGGCGGCGCCCGCCTCCCGCCGCGCCTCGATCAGCCTGACCAGGGAGGTGGTTGTCAGGAGGGGCGTATCTCCACATAAAACCAGGACTTCCCTGTATTCGGGGGAAAGCAGGGGGAGCGCCTTCATCACCGCATCCCCCGTGCCGCGAGGCTGCTCCTGCAATGCATACTTATATCCCTCACCCAGGGCCTGGCGCACGAGATCCGCACCCTGTCCGATAACGACGATCACTTCCGTGATCCCCGTCCCGGCCACGCTGTTTAAAACGTGTCCGACCAGGGGAGCTCCGGCAGCCCGGTGCAGCACCTTGGGCAGATCCGATTTCATCCGTTTTCCCTGCCCCGCGGCAAGAACAATTGCTCCTACTCCCTGCATGTCTTCATCTTCCTCCTCGACTGCGACAGGTTTACCGGCAGCCATTCCCAAATTTTCACCTTTATCATGTTACGGTCACAGGGGCATAATGTGCCAGCTTGTTTTTTTTCGACATAAACCATGTAAATCCTCTATCATTTTACAAACAAAAAAGGGGGTTCAACCCCCGACTGTCTGCAAGCAAAAACTGTCATTACTCCGGCACTAGGCTTCCTCTTGATAGGCCTTCAGAACGGCGTCCTGGATCTGCTGCCTGGCAGCGGCGGAAATAGGGTGTGCGATGTCCCTGAATTCCCCGGCGGGCGTGCGGCGGCTCGGCATGGCTACGAAAAGCCCCTTTTGTCCCTCCACCACTTTGACATCGTGCACAACGAAGGCGTCATCGAAGGTTACGGAGCAGACGGCCTTCATCTTCCCATCCTGGTTGACCTTCCGGATTCGTACATCGGTTACCTGCATTTCCTGACCACTCTCCTGGGATGTTTTCTGAAGTGAGGTATTCTCCATCATCAATAAGATTCCTGCAAGTGTAACGGATTTATTCACAATCCATGGAAACAAGCAATTTTCGCGCAAGCTCAAGATCCGACGGCTTGTCCACATCAACCCCTATTTCGGAATAAGGAGTGATGACCGCCGCCCCCCGGATTCCAAACAGGGAGGAGACACGCTGTTCCGCCTCCTGCAGCCTCAACCGCCCGAAGAGATATTTCAACAGGATCCCGAAGCCCACCAGGCCGGCCAGGGCAGCAGGTTTTTTGCGCAGGCGGATGAACTCCTCCGCCCGCGGCAGGCACTCGTCGATAATTCGCCTGTTGGCAAGAAACAGGTTGCCTCCGGTAAAGCTTCCCTCCTGCAGCCGGACGTAAGTGCGCTTAACCCCGGGGAACTTTTCCTCCGCCGCTTCCCGGGGAATGATCGGATAGTAGACGTCGGCATCCCGTCTCCGGCACCTGTCAAGAAAATCGGCCACAGCCTCAGGCGTCAAAAAGGGGATATCTCCCGTACACGCCAGTACCCAGTCTGTTCCCCCCCTGTCAGGCAACCCGTCCAGCACGGCAACACCGGCGGCGAAACTCCTGAGGGGGGATGCGCCTGCTGCGGCAAACAACAAACCCTGCGACTCCCCAAAATTCTCCCTTAGCGATTCCGGGCCGACCAGTACGATGCCGGCGATCCCGGGGCTCTTTCGCAGGGCATTCACAACGTAATTCACCATCCGGCGGGAACCGATCCCGACGAGGGCCTTATTCAGCCCTTCATCCGGGGCGGACCTGTCGTGGATGCTCCCGCCTCCGGCCAGGATTACGGCGTTTACTTTATCGATCGCCATCTCCACCCCCTCACCCTATTCCTCTTTTATTTCCTGCCTGCCGCGCACTGCCTCCAGGAGGCTGTTCTCAGCGTTCTCTATGTGTCTCCAGGCCATTGCCTGGGCCCTCTCAACGTCTCGCTCCGCGACTGCCTCTACAATCTTGCGATGCTCCTCCAGGGTTTTGCGCAGGCGCCCGGGATAAGCCAGGGAAACCGCCCGGAATCGCTGGATCTCGTCTTGCAGGTTGTTCAGGATCTGGATTAGGCGCTGGTTCCTGCTGGCGCGGTAAAGGGTATCATGAAAGGTCGTGTCGGATTCAAGAAACCGTGCCACATCACTTTCCTCGATGATCTCCGCTTTCCTGACAAGGATTCTTTCCAGTTCCTCCAGCTCCTCGTCGGTGATGCGCTCCGCCGCCAATCCTGCCGTCAGGGCCTCCAGCGCAGCCCTCACCTCGAAGACGTCGGCGATATCTTTAAGGGAAATACCTGCCACAAAAGCGCCCTTGCGGGGAACCATCACCACAAAACCCTCTCGCTCCAGTTTCCGGATCGCCTCCCTGACGGGAGTCCGGCTCACACCAAGCTCCTCCGCAAGCTGGATCTCCATCAGCCTCTCGCCGGGCCTCAGGATCCCGTTGATGATCGCCTCCCTCAGTGTGTCAAAAACAACGTCCCGCAAGGGTTTATAGGAATCGAGCTTTACCGGCACCAGCCTTCTTTCCGCTTTTTCTGCCATTATCCCCGCTCCCCCTCTCTGATTTCATCCTCGTTGACGGTTCTGCAGACAAAAAGAGCCAGACTTTCATTCCTTAACTCCCGGGCGGCCATGCGGGCTTCCTGCTCCCCCGGGAAAATGCCGTAGACCGCAGGCCCGCTCCCGGTCATCAGGGTCTTCAGTGCCCCCAGGGCCTCCAGCCGGGCCTTCAGGGCGCCCACCTCCGGGCAGGCGGCTGCGGTAACGTCCTCCAGGTCGTTGCCCAGAGCATTCAGCACTCCATCCCCGTCCCCCTTTTCCAGGGCGGCAACCAGCTTCGGCGTCCGGGGCTCCCTCCCGCACGGTTTATACCTGGCGTAGACCTCCGCCGTCGGCACGCCGAAATCCGGCTTTGCCAGAACCAGCCACAGGACCGGGAGAGGCGGCAGGCGTCTCACCAGTTCCCCCCGGCCTCGCGCCTCAACGGTCCCGCCTAAAATAAAAAAGGGGACATCGGACCCCAATACGGCAGCGCAGGAAACCAGTTCCCGCTCCGTCAGGCCCAGCCCGTACAGCCGGTTTGCGCCTTTCAATGCCGCGGCAGCATTACTGCTCCCGCCACCCAACCCGGCCGCCACGGGGATCCTCTTCCTGATCTCGAGCCTGACTCCCCCGGGCAGCTTGCCTGCCAGCATCTCCAGGGCACGCGTCGCCAGATTGCCGCTCCCCACCGGAATGTCCGGAGAGTCGCAGTCAACCGAAATTCCCTGAGGCACCCTTGCAAAGAGAAGTTCGTCGGCAAGGCTTACAGTCTGCATTACAGAACTGATCTCGTGGTAACCGTCCGCCCGCCGGGGGCCCACATCCAGTGTGAGGTTGATCTTCGCAAACGCCTGGAGCCGCAATTCTTCCAAACCCATCTACCGTTCCGCCTTTCCGGTTCTTTTTCTTACGGCCGCCTTTCCGGGCTAAATTATATATTAATTACATACGGGGCGCAAAAATCCTTTTTTTCAGTTTTGAACTGCGGCCCTTTGCTGCGGCACTCCTTTTTCAAGCACCCCTCTCTCTGCATCTGCCAGGAACGACATGATGGGCTCCAGCTTCTCGTAAAAGATCACCACCACATCCCCCGGGCGTGCCTGTTTAACGGCCTCTCCGGCGGCCTCGATTTCGTCCGGGATCACGTGCAGCAGTGACGGGGACTTGCCTGCCTTGCGCGCCCCCCTGAAGAGGAGCTGCGCCGTCTCCCCCGGAGCGCGTCCCCGCAGGTCCTTGTCCTCTTTTATGAAGAGTTCGTCAAAGCCCGCACCGGCCACTTCCCCGGCGGCGACGATCTGGTCGTCCCCCCGGTCCCCCGGAACTCCAACGACTCCCAGCAGGCGGCGCGGTTTTAAAGACCTGGCAAACTCCGCAACCCTGCGGAAGGCCGGGGCATTGTGACCGTAATCCACTATGACGGTAACCTTTCCCAGCCGGTAGATGGTCAGGCGGCCGGGGTTGTGGGTCAGGTTTGTGCCGAAGGTGCGCAGGCCGCGCCGGATCAGCACCGGAGGGAGCCCTAAGACAAAAGCGGCGGCAGCGGCAGCAAGGGCGTTTTCCAGGTTGAACACAGCCCGTCCTCCCATACCGGCGCGGATCGACTTCAGGTTGATGATGCGGGTGGCCTGATCACCGGTGCCGGCATACACCGTTCCCTGTTTTACAAAGACTGCGCTGCCTCCGGCGCCGAGGTGCCGCCTTACGAGGAGATTGTCCTCGTGCAGGCTGAAATAGACCACTTCCCCCCGGGCCCTCACGGCAAACTTGGGGGTATAGGGATCGTCGGCGTTGAGAACAACGTAACCGTCCTCCTTAACCGCCTCCACCACCAGGGATTTCACCCAGAAAAGGTCCTCAAGGGTTTCGATCCCATCCTGCCCCAGGTGATCGGGACCGATATTGGTGACAACCGCTACATCCGCCCGGTCATAACCAAGGCCGCCGCGCAGGATGCCCCCCCTGGCGGTTTCCAGGATCGCCATCTCCACCGTGGGATCCCGCAGTACAACCCGGGCGCTGGAGGGACCCGTGGTATCACCGGAAAAAACACACCGTCCGTTGATGTAGATCCCGCCCGTGGTGGTCATACCCACAACCAGGCCCTGCTGCTGGAAGAGGTGTGCCAGGAAACGGGTCGTGGTTGTCTTGCCGTTCGTCCCGGTAACCGCAATCACGGGTATGTTCACATCGCAGCCCGGCGGGAAAAGGTGATCCACCAGGGCGGCTCCCACGTCACGGGGCTCTCCTTCGCTGGGGAAGAGATGCATGCGAAAACCCGGTGCGGCGTTTACTTCGATGATTGCACCGCCGTTTTTAATGGCGGATTGTGAGATGTCGGGAGTGACCAGGTCGATCCCGGCAACGTCAAGACCTGTAAGACGGGCGGCCTGCTCGGCCAGGTACACGTTCTCAGAACAGACCAGGCCGGTCACATCCCGGGAGGTACCCCCTGTGCTCAAATTGGCGTTCTCCCGGAGTATGACCACCGCTCCCAGGGGCGGGCGGCTGTCCGGGGTGTAACCCTGTCTGGCCAGTTCCAGGACGGCTGCCGGATCAAGCCGCAGTTTGGTCAGGGGTTTTTCATGGCCGTCCCCCCGCCGCGGGTCCTGGTTGGCCAGTTCCACCAGTTCCTGCACCGTATGGACCCCATCCCCCGTAACACAGGCGGGGAGGCGTTCGGCGGCGGCCGCCAGCTTCCCCCCGATCACCAGGAGGCGGTAATGCCTGCCCGGGATATATTTCTCTACAAGGATCTGGGTATCATAAGTCCTGGCAATGCGAAACGCCGTCTCCATTTCCCGGGGTTCCCTCAGATTGAGAACAACCCCTTTGCCCTGGTTGCCGTGACACGGCTTGATCACGACAGGATACCCCAGTTCCTCTGCGGCTTCTCGCGCCTCCTGCAGGGAGGTGACCACCCTGCCCTGGGGAACGGGGATACCCGCCCTGGCGAGGATCCGCTTGGTAAGGACCTTGTCCCCCACAAGGTCCACCGCCAGGCAGGACGTCTCCGACGTGATGGTGGCCTGCACCAGCTTCTGGCGGCAGCCGTAGCTCAGCTGCAGGATGCCGCTCTCCGCAACGGGCATGACCGGGATTCCCCTGCGGCGGCATGCTTCGATGATGCTTTCGGTACTCGGCCCCCACCGGGTTTCGCCACCAATGGCGGTGAGTTTTTTGATGGTATCCGCAACCGGGAAGGGGCGTCGTTCCAGAAGGGCAGACACAAGATCCACTGCTGCCCGAAGGGCAGCTTTCCCCAGCTCGGGCGTGCCGTACTCAAACACGATGTCCCAGGTCCCTGGAAGAGGCCCGCTGACCGTTTTGCCGTAATTCTTAGAAAAACCTGCGGCGGCCTGCAGTTCCAGGGCCACGTGCTCCACCACATGGCCGAGGTAGGTCCCCTCCTGCAGCCGCTCACAAAAACCACCCGGGTAGCCACGTGCACAGGAGTGCTCCGCTAAACCGGGCAGCAGGTCGAGGAGGCTGGCTGCAAATCCTGGAATCTCCCTTGTGGAAATTTGCTCCTGAGGGCTTAACAAAAGCCGCGCCTGCAGGACAGGACTGTGGCTCCATACATTCCTGCCCTCAATGAAGCGTATTTCAAGGATTTCCACGACAATACCTCCTAAGTATGCAAGTAGATTCCATTTTTTAGTTTTTCATTAAGCAGGGTTTGTTTATTCATAGCTAAGCCCCGGAAGATTATGCCGGGGGAAGCGGTTGCCTCTGAATCATGTCAAACTTATAACCGACTGGAAGGATGTGCAGGATAACATTGGTCAAGGCGAGGGGTTCCAGGGGGCCGGACTCGGAGACGTTGGTTTCCTTAATCTGCTTCCCATCGATCACGGTTACCGTTTGGGAACCGATCACCTCAAAGACTCCGCCGGGCTTGACAACGATGGCGGTATCCTCGTCGATCCCGATCCCCAGCATGTAAGGGTGCTGGGCAACGGCGGTCAGCAGGCGGCCCAGCCTTCCCCGCTGGGCGAAGTGCTGGTCCACCACCACCTCCCGGATCAGGCCCATGCCCGGGGCCATCTGCACGTTGTTTCGCTGCGGGGCCTGCTCCCCCTCCCCCTCCACGATCATGGTCTCGCTCATGGCCGAAGCCCCGGCGCTGGTTCCGGCGATGATGGTTCCTTCCCGGTAGGCCTTGCGAAACGCCTCGTCAAGACGGGTACCTCCAAGGAGGCTGGTGATGCGGAGCTGATCCCCTCCTGTAAAAAAGATCCCCGTGGCATCCAGAACCGCCTGGTAAGCCGACGGAACATTGGCCTCCTGCCGGCTGGCAACGTTCAAGATGGTTACTTCCTGCACCCCAAGGTCTTTAAAGAGCCGGGAGTAGCTGTCACCCACAATCTGCGGCCGGCTGGTTGCCGAAGTCACCACAACAAGGCGCGCTTTCTCCCCTCCCGCCAGTTCCACGAACCGGCGCAGGATGACCCGTTCCCCTGTTTTATCCTCGGCACCCCCGATGATTACCAGAGTGCCCTGTACCTTTTCAGACATGCTTTTCCCTCCTTGCCCGCCGCGCCCCGGGGTCCTCTTTTACACGTATCGGCATGGATAAACCGGGGCATATTTTCAAGGCAGACCACCACGCCGACTCCGGCGGCACAGAATATGAAAATACCCGACGGGTCTACCGGCGAGCGACCTATGGAAGGCCGGATGAAATCTGGTTATCCTTGCGCTTGCTCCCGGACTCCGGTTGAACTCGCCCTAAAACTCGTCGCAGACGGCAGCCGACCGCCTCCTACGCTGCATCCTTGCAGCGGAGTCGGCTACTTCGGCATCCATGCCTCAGTTCGGCTGCCGTTAGCCGCTCCTTCGTCAAGGGCGAGTAACAACCTCCGTAGGTCGCTGCGCCTGCAAGGATAACCAGAACGTATTTACAGGACAGGTTAAACCTGAACATTTTCAGGGTATTTTCAGGGTAGTATTTACAGCAGATAATTGGCGACTATAAGATGAATATTGAGAGCAGGGGGGGCATAATCTTACATTACCTGCACAATTCCCTGAACAGGCAGGTGATCCTATGTACGCCATCCTTCCCAGCCTGCTTGCCGGTCTGGCTACCGCTGCAGGCAGCCTCATAGTCCTCCTCGGAAGGCATCCCGGCCGCCGCACCCTGGCAGTGCTGCTTGGCGGGGCGGCGGGAGTGATGCTGGCGGTAGTCCTGCTCGACCTTGTCCCTGCCGCACTACAGACCGGTACCCCCCTCGAAGCTGGAATCGGCATCCTGCTGGGGATCGGCCTCATCTGGCTGCTCGACCGTATGTTAACCGGCAATACCTATCTTGCAGGCCCGCCCGGTATTTTCGCCTACAGGCGGCTTGGCTACCTCATGGCAATCGGAATCGCCCTGCACGATCTTCCGGAGGGCATCGCCATAGCAGGTGCCTACGCCGCCGGGGGAAGCTTTGGCCCCCTGCTTGCCATCTCCATTGCCCTGCACAACATCCCCGAGGGGGTGGCCACCGCCGCCCCTTTGCAAATGGGCGGCCTCAGGCGCCGCCAGATTTTATTCCTCAACATCATTATCAGCATCTTCACACCCCTCGGTACGCTGCTTGGCCTCTTATTGCTCAGGTTATCACCCCAGCACCTCTCCTTTCTCCTGGCGCTCGCTGCAGGGGCGATGACCTACCTCATCAAGGACGAACTGATCCCCGGGGCCTACAACCAGAGCCCGGTCTGGTGCTGGTTCGGCTTAGGTGCAGGCTACCTTCTCCTCTGGTTTGCACAGGTTCTCAAATAACCTAACTGTCCCGGCGCCACACCCAGGAGAGCAGGGAACGGGTCCTGCCCCCTGCAACCCATTCGCCGATCCTGGACCTGAAGACCGGGGCGCTCTTTTCCAGGCGGCCCTTGCCGGCCAGGTACAGGCTGTCCTCCACCTGGGCCTGCTCCAGAAAATCACTTCCATGCCTCCCCCCGGCGGCCCGGGTCAGGTCCACGTAGCAGAGGGGAGGAAACAGGACGCACCACCAGTTTTTCCCCTCCCCATCGCCGATCACAATTTTCAGGGCCTGGTATTTCCCGGCGGGAAAAATTACCGGCCCGTACGCCTTCATAGGAAAGTCGGTAATCCCCCAACTGACCCTCACAGGGGAGGACAAACCCTCTTCTCTCACGGTTTTTTCGGCAACCTCCCTGATCCGGGGTAGAGACCTTTCGATCACCGCGGCAGCAGCCTCTTCATCCGGTGCATCCTGCAGATCGGGCTTCAGGAGTTCCAGGACCGCGTCCCGCACCTTGAGTTTCAGCGCCTGATCCGATGCCCGGTCGCTTGCTGCAATAACCCGAAACCTGATGATATCCTGCCTCTCATCTTCTTCCCACTTTATCCCCTGAGGCGACCTGCTCCTGCCTGGCTCCTCAACGGGAGCCAGGGCGAGCAGGATAAACAATGAGAATCCTAAAAGGACAACGAGCCCAACTCGAAACAAGACCCGCTTCATCTGCCTCACCTTCTCTCCCATCACTCCACTATTATTCGGGCTGTCAACAATGTAGAAATACTATTGTCAACAAACTCCCGCCACTATTCTTTCCAGTTTTTAGGTTGTTTAACCCCTCTCCCCAGAAATTAAGAGAAGCCCTACTTACAGTGTTTGCTGTAAGAGGAGCTTCTGTACAGCTCAAACTCACGTTTGAACCGATTCCTAATTACCAGCCGAAAAGATTCCAGAAGTAGAGGAATAATAAAAACCGCCTGCGATCCTGTTAGAACAGAAATGGTATAATTAGAACAAGATTCCTATTGTAAGAGCAGATCTGAAACGCAGAACTGAAGCAGTTGGGGGTAGACTTTAGGATGCAGGTTGGGGTAGGTATCAGTAATGCAGACGACCCGGGCACCGCAGGGCAGCTTGCTTCAGAGCAGGCTGTGCAGCAATCCGGAAGGCCTGTAATAGCTTTAGTTTTGACCACCGACAATTACGACCAAGAACTCGTCCTTTCGGCCGTCAAAAGAGTTACCGGTAATTCCAGGCTGATAGGCGCCTGCGTTCCGGGCATCATTGTCAATTTAAGGCTTTACGAGAAGGGTGTGGGTGTATGCACACTCAGCGGTGAAGACGTCGAGGCGGTGACACACCTGCAAAGCAATATCTCCGAATGCTCGTATAATAAAGGCAGGGAATTGGGCGAAGCCCTGCTTGAGAAGGGCGGTAGAGCACCCGGAACGGTTCTGCTCATTCCGGACGGATCTGCAGCAAATATCTCCAGCCTGCTAAGAGGATTATATAGCGTTATGGGCCCTGCCTTTGAATACATTGGAGGAGGAAGCGGTAACAATTTACAATTTCATGCGACCTATCAGTATACGGATGAAGGGATCAGCAGCGGTGCCGTAGCGGCAGCAGTTATAAAAGGAATAAGCTTCCGGGTGCAGCTGGGCCATGGATGGAGACCGTTAGGAGAACCGCTGATGGTGACGAAAGCGAAGGGGAGAAGGGTTTATGAAATCGATGGACTTCCGGCACTCGAAAGATATTCTGCTCTGGTTGGTACATACGAAAAGGACGATTTTCCCCGCTGGAGCATGAAACATCCCTTCGGATTACCAGGTGCAGCTGGTGATTTTATTATTCGCGATCCCGTCCAAGCCGGGGAAGATGGGAGCATTTTATTTGCAACTGAAATTCCTGAAAACGCTATTGCCGTAATTATGGAAGGAGATACTGCAAACCTTGTCGCGGCTGCCGAAGAGGTTTCGCAAAAGGCATTGAATACGCCGGTTGTCCCCAAGATCCTTGTGATCTTTGATTGTGTTTCCCGATCTTTATTGCTGGGAAAGGATTTCTCTCGAGAAATAGAAGCAGTGGCCAGGAACATTGAAGCAGATGTTCCGGTTGTAGGCATGCTGTCTTTTGGCGAAATCAGCAATATTTCAGGCACACCGTTATTTTACAACAAGACCATTGTAGTTGCGGCGGGGTGGTAGGAATTGTCCTTTGACATTTCCGAGCTATTAACTCTATATGATGTGTCGACTTTCTCCTTACCCGAAAAACTTGATGATTTAACACAAGAGATCATTGAAAAGGCGACCAGGCTTTTCGGAGTATGCCGCCTTGCTATAGTGCTGCGCGAGGGTGAAAGGTGCGAATGCCCGGTGCGGTGGGGTTTTCGTAAAGATGAAGATATTCTGGAAAGAATTCTCGGCAACGGGAAGAACAGCTTTAGATACCAGATGCGAAACGGTGTGCAAGGCTTACTTTACATGGAAATGGCCAGGAAGATTTCTGAGCGCGAGAAAAGGTTGTGTACTATTTTCGCACACCGTATTGAAAACATAATTGCTCGCAAGTATATGGAAGAAAAGATAAAGAATTCCGAGCAGGAAAAGAAGCTCATTTTAAACAGTATAGTTGAATTTCTCGTTTTTCAGGATTCAAACCACCGGATTTTATGGGCTAACAGGGCCGTAGCAGAGTACGCCGGGACAAAGCCTGAAGAGTTGACAGGGCGTTTTTGCTATGAGGTATTACATCACAGAAACGAACCTTGTGAAAAATGCCCTGTTATCCGGGTTTTAAAGACAGGTATACCCCAGGAGGACACCGTATCATCCGGTGGCAGGCAGTTTTTTGTAAGAGGTTACCCTGTAAAGAGCAAAGACGGCTTAATAGAGAGAATTGTGGTAGTCGGTGTGGACGTTACCGAGAACATACGGGCTGAAGAGGCATTCCGGACAATCTTTAACAGTGCTCATGATGCCATTTTCATCCACGACCAGGACGGGACAATCATCGACGTAAACCAGACGATGCTGCAAATGTATGGGGTAAACTCGAGGGAAGAAGCTAAAAGATTATCTTTAATCCATGACTATTCCAGCCCTGAAGCACCGATAGAACAACTGCCGGAACGGTGGGCAAGGGTGATTGCCGGAGAGCGGCTGACGTTTGAATGGAAAGCCAGGCGGCCCGGGGACGGCTCGGTATTTGATGCAGAGGTTTCATTAAAAAAAATTACCCTCACCGGTAAAGATGTGGTCCTGGCCACTGTTCGTGATATTACCGAACGGAAGCGTGAAGCAGATTTGCTAAAAAGTTTATTTACCCGCTCCCCTATCGGAATGTATATTGCCAGTGCTGGTAAATTTCAGCTTGTAAATCCTCGATTTGTAATGCTTACCGGGTATTGCCAGGAAGAATTAATCGGAAAGGATACACTGGATCTTGTTGTTCCTGAAGACAGGGATAAGGTGAGAAGAAATGCCATCAAAATGCTAAAAGGAGAGGCTGCAAAGCCTTATGTATTCAAGATCGTAACAAAGAAAGGCAGTATAAAGTGGATTGAGGAGACGGTGGCTTCTATATGGCATGGGGGCAAGCAAGTAACTCTAGGAAATATAATAGATGTTACAAAAAAGAAGAAATTCGAGCAGAGGCTGGAATATATAAGCCTGCATGACAGGCTGACAGGGCTTTACAATCGAACCTATTTTGAGGAAGAACTCCAGCGCCTGAGCACAAGCCGTGAATATCCGATTACGGTAATAATGGGTGACATAAACGGCCTGAAGCTCATTAATGACACGCTTGGACATGATAAAGGTGATAAGCTTCTGACAACATGCGCTCAAGTTATCAAAAGAGCGCTTCGCAGGTCGGATATCCTGGCACGGATAGGGGGGGATGAGTTTGTTGTGCTCCTCCCCCGTACCGATGAAATAACCGGGAAAAGGATCCTGGAGCGCATTCAATTGTCTATCGACAAAAACAACCAGGAGCATCCCGGATTACCCCTGAGTGTTTCTTTCGGCATGGCGACTGCCGACACACCGGAACAACCACTAAAAGAGGTTTATAAAAAAGCCGATGATTTGATGTACCAGAAAAAACATAAGCTGGGCACCACTTCCCATAGTAAGATTATTAATGCTTTGCTAACCGAACTTTTAGAACGGATTCACGTAACGGAAGAGCAAATCAGACATAAACAGGAATTATGCCAAAAATTAGGGAAAAAGGCCGGGCTATCAGTGCAGCAGTTTGCCAACCTGTCCCTGCTGGTTAAGGTTCACGACCTGGGTATAATTGGTATGCCGGACAGAATCATCTCTAAGAAAGACCCTCTTACTAAAAGTGAACTGAAGTTAATGCGCCAGCACCCTGAAAGGGGCTACCATATTGCCTTATCATCCCCTGATCTGGCAGGGGTCGCCGATTTAATATTAAAACATCACGAAAAGTGGGACGGTACCGGTTATCCGCTGGGCCTCAAAGGAGAAGAAATACCCATCGAATGCCGCATTTTATCAATTGTGGACGCTTTTGATTCTATAACGACCGGCAGACCGCCGTATTGCAGGGAGAAAGCAGTTGAAAATGCATTGGAGGAAATTCGCCGGTATGCAGGCACTCAGTTTGATCCGAATCTGGCAGAGACATTCATAGAGATGATCACTTTTGATAAGTCAACTTTTAGCGAAAAGAAGGCGGCAACCGGCCATGACCTCTGATGTTTGAGACAAAAAATTGAAAAAGCATCCTGATATGGTATACCGTTACTCCCACTCCCCAGAGATTTCCACGATGGGTGTCCAGAACCTGTACTCCCCCTGGCCGATGCATTCCCCGGCCTTATTGATGCAGCACTTAATTCCCTCGTTCGTAAGGATCCCGCTGTTGCAGTTTGAACAATTACGCGGAGCATTCTCGGATTCGTCATCTTTGCTGAAGCCGAACCAATCCATATGAATCCCCCTCGCCCGTTCAAATCTGTCTATCAAACAATTATAGCCGAAATTTCTGGTTCCTCAACCGCCCGTCAGGTCTTGATGCTGTCAAGTAAAAGTAGGTTGTTCCCTGTAACCACCAAAGCAACTCAGCCAGATTAAATTTTAGAAACTAAACATGAATCATAAAGATTAAAAACATACGGTTGGCGGCCTTGACTGCTACCCATGCATGGTCTAACAAAATATGCCGACCAATGGAACGCGCCTAAAGCGTGGCACATCCGCCGCTTCTCCTGTTATACCATGCACAGGGGCCCGCTTTCCATAACGATGGATGCTCAAAAGGAACATCCAAGGCCTGCCGGAAATATGTCTTAAAAAAGCCAGTCTAAACCGGAGTTCGACAGCCCATAGACAAACAGAAGGCCGCAAGCCGCATGGGACACGGAATTCAGGGAATACGTTTTCAGAGGCGTGTTACTAGGCGTTTTGTTTGCCTGCGGGATTTATGGAGAA
>CADDZA010000032.1 GCA_902812435.1 Clostridia bacterium
CGTCTAAGTATCGGGCTCAAAGCACCAAGGTATTTCGACCTCGTTACCAGCCGCTAAAGGTTTTATTCTACTAACACCCATTTTCATCCTCTGTTGGTGTCACCGGAGGTGACATGGGTGTCTAAGTACTGAAAAGCATAGGCCTCTTTGCCGGAATTGATCAAACTTCAGTGCAATCAGTTTATGCAGGGCATCTCCCTTGAACACAAAAGCCTTTTCCAGCATCCCCCCTGATGCAGAAAAGGCTTCTTTGCCATTATTCTATGCCTCAGTGCACCTTCAAAAGCAGAAAGCCCGGTCGTAACCAAAAGTTGTTACCTCCCGGGCTTTTATCCCTCCGTGTACGGCGACACACCGCGTCTTCTCTCGGACCTGACCCATTCGGCGGAACCCTAGAAGACAATCCACTTTTCACTTCGGCTTTTTAGCGCCGGCTGCCTCGCCAGCTTCGCATTTTTCAAATATTATACACCGGCACTCCGGAATTACAACCCCCTTGTGAAAAGTATACGTGTATACTTTACCGGCACTTATTGTTAGGTTAGTTACGGACACTCTTCTGTACAACTCTTACTACCGCACCCTTGAGGCAAACTTTTCCCCCGCAGGATGGTCTCCACGTTCTCCAGAAAACGCTCCTGTAGCGGGCGGATCCTTTCCCACAGCGCCTGTGTATTCTCGAGCAACGCCTCCGCAGCACCCGCACCGCCGAAATCGTCAAGCTCATCGGCATAAAGCTTTGCCCAGTCCTCAATCATTGCCGGGGTTACTTCCAGGTGGAATTGGAGTCCCCAGGCATAGCCTCCGCCGATGTGCGCTCCGTAGACAAAGGCCTGGTTGGTGCACGTCTCTCCCTCAGCTAGCAAAAACGCCCCATCCGGCAGGGCAAAGGTATCGCCGTGCCACTGGAAAACAGAAAATTCGAGTGGCATACCGGTGAAAAGCGGCGCCAGCCGGCCTGCCGGAGTTAAACGAACCGGGTACCAGCCGATCTCCTTGACCGGATTCGGCCCCACTCTTGCTCCCAGCGCCCGGGCGATCAACTGGCCGCCCAGGCAGATCCCAAGCATGGGCAGCCGAATTGATACCGCTTCCCTTATCAACTCCTGCACCTGCAAAAGATAAGGATAAATCTCTTCCTCGTAGGCTCCCATCGGTCCGCCAAGAATTACGAAGGCGTCATAATTCCCCAGGCTTTCCGGCAGGACTGCCCCGGGCTGGTCCATGCACCTGATATCCAGCCGCCAGCCCTTTTGCTCGAGCACATCCCGCAGCAAGCCCGGTCCCTCACAAGCCACGTGCTGAACCACCAACGCTCGCAAAAAAAACTCCCCCCTCTTTCCGTCGAAATTACGCTGTTTTGGAACCGTCCCCTAACCGCTTTCGTGCCCTTGTGGTGCCTCTGCTTCCGTCCAAATTACGCGGGCTTGAAAGCGCAATGGCCTCAAGACCTTGCTTGCCAGTTGCTCTTCGCAGCGGCAGTGGGTTACCAGCACAAAAGGAATCCCCCACTGCTTGTGCAGCTGTTTTAATTCTCCACGGAGTCTCTCCCGCAGGTTTCTGTCCAGAGCCGACAAAGGCTCATCCAGCAATAGAAGGACCGGCTCGCTCACCAGCGCCCTGGCCAGGGCCACCCGCTGTTTTTCTCCACCTGACAGCTGGGTGGGATAACGGTTCTGAAGATGACTTATACCCAGCAAGTCCATAACCTCCAGCAAAAGCTGTTCCCGCTTCTTCCTTCCGTTGGCCCTTGCTGCTCCGTACAAAATATTATCCTTTACCGTCATGTGTTCAAAAAGAGCATATGTCTGAAAAATGAACCCGATGCCCCTCCGGTGCGGAGGCAGGTTAATTTTTTCTGCCTTATCAAAAAGCATTTTTCCCCGCAGGTTGATGTATCCGCGGTCCGGCTTTTGCAACCCGGCCAAGCACTCCAGGATGGTTGTCTTGCCGGAACCCGAGGGCCCGGACAGGACCAGGATTTCTCCCTCACGGACGGCAAACCTGGCCGTCAAGGTAAAATCCGGTAGTTTTTTCTGGAAGTCAACTTCGAGCATTGCTTACCCCCTCCTCCGCAACGCGTAGGGCACAACCTTGTTACTCGACCACCAGTTCAGCCAGAAAATGACGGCAAAGGAAAAGAGTAAAACAATGGCCACCAGAGGCACTGCCGTCCTGTAGTCACCCGCCTCGACAGCAAAATAAATGGCCATGGGAGCGGTTTGGGTTTGGCCGGGGATATTCCCGGCCACCATCAGGGTGGCGCCGAATTCCCCCAGCGCCCGGGCAAAGGCCAGCACCAGGCCCGCCATGATCCCCGGCCAGGCCAGAGGCAGACTTACCGTAAAAAAAACCCGTACCTCTCCGGCCCCCAGCGTACGGGCGGCGCGCTCCTGGTTGATATCCACACTTTCAAAGGCCGCCTTGGCGTTCTGGTACATCAAGGGAAAGGCCACCACCGCCGAGGCGATTACTGCTGCCCACCAGGTAAATAGTACCTGGCCCGGAAAAACCCAGGCCAGCGGGCCCTTCCGGCCAAGCAACAGAAGCAGGCCAAACCCCACCACCGTAGGAGGGAGCACCAAGGGAAGGAGCAAAACAGCTTCCAACATCTCTTTTCCCGGAAACTGAGCGCGGGCAAGCAAGCGGGCACATGCAACCCCGCTTACAGACGCCACCGCCGTGGCCAGAAGCGCCACGCGGAAGGACAGAAGTAAAGCGGCTAATGCTTCGTCCGACATACCCGTCCTCCTTCCCATGAACCCCCGCACAAACTTTGTGCTCCACGGTTATTTCACATCAGAAAGCGGGGAAAAACCGTATTTGGTAAAAACTCTTGCCGCATCCGGCCCTGCTAGGTAGCGAAGAAAATCAAGGTCGGTTTCTTTTTCCTTGCTATTGCTGGCTACAGCTCCGGTAAAGAAAATCGGGCGGTGGACCTTTGCCGGCGCTACGGCAGCAATCCTTATTTTGGACGAGGTTGCAGCGGTGGACCGCCAGACCAGGCCCGCGTCCATGTTTCCCGTTTCTACATACGTTTTTACCTGCTGCACGTCTTTAGTCAGAACCAGTTTCGCCTTCACCTTATCCCACAACCCCAGGTTAACCAGCGTTTCCTTCGCCCACTCTCCTGCCGGTACGATGGCCGGGTCGCCAATGCTTATTTTGTCGACGCCAGGAGAAGCGAGGTCGGCAAAATCCTGCACCTTTCCGCTTTCTTTCGGCGTGATGAGCACCAGCCTGTCGGCCAGGATCTTCTTGCGGGTGGTTTTGTCGATCAAACCTTTCTTTTCCAGAGCATCCAGCTGCTTTTTGCCTGGGAAAATAACGATATCAACCGGCGCCCCCTGTTCAATTTGCCTCTGTAACGTCCCGGACCCGGCAAAGTTAAAAGAGATTTTGACTCCCGGGTGGCTCTGAAGATAGAGATTCGCCACCTCCGGCAGGGCATCCTTCAGACCCGCGCCGGCAAAAACCATGAGTTTCGGGGCAGGTGAAGCCTTTTGCTCAGCCCCAGGGGCACCACACCCGGAAACCACACCGATCAATAAAACAATTATTAACAACAATATCCTGACCCGCTGCATCACTTTATCTTCCTCCATTTATCTTGCAACCACATGAAAGCACAGCTTTTCAACCGGTAGTTCACTTTGTCCCCCCTTTTGCCTGCAACCCGTACCTGGGCCGCTAAAAGCAACGCCAGTAAAGCGATCACATACCAGATATTTTTCCTCACACCTTAACATCCTTCCCCGCACGCCACAGTCATACTTCGCCGCGACCAGCAGGGCATGCGTCTGGCCGCCCGCGCCACATGGCGGCTCAGCAAGGGCAGAAAGCGCTCTTCGAGCCCCAGCTCCGTACCATAAACACCCTGTACGGCCGCCACAACTTCTTCAAGGGAGGCATTGCCTGCGCGTTCACCCAGTCCCCCGACGGTGGTATCCAAGTAGCAGATTCCCGCCTTGATGGCCGCCAGGGTGTTGGCAGTTGCCATACCAAAGTCGTTGTGCCCGTGAAATTCAATCTCCAGGGACAGGTTCGACCGCAGCCAGTCAAGCCTCTCAACAGTGGTGAACGGGTTTAATACACCCACTGTATCGCAATACCGCAGGCGCTCGGCCCCCATTTCCTGCGCCAGCAATGCCAGGTCAAGCAGGAACGAAGCATCCGCCCGGCTGGCGTCTTCCGCCCCTACCGTTACCCGGCAGCCATAGTCGGAAGCGTAGCGTATGGCTCTTTTCAGGCAGTCCAGCACCCACATCCTGCTTCGCCCCAGCTTGTAACAAATCTGGATCTCGGAAGCAGGACAGGAAATGTGAATATCCTTCACCCCGCAAGCAAGGGATGCCCGGATATCCGCCAGCAGGAGGCGGTTCCAGGTGCTTACCCTTGCTTTCAAATTCGACCTGATAATCGCCCGGATCGCCTTCTGCTCCAATTCCCCCATTATCGGGATCCCTACTTCTATCTGATACACTCCCAGCCAGTCGAGCAGTCTGGCAATGTTCACCTTTTCTCTCAGTGTAAAGGCAACGCCCGGCGCCTGCTCCCCGTCCCGCAGGGTTGTGTCTATAATCCTGAGCATTGCTACCCCCCCCCTTCAAATACCAGCACTCACAAAACAGTTACAGCTATTTGCCGACCCTAGAACTCAGCACAGCATACCCACCGCGTCGGACCTGCACTGGCGACAGTGATCTATTTGCCCGATAATGCGAGCCAGATTCCGTCGGGCAAGCCGGATCTGTTCTCTATCGGGATGTGGCAATCCGGCAAATTCGCCCTGTGGGATAAGCGGCATCACGTTCATGATCTGTGCTCCCGCTGCCTTTACAGCCCTGGCCACATCGATCAAGTGGTAGTCGTTAATTCCGGGAATGTACACCGTGTTTATCTTCACAACCATACCCATCTCAACCGCCATTCTTATCCCCGCTCGTTGTGCCTCTATAAACAGATCGACGCCCGAACCGCCGCGGTAGATCTCGCCATGGTAGCATACGTCACCGTAAATAAAAGACGCAACTGTCCGGTTAACCGCGTTAACAGTAACGGTAACTGCTTTAACCCCTACAGCCTTGAGCCGGGGCAGGCTCTCCTCCAATAAAAGGCCGTTGGTGCTGACACACTTGATTAAATGAGGAAATCGCTCGTGTATCAGACCCAGTGTTTCTAATGTCTCAGAATTGGCCAGGGGATCGCCGGGGCCGGCAATCCCCACCACCCGGAGGCGAGGGTCGCGCTCAACCGCTTCCGTGACCAGTTGCAGTGCCTCGCCGGGACCAATAATTCGGCTGGTTACACCGGGACGGCTTTCGTTGGCGCAGTCGTAAACCCTCGTACAGTAGCGGCACCTGATGTTGCAGTCTGGCGCCACCGGCAGGTGGATGCGACCGAACCACCTGGCTGCCGCTCTATTCAAACACGGGTGCTCGTGAACAATATCTTGCTCAATATCCCTGTACATACTCATCCCTCCGCAGTTAGTAAAGTACGGTAACATTCTCTTAAAGCTGAGGCTATATCTCCGGCGGTCTCAAGCAGCACGATCTTTTCCTTGTCGATGAGATCGCGGACACAGTGCCCGGCGCGCAGGCAGATAATCCCCCGGCAGTCAGGCAACAGGCTCAACCGCTCCCGGATGCCGTCCTTAACGCATGAATCCGGTTCGCCGCTGTTACTGCCGCTTTGCCGCGTCTTTCTGATCTCCGTCAAGCAAACCCCGCTTTTGTCGATTTCGAAGATCAGGAATTGTTCCGCCGATCCGAAATGCCTGTTAACGGTTATACCGTCCGAAGACGCCACAGCAACTCTTGCTTTCTCATTCATTTGCGAAACCTCCTTTTCACACCCAGCCAGCCGCCACACAGGAGCGCCGACCAGGCCTGCCGCCTCCCGCGCCAGGTTAACAAATCCCCTGAACCCGGCAAAGGGACTCATCTCCTGGGGAAAAACCAGAAAGGGAACGCCCAGTTTCGTGGCCAAGTACTTTTCCTTTGTGCCACCCACGAACAGGTGAGGTCTGCGACTCCTGATGAATTCTTCCAGCTCCTTTTCAGGGGCGTCGTCGATCAAAACCGTACCCGCCCGTACCCTGGTCCCGGCATCCCGGTAATCCCCCTGGCAGCCGAACTGGGAGCCGATCATGACCACATCCATCCCCAATTCGGCGAAGGCCTTTGCCATCGATCCCATCCGGGAAGCTCCGAAAAACAGGGCCACCCGTTTGCCGGCAAGTTTCCTCAAAAAGGGTGCCGCCTCCCCGGCCTCCCTGCGACCCCGCTCCACAATCTCCTCAACACCGGCCAATCCGAAGAACTTACCGATGGAGCGCAGGGCAGACACAGTCTCCTCAAAACCGAAAAAAGAAACCTTCAACTGCGGTATGCCGAACCTTTCCTGCATAGCGTCGGCCAGTTTCTGCCCTGTGCGACGGCAGTGGATGATGTTGAGCCTGGCGCGGTGGGCCTCGGCCATGGCCGTTGTGGTAGCCCTTCCGGAGAAAGAGCAGATGATGCTCAGTCCCAGCTGTTGCAGCAGCCTCTCGATTTCGCCCAAGTCACCCATCACGTCAAACTCTCCCAGGAGATTCACACCGTTGGGAATAGGCTCCCGTGCTTTCCCGGTACCGATGAAATACTCCAGCAGCACACCGGCGGCGATATCTTGCCCTGCCGCCTGGCTGTAACCGCAGAAACCGGGAGCGTTAACGGGGACGACGGGAAGCCTCGTAACCCTGGCGGAGCGCCTACAGATGGCAGTCAGATCATCTCCAATCAAACCGGAGGCACAGGTGGCGTAAACCAGCACTGCCCTGGCACAGGGGCGGCAGGCCACAGCCTCCAGGATCGCCCGGTAGAGTTTCTCCCCTGCTCCGAATACGATATCGCGCTCCTCAAGTTGGGTGGAAAACACCCGGTAACTCTTCCGGCGCACGTTGCTCCCGTAATAGGCGCACCCCGCCGGGCCGTGCACCAGGTGAATGACGTCGGGGATGGCGGCCAGCATCCAGCGTGCACCGTAAAAAGCACAGGAACGTTCAGAAATGATGCCAGGTACTGTGGGTCTGCCGCATTCCGGAAGCACTGTTTCCTTCCCACTTTTTGTCACCACATGTCCCCGCCGTTCGGGCAAAAGCTTCCCTGCCCCCAGCACTTTCTTCACCTCGCTCACAGGATTACAGCTGCTGCGTCCGGTCATCTGGATAGCGGTAGTCAAGAATTTCGTTGACAATTTCGTAAAGCAGCAGTTCCGCCCCGCGGTATCCAACAACCGGCTTCTTCTGGTAGCCGAACCGGTCGTAGATGGGAAAGCCAACCCGCACCAGAGGAACTTCCAGTTCCCTGGAAATGTCAATCCCCTTTGAATGGCCAAGTATCAAGTCGAGCCGCGGGATGGTTTTCAAATACTCCTCGAACTCAAACAGGTCGCCACCGTTAAACACTTTGGGTTCATCAAGGAAAATTTCCTTATACTCAGCCAGAATGGACTCAATCTCCCTGGCGAAAATCTTGCTGGGCGTTCCCGTCGAGACTGCCACAGGGGTCATGCCCAGCTCACAGGCAAACCGGGTTACGCCTGTGACCACATCGGGGTCGCCGAAGATGGCAACACGCTTCATCATGGTATGGTGCAGGGTATCGGCCATAGCATCCACCAGGCGCCCGCGCTCCTCATGCAGCGATGAGGGTATTTCCCGGCCCGTAACCCGGCTCAGGTTTTCAAGAAAAGCATCGGTTGCCGCTACCCCGATCGGCACAGGCCCGATGAAAGCGGGTATGCCGTATTTCCGTTCCAGGTAGCGCGCTCCGCTTCCCCCTGCATGAGGCTGCAGGGCAAAGGTCGCCCGTGCGTTGGCCATCTGCCTGATCCCGGCCAGAGGTGTGCCCCCCGGTGGGTAATAGGGGATCTCCTGCGGTGGGTTCAGCGGGGCGTCCAGGGTATCGGAAATATCGAACAGTACGGTCCCCTCCACGCCCATCTCCCGGAGCAGGTGTTTGATCTCGCGAATGTCACCGGGGTAGAGCATGCCAGGAATGATGTTCACCTGTTCCGAGGGCACGTCCCTGGTGGTTGCCAGCGATTCTAAAAACGCTCTGGACGCACGGTCGTAGCCCTCCACGTGGGAACCGGCAAAGCTCGGCGTGTTGATCAAGACGATGGCGATCTCTTCCGTTTTTTCTTCCCCGATTTCCTTGCTCAACCGGGCCCGCGCCTCTTTCAAGAAACTCACCATGTCGTCCCCCATGATCTCGCTGGAACAGGTGGTCACAACCCCGATAACCTCCGGCCAGTAGCGAACCACCAGGTTGCGGACGCCCTCGATCACATTCTGACGCCCGCCGAAAACCGCGGCGTCTTCATGGAAGGAGGCGGTGGCAATGGTGGCAGGCTCTTTGAAGATCCGGCAAAATGTGTAGCGGGCGTAGGTGGTGCAGCCCTGCGCTCCCTGGACAAAGGGGATCGCCCGGTGCACCCCGAGCACAGCCCACATCGCCCCGATCGGCATGCAGATCCGGTTCGGGTTCACAACCACGGACCGGTTTGATGCCGGCACCAGTTCCGGGTCACGCGGGACATATTCAGGTGCGGCGGGGATCTTCTCGACGCGCAGCCTGTCATAGGGAATGCCATCTATTGAAATTTCTCTTAACCGCATTCTGCTTCAGCCTCCTCTTCCGCTTCCGGCAGGCCGTCCTGGAAGCGCCACACCGGTGCGTAAATGCCCTGGTAGATGTCACGGGCAAAGTTTACCATACCGGCAAAGCCGGCGTAGGGCCCCTTTTCATAGGAGTGAGAGTTTACAGTGGGAATCCCCATCTTGCGGGCCAGGTACTTCTCCTTGAGCCCGGTCAGGAAAAGGTCGGGCTTTAAAGTAACCAGCATCTCCTCGATCTCGAACTCGTTCGGGGCGTCGATGACTAAGATGCCACCCTTGTGCCTGGCGTTGATCTTTTCGTAGTCGTCCTCGTGGGCAAAGGTGCAGGCACCGGCCACAACCTCCATGCCCAGCTCCTCCAGCAGCTTAATCCAGTGCCAGACCCGTGGACCGCCCACATAGACGGCTATGCGCTTGCCGGCCAGTTTTTCACGGTAGAAGGCCAGAGCCTTTTCGACCCGCGCCACTTCTTCGGCGATCACCTTCTCCGCCAGTTCCTCCATACCGAAGAAGGCCGCCGTATTCCTGAGCGCCTCCGCCGTCTGCTCGATGCCGAAAAGCGAGACCCGGATGAACGGGATGTCGAATCCGTCTTTGATCATGTGTGCGATGTACTCCGCAGAGCGCTGGCAGTGGACAACGTTGAGCTTCACGTCCAGCATCTTGATCAGATTCTCGATGCGCTCATTCCCCGAGAAAACGGCAGCGACGCGCACACCGATCTTTTCAAAGAGGGGAGGGATGGCCTGCAGATCCCAGTCCATGTTGTACTCACCGATCAGGCAGATGTCGTAGGGCGTTTTTTCCTCCTCCCGCATCTTCAGTTCCGGGCGGCGCTCCCGCAGGGCATTGATCTGGCGGTAGAATTGCATATTGAAATCGTGGTGGCCCTTGGACTGGCTCACGCCCGAGCAACCGGGCGATTCTGACGTGAAGACCGGCTTGCCGATCTCCTTTTCCACCTGGCGGGCCACCGCCTGGACGTCGTCCCCGATGAGTCCGGTGGTACAGGTGGTAAAGATGATCATACCCCGCGCTTCCGGAAAGAGCCGGAAGGCTTCCAGGCAGGCCTGCTTAAGCCTTTTCATCCCGCCGAAGACCACGTCCTTTTCCTGCATATCCGTGACCACGCAGTAACGGCGGTTGAAGGATGTATTGGTAAGCCGCCCCGGTATCGCCCAGGCATGGAGATCGGACAGGTTGCGCCGCGATCCCCAGGTAAACCAGGCGCACCCCACCGGGGCGTGCACCATGCAGATGACGTCACTGATCGGCCCCCCGATGACGCCCCGGGAGCCTGCAAAGGCGCACCCGCGCTCGGTCATATCCCCCGGAATGGTCTTGATGTTACAGGCGGGAATGACCGGGTTTTCGGGATCGTGTATGTAAATGTGTTTTCCCCGTTCGGGGATTTTCTCATTACACTTCATGTTGACGAGAGGCATGTTCTTTCCTCCTTCACGAAATCGCTTCTGATGACCTTTCCTGCGTCCGGATCCGGACGGCATCGTCCACCGGACAGACAAAGATACGGCCGTCGCCTATTACGCCCGTCCGGTTCACTTTCATTATGGCTCCAACAACCAGGGGAACGTCCTCATCCTCCACAACCAGGGAGATCAACCTCTTGGGGACAAATTTCATACCCCCCTCCTGCTTCGTTAGCTCCGGTTGGATTTCAAAGGATACCTCTCCGGCCAGCCCCTTCTGTTTTCCACGCCCCAGTACTCTCCAGGCGGTCAGGGCCGGAAAACCCAGGGCAGCCAGCACTTCCTTGGTCCTGGTCATCTGCTTCGGACGGATAACCGCCATTATTTCCTTCATTGAGCCCCACCTCCAAACACTTATAGCCCTTTACTTCCCGTCCTGACGGTGTAGGCTTCGTCCACGGGAGTGACAAATATCTTTCCATCACCGATATTTCCCGTGAACGCCGCCTGCGTGATGATCTGCACAACCTTCTCCACATTTTCGTCCTCCGTAACCAGCAGGATCATTACCTTGGGGAGTTCATCGTAGTAAACGCTGCCGACGTGAATCCCCCTTTGTTTGCCACGACCAACCACGTCCATCTTAGTCAGGGCCACAAACCCTGCCTCAGCCAGGGCGTCAACCACATCCTCGGCCTTTTCCGGCCGTACGATAGCACGGATCATTTTCACAGCAATTCCCTCCTAATCCAAAAGTCCGTACTTCACAACAAGGGTTTCCATCTCGTCCATCGTCATCGGTTTCGGGATAACAAACATCTCGTTCTCGATAATCTTCCGGGCGAGTTCCTTGTACTCCTGAGCCTGGTTACAGTCAGGATCGAACTCCGTCACCGTTTGCCGGTTAAATTCCGCCTTCTGCACGATGTTGTCGCGGGGAACAAAGTGAATCAACTGAGTGCCAATTCTCTTGCAGAATTCCTCCATTAATTCCCTCTCGCCGTCTACATTGCGGCTGTTGCAGATGATGCCGCCTAGGCGTACCCCGCTCTGTTCGGCGTACTTTACCATGCCGCGGCAGATGTTGTTCGCTGCGTAAAGGGCCATCATTTCACCCGAAGCAACGATGTAAATCTCTCCGGCCTTCCCTTCCCGAACCGGCATGGCGAAGCCGCCGCAGACAACGTCCCCCAGCACATCAAAGAAGATGAAATCCAGATCGGGCGTGTAGGCACCAAGCTCCTCCATCAGGTTGATAGCGGTGATCACACCCCTTCCGGCGCAACCCACACCCGGCTCCGGCCCCCCAGACTCCACGCACCTGATGCCGCAGAACCCGGTCTTCACTACCCGGTCGATGGTCACCGCGTCCTCGCCCAGCTCCCGCAGGGTATCCATTACGGTCTCCTGCGGCTTTCCCCCCAGGATCATGCGGGTACAGTCGGCTTTGGGATCGCACCCGTGAATCATAACCTTCTTCCCGTAAAAATGAGCAAGCGCCGCCGCTGTATTCTGCTGGGTGGTGGACTTACCGATCCCGCCCTTGCCGTAAATTGCAATCTTTCTTGTCATCCAACACCATCTCCCTTTCCATGCAAGTAATTTGAAATTTCTACCCCTTTGGAAGGGCTTTTGGGAAACATAAAACCCCCGTTCGCAGGAACTGCCTCGTTCCTCAAACAGGGGCATCGCTGCCTCGCCGGTCCCACGAGCTGTGCGGTCCTCGGGCTCACGTTAAAAGTATCATTCGGTGAAACTGTTCCTCCTCTGCCACTACATCATCAACCTCCTCTCTCACGCTAAAAGGATCATTCGGTGAAACCGGAGAAATGCAAAGTCCCCGCGCTCTTGGCGGGGACTACCTCATCCCAGGCACCGGCTGCTTCACCCTATGGCCTCGCCTTACGTTTAATTGTTAAATATACTACATGGGTTTCTTAAAAAATACAACCACTTTTCACCATGTATACGAGTATACTTTAATGGGATTCCTGCCGTTCTATACTCAGGTCGGCGGCCAGCACCCCCACCGGCTTACCATCCGTCCCCGGGATGGGTACTGCAACTGTCAGACACGGCTGGCGGGTTATGGCAGAAATGTAAACCTGCGATTTATATATGCGGCCGGCCATCGCCTCCTGCCACCACGGCCTTACTTTCGCATTAGCAAGACCGGCCGGTGGTTCGCTGTATATAAAGGATCCATCCGCGCCGTTGCTATAGATCGCCTCCAGCATCCGGTGCTGCGCAAGAAATGCGCTCAAAACCTCTTGATGCATGACCGGCTCCAGGCTTCTGATCTCCGGCATGAAAGCTAAGTTCTGCAACTCTTCGACTATTGCGGAAATAGCCGATTCATCTACCTCAGCAAGCGTCAGCCCGTTATGGGCGACCCTGCTAGCGGCGCTTGTTAAGGCTGATTGCAGGCTTTCTAAAAGATTTATAGTCTTATTATAGTCTTACGCAGGCTTCCCAAGGCAGCTCCCCAGAGATCCAACTGGGCATTGACCTGCCTGAAATAGCCACCGACTTTCTCCTGTACCGTCCGGCTTTCAGCAACGATCTTCGTCATGGCGTTATGGGATGCCTCTAAGCTCTTCTCTATTTCTTCATTTCTTCTGTCAACCCGACAAGCCCGGTATGGTATTCCTCCAACCCCTTATTCACAGTGGCAATTGTCTGCCCGATTTCTTCTTTGATGATCTGCGTGACCTGGACAGTTTCTTTGACTCCCTGGGAACTTTGGTCAGATAAATTTTTTATTTCCTGTGCCACGACCGCGAAACCACGCCCATGTTCACCCGCACGAGCAGCTTCAATGGCGGCATTAAAAGAAAGCAGGCGTGACTGGGTAGAAATTTTATCAATCCTGTCCAGGATGTCATCAATCCGGGAAATCACCTGGTTCAGGCCGTCCAGCTTTGCAGTTGTCTCCGCCACCATACTTTTGAGGCCCTCCGATGATGCCTTGACCGACTGGAACACCCGGTTCGTGTCCGCTAAAGCCTGTTCTCCGGCGATTACGGTCTGGGCGGAGTCTTCCATCACCATCTCAATAGAGGCGGTATTGGCTTTTAAGGCATCGAAGGCAGACACAAGGTGATCAGATTGGGTCACCGCGTCCTGGATTTGTTCTTCTACAGAAGCCACCTGGGCGGCCGTAACCTGCAGCTCGGCCGCGAAACCGAAGATAAGCTGGCGGATTTTCTCTGCGCACACCGCCAGATCACGATACAGTCCGGTATAATGCTTGACGTCTACCGGAGCAGCCAACTGCCCTGCAGCAAGCCGTTCCATTTCCTGATTTTCCGGCGCATCCCGGGCTTCGGCCGGACTGTCGGGAAGAACTGCACTCTTATGTGCCGCGATACAACCTCTTTCGCTCAACACGGTCTTACATGCCTTTCGGAACCATTTTGTCATCACGGTACCCCCCACCCTCCCTTGGCTTTGGTACCATCTTCGGTGCTACGTTTCCCCATCCTGCGGCATACTGTCTCACCTGTCCAGCCACCGTGCAGTTCTGGCGTCATACCTGATTTACCATTCGAACAAGCTGAGGAGAAATGCAAAGTCCCCGTCTGCTTTTTTGCGGGGACCGCCTCATCCCGGATCATCCGGCTGCCTCGCCGGAATTTTACTTTTGTAAATATACTACACCAGACCTTTTAAAATACAACCCCTTTTCGCAAGGTATACACGTATACTTCTTCTTTACTTAATGCACAGGTCGGCCGCCAGCCGGTTTGCCATGAGAGCCGCCTTCGTTGTGCCGTCGCAGGTCAGGATCATCCCGTACATGCAAGGCCTGCGGTCCCTGAAAATCCCCCACTGCGCCCGCCGGTCCTCAAGGGCGTCCAGATCAAACCTGGCTACCAAGATCGCCTCCTGATCGCGGCCGGCTTCCGCAACCTTCTCCCCCGTAGGGCCGGCAATAAAAGAGGAGCCGTAGAATCTGATCCTGGAATCGCCGATAACCTCCTCACCGGTGCGGTTGGCCGCCACCAGCGGGACCATGTTGGCAGCTGCATGGCCCTGCATGCAGATCTGCCAATGGTCTCTGGAGTCCAGTTGCTCGTCCTGGGGCTCGGAGCCGATTGCTGTGGGGTAGAGCAGGATCTCCGCACCCATCAGGGCCATACAGCGTGCCGCCTCGGGGAACCACTGATCCCAGCAGATACCCACTCCGATCCGGGCGTACCTTGTATTCCAGACCCGGAACCCGGTATCCCCGGGGTTGAAATAATACTTCTCCTCGTATCCGGGGCCATCGGGGATATGGGTTTTCCTGTATATGCCGAGAATCTCTCCATCCGCATCGATAACCGCCACGGAATTGTACCTGGCATTGTTCCTCTTCTCGAAAAAGCTCACCGGCAGTACAACCCCCAGTTCCCCGGCCACAACGCGTAATCGTTGAACCCCCCGGTTCTCTTCTAGAGTCGTGGCCAAACGGAAAAACGCCGGGTTCTCCACTTGACAGAAATATGGGGTCTCCCATAACTCTTGCAACAGAACAATCTGCGCTCCCTGTGCCGCGGCCTCCCGCACAAAATTTTCAGCCCGGGCCAGGTTATCATCCAGATCCCAGGTGCAGGCCATCTGGATAGCAGCAACGATTACTTCACGCATAGCGCACCCCTGTACCTGTTCCGGTATCCCTGCAGGCATCTGCTGGGTGATACAGTGGACATTCCCCCCGCCCCTGGCAATGGGCAGTCCGTTAATCTTGACAATTTTTCTCTCCGGGAAAACACTCTGCAGCACCCGGGCGGCCCGCTCATCGGTTGCGGCACAGGCACCCCCGAAACAGGGAAGGATGATGCCTCCGTTCACGAAATAGAAGTTGATGTAGCTCAGGAGCAAACGAGTACCCCGGTAATAGGTGGCAGGAGGCTGTTCTACCGGTATAACCCTCAGCTTCCGCCCCTTGGCGTCGGAAACTGCCGACAGAATTGCCATATTTTCCTGTAAGATCTCGTAATTGGGATCACCGGGGTCAGAACAGGACATGGCCAGCACAACGCCGGGTCTGGCGAAACAGGCTACATTGTCGACATGCCCGTCCGTCATGTCCCCATCCAGCCCCTTCCGCAGCCAGATGACCTTCTCCACTCCCAGATACTGCTTTAGTATTACCTCGATCTCTCTTTTGTTGAAATACGGGTTCCTGTTTTTGTTGAGAAGACACTCCTCGGTGGTCAGCAGGGTACCTTCCCCGTCCGCATGGATGGAACCACCCTCCAGGACGAGAGGAGCGTTGAAACAGGGTACCCCCAGATAACGCAACAGCCTTGGGGCCACAAGATTGTCGAGTTCCCAGCGGTCATGCTTCCCTCCCCAGGCATTGAACCTCCAGTTAACGCCCGCCACCTCACCTCTGGCATTCACAATGAAGGTTGGCCCATTGTCACGCATCCAGGAATCATCGTGTTCCATTTCCAGAATCCGTACTGCCGGACCGCAAAGCCTGGCGGCAGTGGCAGCGCGGTCCGGCCTCACAATCATGATTACAGGTTCGAACATGGCAATCGCCCTGGCCGCCTCCGCGTATGCCAGACATGCCTCCTCCAGTCCTCCCGGCCAGAGCTCTTCGCTTGTTGGCCACTCCATGAAGGTACAGGCATGTCTTGTCCATTCCGGCGGCATTTTGTAACCAAGGTCCTTCGGTGTCATCGCAACCCTCACACCCCGTCATGTATTATTGCATTACTCTTAATTCTCTCGACCAGGTCATTTAGTCACCCTAAAGGGAGATTCTTTATACCCAGTGCCATGGTCCTTTAAATGCACGAACAGGCCTTCCCAGATAAAACACTCTCTTTTAACATCCCATTTTCAACCATGACTTCCCCGTTAACAAGAACATAACTTATCCCTTCCGGAGGGGCATCCGGTCGCCCCAGACCTGTGTAACCGGCCCGATCGGCGATCTTTTGCAGATTAAAAATAACCAGATCGGCATCGGCACCTGCTTTAAGCCGGCCTTTACCAGACAATCCCAATCTGTTTGCGGGTACCAGAGTACATTTGCGCACAGCTTCAACAAGCGAGAATTTACCCTGTTCCCTCACCATTTTTTGAAAGAACCTGGGATAGGTTCCGGCATCCTGAGGATGACCGGTTCCCGGGGCCGGAGAACCCACCGCACCGTCTGTCGAAACCATGACATACTCCGGTAACAGGGCTTTATATACTTCGCTTTCACGGCAGACAAAGGCAACCAAAACATCATTACCGTGTTTCGCTCTTAGTTCTTTAAAAAGTTCACGTGTACAATGCTGTCCGGCATATTTCCCGGTTGCCACAAAAGATCCGCGTAACCGCATCCCCATCTTTCCACGCAGCCCTCATCAAACACTGGAGAACCGGCAAAGGTAGCAAAAGCATGGTACATACCGCTATCGGCAGTCACGTCCAGTCCGTTTCTCACGGCCTGTTCCAAGACATCCAGCGCCTGGGACATCATCCCCATTCCCACCTGATAAACCAGATGGGAAACTTGTAATGAAGCGCCTGTTAATTTGGTTATCCGCACTGCTTCTTTTATAGCACCAATTCCCGCCCATGAATCGGACCGGGTATGCATGGCAACGAGCCTGGCATACCTGGCAGCCACCCGGCTAAGGGCGCCCAACTGTCATCAACAAGTTGGCCGTTCTTAATCACCACATCATACTGTTCCATTAAATACCTTTCCTTGAAATAGGGCTGTTTTCTAGCTTTTTATCTCCGTCCAGATGCGCTCAAACTCCGGTGTGGCCTCACCCACATCTTTCAAGAACTCCCCTTTTTTCAATTCGGCCTCAGGAGCATAACTGGCCGGGTTGTTCCGCTTTTCCACAGGAAGCATCTTTATGGTTTCCGCATTGGGTGAGGCATAGGGATAAGCCTCGGCAATCTCTTTACCGATATCCCCCCGCAGGATAAAATTCATGAACTTCATGGCGTTCTCCGGGTGTTTCGCCCCCTTTGGTATGGCCATGTTATCCTGCCAACGAATGGTCCCTTCCTTCGGATAGACATACTTGATGGCGGGGTTTTCCTTTTGGGCCAAGGCGGTTTCTCCATTACACATCAAACCGATTACCGCCTCGCCGTTAAGCAACAGGGTCTTGGGGCTATCGCTGTCAAAGGCTTTAACCCGAGGAATCAGTTCCTGCAGCCTGGCTTTGGCCCGTTTCAATGCTTCCGGGCTGGTTTCATTACACGAGTAACCAAGGGATTTCAAGGTAGCACCGATGCAGTAGCGGGCATCGTTGAGCATCACGATTTTACCGGCAAAGGCGGGGTCCCACAGATCCAGCCAGCTGGTCACCGGACGCTTTACCCTGTCGGTATTTATCGCTATACCCACCGTACCCCACATATAAGGAACGGTGTACCTGTTCTGCGGGTCATAGGGCGGGTTCCTGTACAGCGGATCCACGTTCTTAAAGTTGGGAATCTTGTCCAGCTTGATGGGTTCAAGTAAACCTTGCTTGGTCATAACCTCCACCATGTAATCGGAAACCACACAGAGATCATAAGACCCCGGGGCGGCCTGCAGCTTGGCCAGCATCTCTTCTTGGGAGGAATAGGTGTTGTAGTTGACCTTGATACCCGTTTCGGCAGTAAATTTATCAATTACGGACTGGGGCATATACTCCGACCAGTTAAAAACATTCAACACCTTTTCTTCCTCTGCCTGTTGGGAGGCGCCTGCTGACCGCCACACCCGGCAAGGGTGGCGGCCACCAGGATCAGCGCCAGGACCTGCAAGATCATTTTTCTTCTGTACATTTTGCAAGCTCCTTTCACCGGAGTTCGACAGTACCGAGGCATTTTTAGCGATAATTTCGAAGAGCGATCCTTTAATATCAAGGGTTAGCGGGTTCGGAACCGAGGCAAAAACGAAAAATGCATAGGCACACGTTTTGCGTTT
>CADDZA010000033.1 GCA_902812435.1 Clostridia bacterium
GTAGCAGTCAAGGCCGCCAACCGTATGTTTTTAATCTTTATGATTCATGTTTAGTTTCTAAAATTTAATCTGGCTGAGTTGCTTTGGTGGTTACAGGGAACAACCTACTTTTACTTGACAGCATCAGACCTCCCCAGTGCTTCGACAATACCGCATCTTCTGTGCTATACTTGATATCAAAGATATCAATGATATCAATCATATCCATCATATCAAATTGGTAGTTCGTTCGGAAAGGATGACCTTTGTGCCAGAAGTTCAACATCGCAACCGTTCGGCACGGTACATAAACATTGCCGTTGATATTGCCACGAGGATTGCCCGGGGGGAATACCGGGAAGGCCAGCGTATCTTCGGACGCTCCTCACTGGCTGGAAGATATAACGTGTCACCGGAGACAATCAGGCGCGCCCTGGCTATTTTGGAGGAAAGAGGAATCGTCAAACTGCAGCCCGGCGTCGGCGTAACGGTGCAAAACCATATTGCCGCCGGAAACTACCTGGCGGAATACGGCCAGCGACAGATCCTCGCAGACATTCAAAAGCGCCTGCATACATACCTCGAGGAAAGAAGCAGGCTGGATGCGGAGATCGCCGAGCTTACCAATGAACTCCTGGATTATACATTCAAAATGGCCAACCGCTTCCAGCGCATTCATGAGTTTCGTGTGGAACCCGGCTCTCCATTGATCGGGAAAAGCCTGGAGGACGTCCGCTTCCGTGCCCGCACCGGGGGTACGGTGCTGGCGATTCAAAGAAACGGCAAGGAAATAGTTTCACCGGAAGCTAATACGGTCATTCAAGTGGACGACATTCTCATAGTTGTGGCGCCTCAGGACGCAATTGAGCACGCCCAGGAATTGAACCTGACTCCTCTCACCGGACCGGCTCCGGACATCAATCTCAAGGCGTAGTGCCTGCTTGATTGTTTTCTGGTGTCCTTACACCATTAAACTGGGGGATGAGAAATGCCTGGCAGGGAAACAGAGCTATATAAATCTCAAAAAAGAAGGATAAAAAGAAAACTGCGGTTTTCCCGCGTCCTGCTTCTTGGTCTGCTTTTGATAAGCCTTTGTCTCGTTGTGGTTGGCTGCGGTTACGTCGCCGGAGCAATCGTAACCCTTCCGGCGTGGGACCCAAATAAACTGGCTGGAAGCGAATCCACGATCATCTACGATAAGAATAACAAACCGGCAACCACTGTTTTCGCCGAGGAAAACCGCACCCCGGTTTCACTGGCGGAACTTCCGCCATATCTCCCCGATGCCTTCATTGCTGTTGAGGATAACAGGTTCTACCAGCACCATGGGGTTGACGTGGAAGCAATCGGCCGGGCGGTGGTGGCCAATATAAAAGGAGGAGTCGGATCCGAGGGTGGCAGCACCATCACCCAGCAGCTTGTTAAGAACGCCTTCCTAAGTTCTGAAAAAACACTCAAACGCAAGATTCAGGAAGCTATCCTTGCCGTCGAGGTTGAACGCCGCTATTCCAAGGATCAAATCCTGGAGTTCTATCTGAACAGGATCTACTTCGGCAACGGCGCCTACGGAATTCAGACAGCCTCACATTTATACTTCGGAAAGGACGCTAAAAATCTCACCCTGGCTGAAAGCGCCATGCTAGCGGGGATCGTACGCAGTCCGAACAACTACAACCCGTTCAGCAACCCTGAACTGGCAAGGCGCCGCCAGCATCTCGTACTCGATCTCATGGTCAGGTACGGGAAGATCACCGCCTCCGAGGCAGAGCAGGCTAAGAACGAAAAGCTCAAATACCGCGAGGGGAATGTTGAAACAGCTTACGCTTACCCCTACTTTACCGATAATGTGATCACCGAAGCGGAAAAAGTTCTGGAACAGCAGGGCATTTCCAGGGAAGCAAGCCAGAACCTGGTTTACCGGGGAGGCCTGAAAATCTACACCTCTTTAAATAAACCGGTTCAGGCTAAAATGGAACAGGTCTTTGGAAACCCTTCCAACTTCCCTGCAGATCAGCACGGAAAACAGGTCGAAGGAGCAATGGTCCTGCTTGACCAGCACACCGGAGAAATCCAGGCTCTTGTCGGAGGACGCAAGTATTCTCAGCTTCGCTCCTTCAACAGGGCCACCCAGGCCAAGCGGCAACCCGGTTCCGCCATCAAACCGATCGTGGTCTACGCCCCGGCCCTGGAAAAGGGGTACACCACGGCCACCATCCTGGACGACGTCCCGGCGACCTTCGGAAACAAAACCTTTTACAATTACGACAATGTCTACCGCGGACTGATCCCGATGCGCACTGCCGTCCAGTGGTCTGTGAACACCTATGCCGTAAGGTTGCTGGACCGCATTGGCGTGGATTACGGCTATGATTTTGCGAAAAAACTGGGAATCACCACCCTGGATCCCGCCAGGGACCGTCATCTCTCTCTCGCTCTGGGAGGCATTACCTATGGGATATCCCCTCTGGAAATGGCAGGAGCCTATGGTGCTATTGCCAACCAGGGGATCTACATCCAGCCCCACACAATCCGCAAAATCGTGGACCGCAACGGTGAGGTTCTCTATGAGGCCCAACCTCATAAAAAGGTGGTCATGTCAGAGCAGACCGCCTACATCATGACCGACCTGCTGCGCACCGTGGTACGGGCGGGAACGGGACAAAGGGCACAGCTGAACCGCCCGGTCGCCGGAAAAACCGGAACGACTGAACATCACGTGGACGCCTGGTTTATTGGGTATACACCCGAATTCGTGGGCGCAGTATGGATGGGATTTGACAAGGAGGAGCAGATGCCCTCCGGCACATGGGGCAGCGGTTACCCGTTACGCATCTGGAAGGCTGTCATGCAAAAGGCTACCGAGGGTTTACCTGTCCGTGATTTTCCGCAACCAGGCGGCCTTGTGCGGGCCACCATTTGCAGCAAGTCGGGAAAGCTTCCTAACGCCTTCTGCCCTCCCAATGAGGTGATACCCAACGAGTTGTTCGTCCAGGGTACGGTGCCCACCCAAACCTGCGACGTGCACGTGCAGGCCGAAATCTGCCCTGATTCCGGGAAACTGGCGACTCCTTACTGCCCCAACCGGATCAGCGCCGTCTTCCTGAAGCGGCCCCCCTACTCGGGGAAGGCTCCGCTGGATGCCCGGGAGGCCCTACCGACAGAGTCCTGCCCGCTTCACGGAGCCGGAGGTGGTCAGGACCAGGTCGTTCGGGTGAAGGTTTGCACCGACCCGCGTCATAACGGAACACTCTACCTGGCCAACACGCCGGGTTTGCTGGAAACAGGAGGATGTCCCCCCGAGTTTGTTGAGGAACGGGAGTTTCCGGTTAAAGATGTGCCTAAACTGCGTTGCCCGCTCCCGGATCACCAGGTCAAAAAAATTAATTTAAACCTGAACCGGCTATTCAATCAGGGAAAAAATGAAGAGGGGAACAGCAACCAGCAGTAGCACCTATTTGAACTGGACGATGGTCACACCCGTTCCCCCCTCCTGGTATGTGCCAAGCCGGAAAGAGGCCACGAAGGGATGTTTTGCAAGATATTTTTGCAAGACATCCCTTAATACTCCTGTTCCCTTCCCGTGGATCAGGGTCACTTTCTGTATCCCCGCCAGGTAGGCGGCATCAAGGTACTTGTCGACATTTTCCAGGGCGTCCTCAACCCGCTGGCCGCGGAAATCAAACTCAGGAGACACCGCTGCATTCTGCTCTATGGTGCCGGACCTCCGGGTAGAATGGGTCTCCTGCTTTATTTCCTGCTTGCCCTGGCGCAGTTCCGCAAGAGGTAGTTTCAACTTGAGCGCTCCTATTTGCACCATCACATTTCCGTGGGAGTCCGGGTGGTCTAGCACGTAACCCTGCTGGTTAAATCGCGGAACTGCAACCAGATCGCCCGGTTTAACATCACTGACCGGTTCGCCCTGGGGTAGCGACACCTGTTCCCCTATCTTTTCCTCAATCTTACCGGCAAGCTCGTTTAATCTCTCCCGGGCCTGGTGGGCAATCCGCAATCTCTCCTGAACCGGCTGTTTCCGCTGCTCCTCCCGCAGGCTCCGGATCAACTGCTCCGCTTCCCGCCTTGCGGTGCGCAGGAGTTCCCGCGCTTCCTCGGCAGCTTTAGCCAGGATTTTCTTCTCCTTCTCCCTGACCCGTTCTTCCTCCTGCTTTAGCTTATTCCGCAACTGCTGAACCTCTGTCTTTAAGCGCTCAGCCTCAGTACGGGCGGTTAAAGCGGCAAACTGATCCTCTTTGAGGTGCTGGATTAACTCGGAAAGTTCCCTTTGCTCCGGCCTCAGAAAAGTCCGGGCGCGTTCAACAACTTCAGGGGGGAGTCCCAAGCGGCTTGCGATCTCGAATGCATTGCTCTCTCCGGGTACACCGATGGCCAGCCTGTACGTCGGCCTGAGGGTGACGCTGTCAAACTCCACGGAGGCATTCTCGGCACGGGGCTGGGAATGGGCGAAAACCTTTAACTCGCTGTAATGGGTCGTAGCAATGATCAGCGCCCCTTTTTGCATCAGGCATTCCAGGATCGCCATCCCCAGGGAAGCTCCCTGCTCGGGATCGGTTCCCGCCCCGAGCTCATCCAGGATGACCAGGGTTCCTTTCCCGGCCTTCTGCAGGATCCGTATAATATTGGTCATGTGCCCGGAGAAGGTGCTGAGGGACTGCTCGATACTCTGTTCATCCCCGATGTCGGCGAAAACATCCATGAAACACGGGAAAACCGTTCCATCCCCTGCGGGAACATGCAGCCCCGACTGCGCCATTAAAGCCAGCAGCCCGACCGTCTTTAAAGCAACCGTCTTGCCGCCTGTATTCGGACCGGTGATGATCAGGCAGTCGAAGTCCCTTCCCAGGTGGAGATCAAGGGGGACAACCTCCCCCTTCAGCAGTGGGTGCCTCCCTCGTCTAAGTACAAGCTGGCCGTTCTCGCTGAATTGGGGAGCCTGGCCTTTCATTTTTTCACTCAAGCTTCCCTTGGCAAAGATAAAATCCAGTTCTCCAAGCAGCTTCAAGTTTTCACTGATTTCATCGTGATAGACGGCCACGAGCCTGGTTAGTTCTTCGAGAACCCGGAGTTCCTCCTGGTGAGCCGCCGACCTCGTGGCGGCGAGTTCGTTCATGGTCTTGACAAGGGGAAGCGGTTCCATAAAGACCGTTGCTCCGCTTGCGGACTGATCGTGAACGATGCCGGGAAACTGGTTGCGGTACTCCTGTTTCACGGGCACCACGTAACGGTCCCCCCGCACCGTATAGATGGGTTCCTGCAGAAATCTCAACCAGTCCTGTTTTACAAGGATTTCCTCAAGCTGGCTTCTGGCCTTCGCCTCAAGGTTCCTGATCTGGCGTCTCAGTTTCGCCAGGTCGACAGAGGCATCGTCGGCTACATCACCTTCGGGAAGGATGCAGAAATTGATTTTTTCCCGAAGCTGCCTGCACTCCTCCAATGCAGCAGCCCGTGACCGGAGATGGGGAAGCTCCATATTGATCTGCAGTATTCCCTGTTTTATTTTAGCGGTCGCAGCAAGGGTATCCTTGATGAGCATGAGTTCATGTGGTTCAAGTACCCCGCCGATGGCGGCACGCCTTAGAAAGGGAGCAAGGTCAGAAATGCCGGCAAGCGTCAAATCGGGGTTCAGCCTTCTGGCGTGGACCGCCTCCGTTGTTGCGGCCTGGGCCCTCAGTATTTCTTCCATGTCACTGGAAGGCTCCAGGTCGCGTACGTGGGAAATACCCAACGGGGTCTGGCAGAAAGCTTCCAGCATCTCCTTGATCTTATGAAATTCGAGTTTTTTCAAAGAATACCTGTCCAATTTAGCACTCCCTTACCCTTGACTCTTCCTCTTGCAGCACTCCCCTCAGGTAATGCCCGCGGGTTAAGCCCTGGAGGGAAATCTCCGACAGTTCCTCCCACGCCTTTTTACCTGCTTTTTTATCCCACCTGCCAGCCGCCCATAAATCGCATGCCCGCCTGTAAATCGCAGTTATTCGCTTTACCAGTGCAGCCTCAAAATAGCGCAATTCAAGCCTGAAATTGCTATAACCTGCTGCTAAAATCTCGTCGAGAAATTCGATCAGGCAGAGCTCCCTGGCGTTGTAAAGGGTCATCCGGCACTTTTCGTCCTGTACCAGGGGAAAGAGATACCCCCGGCGATCCTTCAAAAAACAGGAGGCCTTCTGGCAGAGATGCGGACAGACATCGTCACCTTCCGGATGACTAAAGGTGGCAACTGCGCCGGTGACACAGTGTTCGCTGATCATCAAGGGGAGGGTCCCGTGCACTAAAAGCTCCAGGAAACCCGTTCCGCGAAAAGCGAGATTATGCAGCTGCTCCCGGTTCAGCTCGGGGGAAAGCGTAACCCTCCTGACCCCCCTGTCCAGCAGTGTCATTACCGCAGGATCGTTAAAAACCGGAACAGAAAAATCCGTAATTATCCTCAGGCCGCTTTGCATGGCAAGATACAGTCCCCCCAGGTCGCCGACAAGCACCCCATCGGCATGGAGAGCGCAGGCTTTAGCTAAAATCTCTTCAACTGAAGATCGATCCCGCTCCTGCCAGATTCGGGGAATGATGAGAAATGCCTCTGTTTTTTGCTCCCGGCACATTTCAACCCCCTGCTCCACCAGGTTCCAGTTCCAGGGCTTCCTCCCCCGGTAGGACGGGCTTCCAAAATATAAAATCTCAGCGCCTGCTTCAAGCGCGGCCTGGAGAGCTGGAAAATCACCCACAGCCACAGCCAGAGACGGCCTCGCCCCCAGCTGTTTATTAGACTGTGCCTGATTCCTTATTGATTTCCAGAATGAATCCTCTCGTTCCAGGCTCCCTTTTGGTACACTTCGCTTAAACCTGCGCACACGGGCATCCTCCAGAGCAGCGGTGAGATTCCGCCGTACTGCGTTGATCTCGCTTAAGGGAAACATCACGTCCTGGTCGAGTTCACAATCAAATTCTTCGAGTTCAAAGGGGGTGTTTCCCAGGCGATTCACCTGTTCCCTCACTTTTTCCGGCGCAAGCGGGTGCTTCAAGGCGCTTTCCCCCAGGAAATTACCTTTGCTGACCACATGGAGTCCGTCAGGATCCCATGCTTTCAGCACAAAGGGTCTCCCCTTTTTGCCAATCGCTCTGATCTTCAGGGGTACCCGGCGCCTTCCGGCGCCGCGCAGGCTTTCCTGTGCCGCCTGGATCAACCTCTCGTCGTGTGTCTTGAAGATGCGATCCCCCGCTCTGACAGGAAACGGTGCCGTAATTTCCACCCTCATCCCCGGTTCTGCCTCAGAAACCTGTCTTCCGCTTACCTGCAGGCTGTGCACCATCATGCCCTCCCTGCCGCTCCCTGTCCAGAATTCAATGCCGTCACCAACCCGTAAGGGAAGGTGTGTCTCAAACACAACCCGCCTTTCCGGCGTCACGCGAATAACCCGTCCTAAGGGAAGCCCCCGGTTGTTGGGCTTGGTGTATCCAATCAGCCTCCGGCGCGGGTTTCCGTAGAAATAACCGGTGGTAAAACCCCTATTAAAGATCTGAGCAAGATCACGAATTTCCTCGTCGGTGACCTTAAATCCGGCCGGGTCACGGTATGCCCTGTCAAGGACGGTCCGGTAGATTCTCACAACTGTCGCTACGTATTCCGGCCGCTTCATGCGGCCCTCAATTTTCAGGGAAGTTACACCGGCATCGATCAAAGCCGGAAGCTCCCTGATCAGCATCAGGTCCTTAGGGCTCAATAAATGTTCACCGGGGCAGGCGGAATCCAGCTCTTTTCCGTGGGCATCAACAAGCCGGTATGGGAGCCTACAGGGCTGGGCACAGCACCCGCGATTCCCGCTGCGCCCCCCCACCAGGCTGCTAAAAAGGCATTGACCGGAGTAACAGAAGCAGAGAGCCCCGTGGACGAAGACCTCCAGTTCCAGGGATGTCTTCTGCTTGATCGCCTGCAGGTCTGCATAAGTCGTTTCCCGCGCCAGTACAACGCGCTGAAAACCGAAATCAGCCAGAAACTGCACCCCCGGTGCATTGTGAACGGTCATCTGAGTACTCCCGTGCATGGGAAGTTCCGGGAGAACACTCCTGATAAAACCGGCAACCCCCAGATCCTGCACCAGCACGGCATCGGCTCCTTCCCGGTACAAAAAAAACAGGTAATCCGCTAATTCTCCGAATTCCCCGTTATCAACCAGGGTATTTACCGTCACATATACCCTGACGCCGCGAACGTGAGCATAGTTAAAGGCTTCAATCAACTCTTCCCGTGTAAAGTTCTCTGCATAGGCGCGTGCCCCGAAATACCTGCCCCCCAGGTAAACGGCGTCTGCCCCGTTAGCCACGGCAGCCCGTAAAGCCTCGGGAGAACCCGCTGGGGCAAGCAGTTCCGGCATCCTTTTTTCCGTCATCCGTTACTCCGTTAACCTCCAGACTGTTCATAATATAAAAATTTCACGAAATACGGCTGACCCGGATCAGCCCTGAGCAGGGATGAATTTCTATCCCTTGTTTGGCCAGTTCATCGAGGAAAAGATTGAGTCCGATAGAGTCGCTGGCAATATGCCCGGCGATTATGACGTTGATATGGTGTTTGTCCGCTTCCTTCCGGTGATCCTCGCCCATGTGCATCCCGATCACAGTGCCCACCCCTGCGTTGGCCAGTTTTTCGTAGGCTTCCTTGGCACCGCTGGTTCCCCCGGTCATGTCCACGAAGATCTTTCCCGTCCGTCTCTTCTCGCTTCCGACAACAATCTTCGGGCCGGCCTTGTATTTCACGGCATGAGCATACTCGGGTACTTCTTTGAGGACTTTGATTAGCTCACCCAACGTTTCCGGAGCCTTTTCTTGCATCAACCGTTCCAAAAAGCTTGTCACCAAATTATCGGCCGGTGTGTGGACACACATAAACGGTATTCCCAGTGCCCGGGCAGCGTCAACCGCACGATTGTGGTTGGTCGGAGCAAGCAGCCTTTCCACCTGTGCAATCCTTTCCGCCAGGATTCCTTCGGCAATGTTGATGGGTACACCCATCCGGTGAAGTTCATCCTCCTGAATGTGCATCACATCGTGCAGAGCGGCCAGGGCTTTTCCTTCGGGATGGTGAGAGATGATGAGGTCAATCCGCCTTCCCTTTTCCCTGAGACGGTCCGCAAGCAGGACCTCTCCCACCTCCATATCAATACCGGCCAAAACCCCTTGCACTTCCGTCTCTTCTTCTCCGTATAGAATCCTGGTGTCGCTGTAAGGATTCCACAACCTTTCTTGATCGAATTCCTTTTTATCGCCATCTTTTAATTCTTGATAAGCCTTCTGCTCCTTTTCTAAAACCCGGGCCACCTCCGCGGCTCCTCGCGGATCGGCCTCCTTACCCTTCTGCACGGCAATCTCGTATATCTCCCGAATTTTCACAGTTTCTACCTCCCCAACAATTTCGTTTTCACATACAGGAAAGTCAAAAGAGCATCGAGACTTAACGGATGTTTTTCTCGCATCAAGTCTTTTTCTTCAGCCATCTCTTCAGTTTCGGTAAGGGCCAGGTATTGATCACGTCCTCCGCTTTCGCCCAACCCCGCCTTGCGGTGAGCAGGCCGTAACGCATGTCGTCCAGGAAGTTAACGTCGTGGGCGTCGGTATTAATTGCAAATTTTACCCCCAGGCTCTTCCCCTCTCGAATATAAACATCCTTCAGGTCGAGGCGATCGGGAGATGCATTGATCTCCATGGCGGTCCCGGTTTCTGCCGCCACCTCTAGGACGCGGGAAACATCCAGTTCGTAGGGTTCCCTCCTGCCGATGAGGCGCCCGGTAGGATGGCCGATAATATCTATATGCTCGTTTTTCATGGCTTCGACAATCCGATCGGTCAAGGTCTCCCGATCCTGCTTAAACCCGGAATGAATTGAAGCGATCACAAGGTCCATCTCCGATAGGATGCGGTCATCGAAGTCGAGATCCTTGTTCGGCAGGATATCCACTTCCATCCCTGCCAGCACATGCAACCCGTCGAGATCCCTGTTCATGAGGTCGATCTGCTCCCGCTGGCGGAGAAGCCTTTCTTCATCAAGACCATGGGCGATGCTCAAGGACTTGGTATGGTCGGTGATCGCCAGGTATCTGTAGCCGCGCCGCTTTGCTGCCGCCGCCAGCTCCTCCATAGTGTTTACCCCGTCACTCCAATCACTGTGTACATGGAGGTCGCCCTTGATGTCATTTGACTCCACCAACCGGGGAAGCGTACCATTCAGGGCGGCCTCGATCTCCCCCTGCCCCTCCCGCAGTTCCGGTGGTATGTACATCATGCCGAGATGTTCAAAGAACTCCTCTTCGGTTTCAGGGTAAAAAGTTGTCCCTTCCTTTGTAATTCCATACTCGCTGATCTTGCAGTCAAGGCCACGGGCGCTTTCGCGCAGGGCAACATTGTGCTCCGGCGACCCGGTGAAGTGATGCAGTGCAGAAATAAAATAAGGTGGTTTGACCACCAGGAGGTCGACCTGAATGTCCCACCTGGTGAGCACCGTCGCCTCGTTCTCATCTTCAGCTATAACCTCCTGCACCCACGGAGCCCCGGCAAACTTTCGAACAACAGTTGGAGGATCCTCGGAGGCAACCACAAAGTCGAGGTCTCCCACCGTTTCCCGCCCGCGCCGGTAACTGCCTGCTGCTGTCACTTTGATCACTTCCTGCTGTTCTTCGAGAAAGCGTTGAATTTCACCAGCAACAGCCGAAGCGAAGTGCAGCGGCCAGCGTTTTTCCCGCCGGCGGACCCACTCTATCCCCTTTAGAATTGCCTCCTCGGTCTTCTTTCCGATCCCCGGCAGTTGACGCAAGCGCTGCTCCCTTGCGGCAGCAACCAGCTCGTCCAGGGAGGTAATGTTAAGGTTCCGGTAAAGGAGCTGTACCGTCTTAGCCCCCACCCCGGGAATGCGCAGCATTTCGCGCAAGCCCTGAGGAACTTTTTTCTTTAACTCCTCATAGTAACGCAGCTTTCCCGTTGCAACCAGTTCCTTGATTTTGTCCTCCAGGGCAGCACCGATACCGGGAATCTCCTTAAGCCTACCGTCTCGAGCGAGTTGTTCCACCTCAAGGGGTGTATTCTGTAAAACCCGTGCCGCCTTCCGGTACGCCCGGGATTTAAAGGGATTTTCCCCGAGTATATCCAGCAGTTCAGCGATCTCAAGAAAAATTTGTGCAACTTCCCAATTGGTCATCTTGGCCACCTGCTATTTCAGAGCCTTCTCTTCCTCCAGCAGCTTGACCAGGCTGTCGTAATCCTCCTGGAGCTTGTTCAACTCGTCGGCAATGTTCAAGGCGGCCAGAACGGCCACTTTGCTGAGCGACAAATGGGGATTCCTATTCCCGATCAGTCGCATCTTCTTGTCGACGTAGGCGGCTATACCTTCAATGTATTCGGCGCCGGCGAAGCCTTTAATCACATACTCTTCGCCGTAGATCTTCACCGTCACCTTCGTTTTCTCTTCCATTCCATTCTCCTCCATACCTAACTTCCCCCTTCCTGCGTCCGGTTATTATAACTCTTCGCTTAAATGAGATTGAAATCCTGCCGCATCCTACCTCAGGCGTGCACCGTACTGGCTCTCAAGGTTTTTGAGTATTCTGTCATAGACCTCTGTAACTTCCTCGTCCGTAAGGGTGCGCTCCTGGGATTGGAAGAAGAGAGAGTAGGCCAGGCTGCGGTGCCCCTCAGGAAGTTGGGGCCCCTGGTAAACGTCAAACAGGCGGCATTCCTTGAGGAGTGTTCCCCCGGTTTCCACGATGGTCTTTCTGATGCTTTCCGCCGGAATGTCAACGGGAACCACGACAGCCAGGTCCCGGGAGATGCCGGGGAAACGCGGCAGCGGCTGGAACACGGTGCTCAAGTTGATGAAGGGGGCAACGGCCGCCAGATCCAGTTCCGACACAACAACCCTGACCGGCAGGTCATACCTTTCAAGAACATCCGGGTGCAGTTCTCCTATAATGCCAACCACCTCGGACCCTACGCAAATCTGAGCCGAACGCCCCGGGTGCAGGATACGGGTATTCCTCCAGGGACGGTAACTCACATTCCTGACACCCAGCAGTTCAAATAAACCGTCCATAATGCCCTTCAGGTAATAAAAATCCCGTTCCTGAACGGGCTCGAGCCATTCCCGTTCAACTTCACCGCAGGCCGCCATCCCCAGGCGCAACTTTTCCATAGGCAATTTATCCCGCCCGTTGTGTTCAAAAACCAATCCCAATTCAAAGAAACCAAGATTTATCTGCTTGTGCTTGTAATTGCTGCTGATGGTATCCACCAGACCGGGTAGCAGAGAAGGCCGGAGAACTCCCTGATCCTCACGCAGCGGGTTCTGAATATGGACCAACCGTTCAAAGGTATTGGGGCCGGTCATGCCCAGCTTATCCAGTGAACTTTCGCCGATAAAGCTGTAAGTAATGATTTCGTTCAACCCCGCGCCCACCATGGCTTCGGTTATTAATTCCCGTAGCTGGCTGCGGCGGGGACTGTTGCTGTGGGCAAGCACCCCCACAGGAATCGTCGGTTTGATCAGATCATAACCATAGAGCCGCGCCACCTCTTCAATCAAATCAATTTCCTGGTCGATGTCATGACGGTACGAGGGTACATTCACCAGGAGGCTGTCATGACCGCAAAGTTCACAGGAAAAATCCAGGCGGGCCATAATGTCTTGGACTGCTGCCCGGTCCAAATTCGTTCCCAAAACCTGATTGACCCTGGCAGTTCTGAGCCGGATAGTCAGTGGCGCCTCCGGGCGGACATACTCGTCAACTACTCCGGCGGTGGCAATTCCTGCTCCAAGTTCTTCAATCAAATGGGCCGCCCGGTCAAGTGCCCTGATAACCCCGTTGATGTCGACTCCTTTCTCAAAGCGCTGGGCCGCCTCAGTCCTCATTCCAAGCTGTTTGGCCGTGCGCCTGATATTCAAGGGGTCAAAATAGGCGGACTCCAGCAGGATGGTCCGGCTTGCTTCCGTCACCTCACTGGCCAGGCCCCCCATCACACCGGCCAGCGCAACGGGCTCCCGGGCATCGGCGATAGCCAGCATTTCCTGGTCAAGCTCCCTGGTAACCCCATCGAGAGAAACCATCTTTTCACCGGGATAGGGATGTCTGACGATGATCTGACGGCCATGCAATTTGTCGTAATCAAAGGCATGAAGCGGTTGTCCGGTTTCCACCATGACGTAGTTGGTAACATCCACGATGTTGTTGATCGGCCTGATTCCGGCGGAACGCAGCCGGTACTGGAGCCAGGGGGGTGATGGGGCAATCCTTACATCCCGGATAATCCGTGCAGCATAACGCCTGCACAAGCCTGGTTCCTCTATCTTCACCCTGATTAGGTCCCCAGTGTGTTCGTTTGTCTCCTTGACGCTAACATCGGGCAATCTCAACTCTCCCCCGGTCAGGGTCCTGACCTCCCGGGCGATGTTGATCGCGGCCAAACAGTCGCCCCGGTTGGGAGTGAGCTCAAACTCAAGGATGTGATCGTCAAACCCGAGGGCTACGTCAAGGGGGGTTCCCGGTGCAAGGCCGGGATCAAGTACCAGTACCCCCTTTTCATCGCCGTAACCCCATTCATCGGTTCCCAGCTCCGCACCGGAACAGATAACGCCCTCGGATTTCTCACCGCGAAAGGTTCTGGATTCAACGGTAACTCCACCCGGCAGGGTCACTCCGGGCCTGGCTACCGGAACGTTGATACCCTTAGCCAGGTTCGGTGCCCCGCTGACCAGTTGTAATATCTCGTAGCCGGTGTCCACCCGACATATCGTTAGATGGTCCGAATTCGGGTGTGGGACAAGTTCCGTGATCCTTCCCACCAGGATCTGCGACAGGCCGGGAATAGGAGGGGTGATCCCTTCGACGGCAATGCCTGACATGGTCAGCCTATCCGCCAACTCTTCAACGGTCAGATCGCACCTAACGTATTCTTTCAACCATTTATATGAAAGGCGCAAGGCTCATACCCCCTTAAAACTGGCGCAGGAATCTTATGTCGTTCTCAAAAAAGAGACGCAGGTCGTTGATGCCATACTTCAATAAAGCTATTCGCTCCACCCCCATGCCGAAGGCAAACCCGATCACCTCTTCCGGGTTATAGCCGGCATTTTCCAGGACCTTGGGGTGCACCATACCCGCTCCCAGGATCTCCAGCCAGCCTGTTCCCGAGCAAACCCGGCATCCCTCCCCCTTGCAACTGAAACACGAGATATCCACTTCGGCGCTGGGTTCGGTAAAAGGGAAAAAGCTCGGCCGCAGCCGGATCTCCCGGTCTTCACCAAACATCTGACGGGCAAAGGTGAGCAAAACTCCTTTTAGATCCCCCAGCGTACAGTTGCGGTCCACCAGAAGCCCCTCGACCTGGTGAAACATCGGGGAATGGGTGGCATCGTCATCCCTTCTGTAAACCTTGCCCGGAGCGATGATCCTTACAGGCAGGTTCGGCACCGTTTTTTCCATGGTGCGGATCTGGACGGGAGAGGTATGGGTGCGCAGCAGGATCTCTTCCGTGATATAAAAGGAATCCTGCATGTCCCGTGCTGGATGCCCCTTGGGGATGTTTAATGCTTCAAAGTTGTAATAGTCCCATTCCACCTCAGGCCCTTCCGCAATATCAAAACCCATGGCGGTAAAGATATTCTTAATCTCTTCGAGAACTATCGTCAGCGGATGTTTGTGACCGCGCCGCATGGTGCGCCCGGGGAGGGTCACGTCGATGGCCTCCGCTTCCAGCCGCTTCTGTTTCTCCTGCTCCAAAATAACCAGCAAGCGGCGATCCAATTCATCCTCTATAAAAGTACGCACCTGATTGGCAAGCTGTCCCACCTTTGGGCGCAGTTCGGGAGAAAGTCCCCCCATCCCCCTTAAAATTCTGGTCAGTTCCCCCTTTTTTCCGAGGTACTTGACCCTTATTGCCTGGAGGTCTTCCCTGGTCTGAGCCGAGCCCAGTTCTGAAAGGGCACTTTCTTTAATGCCGAGTATCTCCTGTTCCAATCTTTTCTCACACTCCTTTGCCAAACATAAACAAATCCCCCGTCCAAAAGGGACGGGGGTCAGCAACCCACGCGGTACCACCCTTCTTGGCCTTCAACGGCCCACTTTCAGGGTCAATCCTTTTAACGGTAGAACCCGGCCGCACCTACTTGCTCCCAGAGGTTCAATGCGGCAACTTCCAGGCGAACTTCAGAATCGGGATTCTGGCCGGGCTTCCAGTCACGGCACGGCCTCCCTGAAAGAACCCTCCGATCCTTACTCTCCTGGGCATTGTTTTTCACAGCATCAGTTATCTTACTGAAGCAGAAATCTCCGATAGAGAAGGTATGCTTGCAGGGACCCGGTACATTCGAAGATCAGCCAGAAAAAACGAGCCGGCAGTGACATCCATCCCACGCACCTTTTCGGAGACATATTTACTTGCTATTATAGGATTATATCACAAGGCTCACTGCCTCTACAATTGTTTCTGGCGTTGAATTTCATACAGGATCAGGGCAGTTGCCACGGCCGCGTTTAAAGACTCGACCTTTCCCCGCAAGGGGATCTTGATCCTGTTATCACTCAGTGCCAGGATCTCTGGGCTGATCCCGCGCCCCTCATTGCCGATAACAACCGAAAGCCGCGGGCACCGTAGATCTGTCCGGTAATAGATCTTGTCCGAGTAGGGATCAGCAGCGATAACGAAAATGCCGGACTCTTTCATCCGGCCGAGCAGTTCCTTCAGGTTCACTTTGCTAAAAGTGGGAACCCGAAATACCGAACCCATAGTCGCCCGAAGAACCTTGGAGTTATAAAGATCAACTGTTCCCTCCCCCAGGAACACGGCTTTAACTTCCACCGCTTCCGCTGTTCGAAGGATGGTGCCCAGGTTTCCGGGATCCTGGAGCGCGTCCAGGACAAGCCACGTCCCCTCGCGTTTTTGCAAGATTCCCTCTTCCGTCCAAACAGGCATCCTGCCGACCGCCAGTATGCCCTGGGGGGTTTCGGTTTCCGCTATTTTCTCAAAAATGCGCTCTTCCACGATATATAAAGTAACATTTGCTAGACCCGGGTGTTCAATCAAAGACCTGCCCTTTTCCCGCTGCAGCCCTTTTTCGGTGCATATTAAATAGTCGAGATGAACCCCGCTTTTCAGGGCCTCCTCAACAAAACTGATGCCTTCAATAATAAAGCGGTGTTCCGCTTCTCTAACCTTTCTTTTTTTCAGGCTGCGCGCAAATTGAACAGCCTGTTTCAGACCGTTAACCATTAAACCAAATCATCCTTTGCAAAAAAAGTATGGCCCGCTGCCATACTTTTTTGACGAGAGAACATATTTTTTATCAGGCTAAACGTACTTTTTCGCCAGGTCGACCAGTTTTGTGAAGGCAGCCTTATCATTGACGGCCAGTTCGGCAAGCATTTTCCTGTTCATGACAACTCCCGCCTGCTTCAAGCCGTTAATAAATTTGCTGTAGGACAAACCGTTCAAACGGGCCGCGGCGTTGATCCTGGCAATCCACAGCTTACGGAAGTCCCGCTTCCTAAGCCTTCTATGGACATAGGCATAATACAGGGACTTCATTACCTGCTGGTTTGCCACGCGGAACAGCTTGCTTTTTGCTCCCCGATAGCCCCGGGCAAGCTTCAATATTTTTTTATGGCGGCGGCGCGTCACCGGTCCACCTTTTACTCTTGCCATGGTTGAAAACCTCCTTGACTTTTACATGTAAGGCAAAAGCTTTTGCATTCTTCCCCGGTCGGCAGCGCTAACCACTGCAGGTTGCCGGAGCCGGCGCTTGCGTTTGCTGGATTTGTGTCCCAAAAGGTGGCTTCTCCATGCTCTCGCCCGTTTCCAGAGGCCATTTGCGGTGCGTTTAAACCTCTTTGCTGTCGCCCGGTGTGTTTTCATTTTTGGCATGATCTGAATCTCCTTTCACCTGTTCCTGGTTCTTGGGCGCCAGGATCATAATCATATTGCGACCTTCTACCTTAGGCTCCTTTTCCAGGATTGCACTGTCTTCCAGCCTTTTGAAAAACTTCATGCAGAGATTGTGTCCTAGTTCGGCGTGGGAGATCTCCCGTCCCCGGAACATCAATGTAACCTTTACCTTATCGCCTTCCTGTAGAAAGCGCCGGGCATTCTTCGCCTTTACCTCAAAGTCGTGCTCCTCGATCTTGGGCCTTAGCTTAAGTTCCTTGATATTGATGACCCGCTGTTTCTTTCTTGCTTCCCTTTCCCGTTTGCTCTGTTCATACTTGTATTTTCCATAGTCCATGATCCGGCAGACCGGGGGTTTGGCGGAAGGGGCCACCTCCACAAGGTCGTAACCCTGCTCCATGGCGATACGGAGCCCTTCTTTCAGGGGTAGAATCCCGAGCTGCTGGCCGTCGCTGCCAACTAAACGAATCTCCCGGGCACGGATCTCCTCGTTGATCCGCAAATCTTTGTTAATTATACGCCACCTCCTAAATTAATTGGGTAGTTTCTCGGAAACTCCACTTGCTTGCGGCTAAAGCATATTTCTAGCCACATCATTTGGTTTCACCTCCAATATCTTTGGGTGCGTAAAACTACGTAAGAACGAGATATTGGAAGTTACTCA
>CADDZA010000034.1 GCA_902812435.1 Clostridia bacterium
CTTTCCCCTGATCCAGGTCATGCTCTGGTCCCAGGTGATCAACGGGATACTGCTGCCCTTTGTCCTGATCTTCATGCTGGTTCTGATCAATAACCGGGACATCATGGGCAAATACGTCAACTCCCGGAGCTTTAACGCTGTTGCCTGGGTAACAGTGATGGTCATGATCATTTTGACAGCAATGCTGATCCTGATTTCCGTTTTCCCGGGGTTAATCCGGTGAAATAAATCACGCCTTGCCGAACCTGCAGGAGGTGTTCCACCGGCACGTTAAAGGGTCGTAGCTGGGCGCTGATCGTCATGATCTCCAGGTTTTCGATAAAAATCGAGACGGCAAGGGAAGTGATCAGGGTAGCCTCTTCAGTCGCCGTGCGCAAGGGTCATCAGGATATCGCCGTGGGCAAAGTTGATTAAACGCAGAGCGAAATGTTTTAGGGGGTTACTCGGCCTCCTTGATGGCGTCAACCGGGCAGCTTTCCAGGGCCTCCTGGGCGCAGTCCTCAAGATCTACGGGAACCTCTTCGTACAGGCAATGAGCTTTTCCGTCCTCATCCCAGTCGTATACCTCAGGGCATATGTTTATACAGGTGCCGCAGCTAATACAAATATCAGGGTCGACGTATACTTCCATCAGTACAAGCCTCCTTGGTTCAGTGTTTGTGCGGTTGGTTTTTCTTATTATGCTTTTTGAATAAGGATCTTAAACACAGCTATGCTGCCGGATTATTCGATCTTCAGGGCGGCTTCCGCCAGCAGGGCCTGGGCCCACAATTCCACCCACTCGGGGATGTTCCGTTGGATCGGGGTAGCCGCTTGAAGTATCGCCTCGTTGATGTAAAACTGAGGGGGCGCTGCACCTGCCTGGTTCGCTGCCGGGTTCACACCGGTATTCTGTACGAAGGCAAGCACCCGGTCAACGTATTCCCGGGTCTCCTTATAGGGAGGTATACCTCCGTATCTTTGCACTGCGCCAGGTCCGGCGTTGTAAGCTGCGAGAGCCAGCCTGATGTCTCCTTGAAACCGGTCAAGCAGGGAGCGCAAATACCTGGCGGCACCGAAAATGTTCTGGACAGGATTAAAGGGGTCGGTTACCCCCAGCGATCTCGCCGTACCCGGCATCAGCTGCATGATCCCCTGGGCACCAGCCCGGGATACCGCTTGGGGATTGAAGCCCGATTCCGCCCAGGCAACGGCTTTCAAGAGGGACGGGGGAACCTGGAACTGCTGCCCCGCCGCCTGGAACAGGTGGTCGAAGGTATTACCGCCTTGTGTAAAAGCCACCGCAAGTTTCCCCGCAAAATCGCCGGAGGGCCTCTTAACGCCTCCCTGAACTAAAGCGGGCCCATTTATCAGAGTGTCTATCTCCTTGACATTCATAGCAGGACCTCTCCTATTATTTTATTTAAATTTTTTTCATTGTAACTTTTGCTGTTGAAACCGCAATTCCTTTAGTTACTGCTCAGAAAATATGTCCCGGTTTATCCTTCGCGCCTGGGCGGCATGAGCGTCTGCTCAGAAAATACACCAAGTTCATCTGCCGGTCTACCGCTCGACTCTCCGGCACTAATTTAATTCCGGGTTACATGACCTTCCATAAGTCGAAGTCGCTAGCTGGTATCACCGGAGGTGACATGGAGTCTATAATCTCAATCTCTATGGGATGTAATAATCCAATTTGAAAGCGGTTAATGTTATGGCAGGCTTTTCTGGTAAAGATAAATAAAGCAGAAGCAGAATAAACCTTAACAGGAACAGGGGAAAGAGAAGATGTAAAAAAGACGAATAATGTCAATTCAGGTATTGACGTTTTAAGAATGGTTTGGTATTCTTCTTAAGTGAAAGAAATCACAAATCCTTATAGATTCTCTAGAAAAAGAAAAAGGGAGTTATTCAGTTCCCCCAGGTCAATAATAAACACAATCTTAACTTTGAGGCCCCCGAAGCCGCTGGAACCCCCTGTTTTTAAAACATTCCGGCGGCTTCTTTTTTTATGCAGAAGTTTATTCTGCATCCAAGCCGAAATTCCTGCTGTTCGCTCAAATTTCCCGAAAAAAATTGCCGGCTGGGAAAACTGAGGGGAAGGGGACAGCGCACCTGGTTGCAGTGGGGCATGGGCAGAAAAGGCAAACCATTACACACATCCAGTTTGATCGGCGCATTCTTATGCATAAATATCAGTTATGAATAACACAATAGCTAACAGTACCGGCATTATACCCTCTAGCGCTACTTCATCTAATATTTCTAATACTCGCTAGAGCTGGCAAATGGATATGGATAAACCAGGGAAAGCTTAAGGGACGTGGATCCTGTGCGGGAAGAAGGAAAAATCTCAGCTCTCCAGGCCATGGTATATCAGGTGAGCATTGTTTCAGCTACAGCCATCTTATTTACCCCGGCTATCACAGCAAAGCATGCCAAGCAGGATGCCTGGCTATCCATAATCATAGCTTGTTTTTTTGGCAGTCTTCAGGTTTATACAGCCATCAGCCTGGCCAAACGCTTTCCGAATAAATCGGTAGTACAATATGCACCGCAGATTCTCGGTACATTGCCAGGCAAGATGGTGGGGTTTATCTATGTTTTTTACTTTTTCTTCGTCGGTTATTTCATACAGCAAGAATTTGCCGCCCTGATGTGCTCCTCCTATATGCCGTATACGCCATCTGTTGTCTTCATGCTAATTCTTGCTCTGCTGGCCGCCTACGCGGCTTACGGTGGACTTGAGGTGATCTGCCGGGTCTGTTCTATTGTTCAGACACTGGTATTTGCAACACTGGCACTCATATTTTTGTTAATTATAAAGGATATCAAGATATGGCGATTTCTTCCCCCCTTAGAGAATGGGCTAAGACCAATATTACTGGGTGCGATTCCACCTGGTGGATGGTTTGGTGAAACGGCGGTAATCTTGATGCTCTATCCATTTATAAATAATAAAGAAAAGGCGGTTAAGACCAGCCTCCTGGCTGTTCTCATCCTTTTTATAACAATGGAGATTGTAGTTATAGGAGCAGTTGGATTAGGAGGCCCGGCAGAAACAGCCCGTTCTCTGTTCCCCACCTTCAATATGGCACGGTGCATTAAATTAGAAGCGCTGCCGATTCTGGAACGGCAGGACGCCCTTTTTATGATGGTGTGGGTGGGGGGTATGATGATTAAGTTGACCACCTTCTTTTTCGCCGGAATACTTGGCCTGGCGCAGTGGCTTAACCTCAAAGACTATCGTCCGTTGATCCTGCCCTCCATGGCAGTAATGACAGCGCTTGCGGTACAGGCCTGGGAAAATATTGCTGAGCTGTTTTCTTTTTCCGGAGAGGTATTCCCCTTTACCATTATCCTGGTCAATTTTATAATCACCGGCTTTCTTTTAACTATAGCTGGGATTCGCAACATTATCCTCAAAAATACATGATTATTACCTCAGCCTGGTTAAACTGAGAAAAGGAGATTTTTATGCGAAAGCTCATCAAAAAGAAGCTACAAGATTTGCTTCGAAATACTATAAATTGGATCCATCAGCCGGCTGTAGAAAGGCACGATCTGGACCGCATTCCTATCGAGCCGGATCTGGAAATTAATATTAAGCGCCTACAGGAAATCTCTGGCGTTAACCCGGATTTTATTATCCGGCGGTTCGAGATAGGAGGCGGAATAGCGGAAGCAGCAATAGTTTTCATCGAGGGTATGGTAGAACGCGGCCTTTTAAACGAAAACCTGCTTAACCCGCTAATGATATCTTACAGGCCACTTAAGAAGCGAGGTCCATTACTGGATCAAATTTTGCGTTTCGCCCTTCCGATGGACGTAGTTAGAGAGTGCGACAATTTGCATGCCGTAATTGACCATGTTCTGGAAGGTTCTGTCGTTCTTCTGGTGCATGGCGAATCAAGGAGCCTGGTGTTAGAAGCCGCTGGATTTATAACCCGTACTCCGGAAGAACCGGAGACAGAGGCAGTGATCCGGGGGTCCCGTGAAGGTTTTACCGAAACCTTGCATATCAATATTACCCTGTTGCGACGGCGTCTTAAGACGCCAAACCTGATCCTGGAAAACATAATCATCGGCCGTATCAGCCACACGCAGGTTGTGGTAGGGTACATTAGAGGCCTGGCCGCACCGAAATTAGTCGCCGAGGTAAAGAAAAGGCTGCAGCGTATCGACGTTGACGGTATTCTCGAATCGCACTACCTGGAGGAGATGTTGCGGGATCAACCACTTTCCCTTTTCCCGCAGGCCGTTACTACCGAACGACCCGACCGGGTGGCGGCTAATCTGCTTGAAGGACGGGTGGCCATACTTACTGATAACACACCTTTTGCCCTCATCGTGCCAGGTGAATTTGTAGCGCATATGCAGAGCCCGGAGGATTTTTACCACCATTTTATCCTGGGTACTTTCATTCGCCTTTTGCGCTGGGGTGCCTTTGCTACCTCCCTTCTCCTCCCGTCCGTCTATGTGGCTGTGACCACCTTCCACCAGGAAATGATTCCCTCCAGGCTCCTTTTAAACCTCGTTGCCGCCCGTGAGGGCGTACCTTTTGCTATAGTTTTGGAAGCGCTGATTATGGAAGTCGCCTTTGAAATTTTACGGGAAGCCGGCGTACGGCTGCCCCGGGCGGTAGGTCAGGCGGTAAGCATCGTCGGGGCACTGGTAATTGGCGAAGCGGCGGTAACGGCAGGTTTAGTATCTCCGCAGATGGTGATTGTAGTAGCTATGACCGGGATTAGCTCCTTCCTCTCACCATCCTTTGATCTGGCTATTTCCATCCGCATTTTACGCTTTCCAATGATCCTCCTGGCTAGTTCCCTGGGCCTGTTTGGCGTAAGCACAGGATTGCTCGCTATCTTGATCCATCTCGCCGGGTTGCGTTCTTTCGGAGTGCCTTACCTGGCCGGACTAACCCCTTTTCACCCTGACGACTGGAAAGATATTATCACCAGAGCACCGTTATGGATGATGCGCAGGCGCCCCACAGAACTTTCCAAGCGTAATCAAAAGCGACAGGTATCCGGTCTTAAACCTGAGCCGCCGGACCTGCGCCGGCAGGGGGGAAGATTTTGAAACGCCAGGTGTTACTTATACTCGTCTTATTCATTTGCTTTATTACAGGATGCTGGGATTTGCGCAGAATAGAAGATCTCGGTTATGTTATGGCTATGGCTATTGACAGGAGTTCCAATGAGCAAATCCGCCTCATTGTCCAGCTGCCTAATCCACGTGCACTCGGAGGAGGGCAGCGGGGAGGAATTACACCTGGTGCCAGTATTGACGTTAAGCCTTACCGCAACTATGAGGGGATAGGTCCCACCATGTTCGATGCGCTGCGCAATATTTCACATGAATCATCCCGGCGACTGTTCTTTGCGCAAAATCATACCCTTATTTTCGGTGAGGGAATGGCTAGGGAAAGTGTGGGGAAAGTACTCGACTTTTTGAATCGCAATGTGGAGATCCGGCCTGGTTTAACAATGGTCTTCATTGCCAAAGGAGACCCGGCAAAAATACTTGATATCCCCAATCCCCATTCTGTTGTGCCGGCGCTGCGCATAAATGATATCATGCTTTGGCGGGGGCAAACTTCCAGGTTTGCACCTGTTTCCCTGAGCCGCTTTCTGGAAACTCTAAGCCTGGAAGGGCAGGAACCTTATGCAGGTGTAATTGAAGCGACCCCTAACCCTACGGCGCGAGTCAAGGAAGGTGAAAAAACAGCGCCTCAACCATCTTTATCTCTTCGGCTTACTGGGGCTGCCCTCTTCCGCGGAGACCGTATGGTGGGGTTTCTCAATGAAACCGAAACCCGCGGGCTTTTATGGGTGCTTAACGAGGTAAAGGGAGGACAAATCGTCTTTTCCTGCCCCGGACCAAAAGATAACAAGGTTACAATAGAAATCTTGCGCTCTAATGCTAAAATTGAACCAGAGATCACAGAAGGTGGAATTATAATGACAGTAAAGATCCGGGAAGAAGGCAACCTTGTGGAAGTGGAAGGCCCCCTTGACATCTCTAAACCGGAGGTAATTCGAGAGCTGGACCGTTTGCATGCGGAAGCTATCAGCCAAGAGGTAATGGCGGCCGTGTATAAAGCACAGGAATTAGGCTCCGATGCTTTTGGTTTCGGAGAAGCATTTCGACGTAAATACCCCCAGAAATGGAAGAAAATAAAAAAGGACTGGCCGGAAATTTTTCCAAGCATAAAGGTACATGTACAGGTAGATGCCCGCATTCGGCGCATGGGGATGATCAGTAAGCCGCCGTTATTGGGTCCTTAAAAAGTGCAGGTCAGGAGGTCGAGAATGTTCCCAATCGTTTTGTTGATTTTAACCGGCTTTGCCGTTATTGTAGCTATAGAGCTACCCAGGTTACTCAGGCAAAAACTTCACCGCGAAACTGTAGCCTTCTTCGTTTTGATTGCCATCGGAATTACTTTGAGTCTTGGCAGGGTTTTACACCTGCCCGTACCAAACATCACGAAGGGCATTGAAGCCGTTGTTCGCCCGATATATAAGGCTGTGGAGAGATTTATAATGGATCCCAAAAACTAGAGCAAAGCAGGGGATCTAATCTGGCAACACCGGTGGCCGATACTCCCGAACCCTTGCCGCTGCTGTTATAAGCTTATACCATATACTGAAAGAGCGTGTCCTGGAAATGATAGAATGGAGTTTATATAATAGTTTTTTCCATGTATAATAAAATAGGACAGCTTAACAAAAGCCTATGAAACTCCGATTTAGCTTACCTAAAGTGGCATTCCTTCATGGAAGCGGGCCGCTATGGTGGCTAAACGCAGGATGCCGTTGAGAGATTGAAGCGGCAGCCGTAGGGTGTCCGGGGAAACCCGGGTACCTCCCAACCTTGGAAAGGAGTTGCTTGAATTATAAGGTGCGCCTATCCAGGTTGGTGGCGCACCTTTTTATGTGTACACTTGGGAGGGAAAAGAGGATGAAGCCGCAGCGCGAAGGAACACCGGAGGTTGATCCCCGCATCAAGGAAGCTCTCCTGAAAGCTGCACCTGAAGGAAGGATTACCTGCCCGGAAGCCAGGGAACTGGCCGACTCCCTGGGGGTATCACCCAGGGTCATCGGGGACGCCTGCAACCAGTTGAAGATCAAGATCAAGGGCTGCGCCCTGGGGTGCTTTTAAAGGGAGAATTATCAGTGGGAACGGAACTTTTTACGGTGCTGCCTGTTAGTGAGGCGAGAGGGGAACTGGCTAAACACCTGCCCGCCGAGCTGCGCAAAAGGGAAGAGAGACCCCTCCTGCATTGCCTGGGAAGGAGACTGGCGGGCCCAGTGTTGGCCCGGGAGAACGTTCCCGGATTTGCCCGCTCCACTGTGGATGGCTACGCGGTGCGGGCGCAGGACACCTTCGGGGCGAGCGAAGGACTACCTTCCTTATTGGCCGTCACCGGGGAGGTCAGGATGGGCTCCGCCCCCCAGCACGGCATCGGTGCTGGCGAAGCAATGCGGGTGGCCACCGGGGGGATGCTGCCGCCGGGGGCGAACGCGGTGGTCATGGTGGAGCATACCGAGCAGGTCGGGGAACGGAACATAGAGGTCTACAGGTCGGTGGGACCGGGTGAGAACGTGATCTGCCCCGATGAGGATGTACGGGCCGGGGAAGAGGTCTTTCCCGACAACCACCTGATCCGCCCCCAGGATCTCGGCTACCTGGCCGCCTTGGGAGAGGTTATGCTTGAGGTTTACGCTCCCCTGCGGGTCGGCATCGTCTCAACGGGGGATGAAATCGTTCCTCCCGAAGCAAAACCGGGGCCCGGCCAGGTGCGGGATGTTAATACCTATACCCTGTACGGACAGGTGATAAATCTGGGCGGAGAGGCGTGGCTTTACGGGGTGGCCAAAGACGATCCCAAACTCCTGGAAGATAAATTGAACCAGGCCTACCAGGAGACCGATCTCGTCATTGTCTCCGGCGGAAGCTCGGTGGGTGCCCGGGACCACACTGCGCAGATCATCGCGGGGCTGGGCGAGCCCGGCCTCATCTTCCACGGGCTGGCCGTCCGGCCGGGGAAGCCCACCCTTGGGGGTATCGTTGGCGGGAAACCTGTCTTCGGGCTGCCCGGCCATCCTGCTGCCGCCATGATCTCCTTTGATCTGCTCGTTGCCCCCCTCCTGCAGTTCGGCTCTTATGAAAAGATTAAACCCGGCGCTTTACCCGTCAGGGCCGTCATTTCACGCAGCTTGGCCTCGGCCCCCGGCAGGGAGGAATACATCCGGGTGAAACTGAGGCGGGAACAGGAGAAATTATATGCGGATCCGGTCCTTGGGAAATCCGGGCTGCTGGCACCGATGGTGGAGGCAGACGGGCTGGTGCGCATCCCCCTGGATAGCGAGGGAGTCGCCGCAGGCACCGAAGTGGAGGTTTACCTGTTCGGGACCGGCTACGCCTTGTAGGTGACAATAAATGGATTGTTTCAGAATAGACTCCCACGTCACCTCTGGTGACACCAGCAAAGGATGAAAATACCCGACAGGTCTACCGGCGAGCGACTTATGGAAAGCCGGGTAACAGGACAGGCGAAGCGAGGATGACAGGTCGGGATGCGAGTACAGACACCTCTTGACCTGCGATGGAATTGATTTGCAGCGAGGCCAAACGCGGCGTTTGACAGAAGCAGTTCGCAACTTGTTACGCAGCATCCCAGAGCTGTCCCGAAGCGAGCCGTCGTCCTGTCCGGCCTGGAATCGGGAGTCGAGCGGGAGACCGGCGGGTGTACTCGATGTATTTTCAGGGCAGGTCAATTGTAACCGGGGAGGATACCCATGAAAGAAGTAAAACAGCGCTACCTGGACAATATCCCGCTGGAAGACGCTCTCAAGCGTTACCTGACAAGTCTCCAGGAGATAGGCGCCCTTGAGCCGGGCAAGCCGGAGCGGATACCGGTGCACAAGGCACGGGGAAGGGTCACCGCTGCACCCGTTTTCGCCGCGGTATCATCCCCTCACTATCACGCCTCGGCTATGGACGGGATCGCCGTGTGCGCCGCGGACACCTTCGGGGCCGCCGACACCAACCCCCTGCGCCTCCGCCTTGGCAGCGAGGCCTTTGTGGTTGATACCGGGGACCCCCTCCCCGAAGGATGCAATGCGGTGATCATGATCGAGGACGTCCATTTCCCGGATGAAGGCACTGTCGAGATCATTGCCCCTGCCGTACCGTGGCAGCATGTGCGGGTGGTGGGGGAGGACTTTATCGAGACGGAGATGGTTCTTCCGGCGCACCAGGAGATTCGCCCCTATGACCTGGGGGGGGTGCTCACTGCCGGGATTACCGATCTGGAGGTTTTTCCCAGGCCGCGGGTAGCCCTGCTTCCGACGGGCAACGAGATCGTGCCCCCGGGAACTCCCTTAAAACCGGGGGATATCATCGAATCCAACAGCAGGGTCCTGGGAGGCCTGGTGGAGGAATGGGGGGGCGAGCCGGTTTACGCGCCTCCCACCATTGACGATTACGGGCTTTTAAAGAAAGTCATCCTTGAATATTTGGACAGGTCCGATTTCCTGGCGATTATTGCAGGATCCTCGGCGGGACGGGAGGACTTCACCGTCTCCCTGGTTCGGGAACTGGGCGAGGTCTATGTGCACGGGGTGGCCATCCGTCCCGGCAAGCCCGTGATCCTGGGTTCCATTCAAAGGAAACCGGTGATCGGGGTCCCGGGCTACCCGGTTTCTGCCGCCCTGGCCTTCGAACTCTTTGGGCGGCCGGTTGTTTACCGGAAGCGCGGCCTTCCCCTTCCCGAAAAGGCCCGCGTCAAGGCTTTTGTAAGCCGCAAGACCGTTTCTCCACTCGGAGCCGAGGAGTTTATCCGGGTAAAGCTCGGGCGTGTGAGGGACAAGCTACTGGTACAGACCTTGCCCCGGGGCGCCGGGGCGGTTACCTCACTGGTTCAGGCCGACGGAATCCTGAGGGTTCCTCGCCTCTCAGAGGGGTTCCCGGCGGGAGCGGAGGTGGATGTGGAACTCTTGAGGCCCGCAGACGAGATTGAACGCACCGTGGTTGTGGTGGGAAGCCATGACCTGCTCCTGGACATGATCGCCAACTTCATGAAAGAAAAGGGTGCGGGCTTCCGTTTGATCTCCACCCATGTAGGGAGCATGGGGGGACTGACCGCTCTCCTGCGCGGCGAGGCGCACCTGGCGGGGGTCCACCTGCTGGACGAGGAAACGGGGCAGTACAATCTGCCTTTTGTCGAGCGGATTCTTGGCCAAAAGCGGGCGGTTTTAGTAAATCTTGCTTACCGCATCCAGGGCCTGATGGTCCCCCGGGGCAACCCGCTGAACGTCACCAGGCTCGACCACCTGGCCAGGCCGGGGGTGCGCTTTATCAACAGGCAGCGGGGTTCCGGAACCAGGCTGCTGCTGGATTATCTGCTGCGCAAAGAGGAGATTTCCCCGGACAAGATCTCCGGATACGAGCGGGAGGAATACACCCATATGGGTGTCGCCGTGGCGGTGGCCTCCGGAAACGCCGACGCCGGCCTGGGGATCCAGGCCGCAGCTGACGCCTTGAAATTGGATTTCGTTCCGGTCGGGGAAGAGCGGTATGATCTCTGTATTCCCCTTGAATTTTGGGAAGCGGAGGAGATCAGGATGGTGCGGGGAATACTGGCCGACCCCGACTTCCTTGAAGCTGTCGGCAAGCTGCCGGGGTACGATTTTAGAGACTGCGGCAAGATCATGGGTGAAACGTAAAATTATCGGGAAGGGAGAGGCTGATGGAGGACCGGTTTGGAAGGAAGATCGACTACCTGCGCATATCGGTGACCGACCGCTGCAATTTGAGGTGCCTGTACTGCATGCCGCTGGAGGGGGTAAAACCAAAGCCGCGCCAGGAGATCCTGCGGTTTGAAGAGATCCTGACCATTGTCCATGCGGCCCTGAGGCTGGGCATCAACAGGTTCCGTTTAACAGGCGGTGAGCCCCTGCTCAGAAAAGGAATCGTACCCTTCATCAAGTCCTTAACATTGTTACCGGGAGTCAGGGACATATCCATCACCACCAACGGCATCCTGCTCACACGGCTGGGCGAACAACTGAAAGAGGCGGGAGTGCAGCGGCTCAACATCAGCCTCGACACCATGAACCCGGAGAAGTACCGGAAGATCACCAGAGGTGGCAGCTTCCACACCGCCTGGGCGGGAATCACCAAAGCCCTGGAACTGGGCTTCTCCCCTGTAAAGATCAACGTAATCGCCCTCCGCAACATCAACGACGGGGAATGGGCGGACTTCGCCCGTCTGACCCGGGGCCATCCCCTGCACATTCGCTTCATCGAACTGATGCCAGTGGGCACCAGCTGGCACCTGGTGGGAAAGAACTTTGCCTCCTGCAGCCAGGTCAGGAGCGAAATAGAAAAAAGGCTGGGCAAACTGACCCCGGTCACCGACATGCAGGGGAGCGGACCCGCCGAGTATTTCCACCTGCCGGGGGCCGAAGGGACCATCGGCTTCATCCACGCCATGAGCAGCCACTTCTGCGCCTCCTGCAACCGGCTGCGCCTCACCGCGGACGGTAAACTGCGTCCCTGCCTCCACGACCGGCGGGAAGTAGACGTGCGGGAGGCGGTGCGGAGCGGCGCCACCGGAGAGGAACTACAGGAACTGTTTCATAAGGCCCTGCAGCTTAAACCGGCAAACTATCACGAAGCCACGGGCGCACCCGTCACCGGGCGAGGGATGGCCCAGATCGGAGGCTAAATGATGGCAGACTTCACCCATTTCAACAGCGAAGGACGCGCCCGCATGGTCGAAGTAGGAGAAAAAGCCATAACAACCAGAGAGGCCAGGGCCCGGGGGACAGTCTTCATGAAACCCGAAACCCTGGAACTCATTCAAAGCGGGGGAATCGCCAAGGGGGACGTTTTGGGAGTCGCCCAGGTGGCCGGGATCATGGCGGCCAAGCGTACCTCAGAACTCATACCCATGTGCCATCCGTTATTTATCAGCGGCATCGACCTGAGCTTTCGCGCAAACCGGGAACACAGCGCCGTAGAAATCGAAGCCCGGGTCAGGTGCCAGGGAAAGACCGGAGTAGAAATGGAAGCCTTGACCGCAGTGAGCGTAGCCGCCCTGACCATATACGACATGTGCAAGGCGGCAGACCGCGGAATGATCATCGGTGACATTCGTTTAGTGGAGAAAACCGGAGGCAAAAGCGGGACATATCTCAGGGAAGGGGAAGAACAATGGGAAAAATCGTAGCGGTTTGCACCAGCGAAAACACCGGAGAACGCAAAAAAAACATCGGCCGGGGAATACTGGTCGCTGACCACGGACTGGAAGGAGACGCCCATGCCGGGCCCTGGCACCGGCAGGTCAGCCTCCTGGCCTTAGAAAGCATCCGGAAAATGCAAGAAAAGGGCCTCGACGTGGGCCCTGGGGACTTCGCCGAGAACATTACCACCGAAGGGATCGAACTCATCACCCTACCGGTCGGGACAAAACTGCGCCTGGGAACCGAAGCCATCGGCGAAGTAACCCAGATCGGAAAGGTGTGCCATTCCAGATGCGCCATCTACTACCAGGCCGGGGACTGCGTCATGCCCCGGGAAGGGATCTTCCTACGGGTACTCAAAGGAGGCCCCGTCAAAGTCGGAGACAACATCGAAATCCTGGAAACCCCTCAAAAGGAAGTGACGGCCGGATGAAAATCGCCATCCTGACGGCCAGCGACAAAGGCTCCCGGGGCGAGCGGCAAGACCGCAGCGCCGAAGTCATCAAAGAAATGGTCTCCCCTCTGGGCGGAGAAATCGTCGCCTACGACATCGTCCCGGACGAAAAAGAACTCCTGGAAGCCAAACTGATCGAATACGCCGACGAAAAAAAAGTGGATCTCATCCTAACCACCGGAGGCACCGGTCTCTCCCCCCGTGACGTCACCCCGGAGGCCACACTGGCGGTCATCGATCGGGTCATCCCCGGCATCCCGGGGGCCATGCGGGCAGCGGGACTGAAACAGACACCACATGCCATGCTTTCCCGGGCGGTTGCCGGCACCCGGGGCCGGACCCTGATCATCAACCTTCCTGGAAGCCCTCGTGCGGTCCGGGAGAACCTGGAGGTGGTGCTACCGGCCTTACCCCATGCCCTGGAGACCCTGCAGGGAAGAGGCGGCGAGTGCGCCCGCCCCGAGCGGGAGAAACGGGATTAAACTCTCATATCAACACCATCAGGATGGGTTTTGGTCCGAATCAGCATGAGCAGCAGAGGCCGGGCGCTCGAGCCGCATCCTCGTAGAGGGGAAAATCGACTACATCTATCGACTCACTTAACAGATTTGAAGAGTCCGGAAAGCGAACGGAGCACAGGTTCGAGCCATTCATCTTCAGCAAGTGACTCTGGGTTGGAATGGAGGGACCAGAAAGGGATGTGGTAAGGAAAAAACGGCTCACAGCAACCTTCGCTCCGGCTAATCCTGATCCCTACAGAGCCTGCAAGAACCTTAATGGATTCTTAAAAAGAACCTAACCGGCCCCTGCAGACCCTCTCAGAACCAGGATTAACCTTTGCCCGACCGGGAAGAGATCCCTGCAGAGCCTGTAAGGACCTGGCGGCCCTTACAAACCCTTACGGAACCTCATCCGGTCTGCGCCCGGCCGGTATAGATCCCTGATGTTGAGCCTATCGTAGCCGGTAGGCTACGATAAACCCTCACCGAACCCATATCGACCTTCGCTCCGGCTCCTGCAGATCGTAAAAGGGAATACCTTTTTTGACCTGCAGGAACCTTTGCTCGACTACTGCAGATCCTCATGAGACCTGCAGTAGTCTTAGCCCGGCTGCTGTGAACCTGTTACTATATTCCCCCGATGTGAAACCTTATATACATGCTTAATCTTGATTTAATGCAGGAATTCCGCATCTAACCCTGCAAGCTCTTGAAGCATAAAAAATCCTGCCGTTGAATAAAACTGAGCAAATTCGCATTTTTCAAGGACGGGATGAGAGGAAAAAGCCGGGAAAGTGGCAAATAAAAATCTCCTGGAGGCAAAAACGCCAATCCTCATCTCCGGGATGTGACACCATCGGTGTCAAAACGGTACAAGAATCAGGGAGAGTGAACTGGTAATCGTGGTAGGATTGATTCTCTTTGTTGCTCTAATATTTGAATTTGTGAACGGTTTTCATGACACCGCAAATGCTGTTGCCACATCCATTTCGACCAAAGCTATCAGCCCCCGTGGTGCTTTGCTATTGGCCGCAACCTGCAACTTTGTGGGTGCCCTTTTGAGCACTCGGGTTGCCGCCACCGTTGGCAAAGGAATCATCAAACAGGAGTACATTTTGCTTTCAGTTATCCTTGCCGGTTTGCTGGGCGGCCTCATCTGGAACCTGATCACCTGGTATCTTTCCTTACCTACCAGCTCATCTCATGCACTCATAGGCGGTTTAGCCGGAGCCGCCATCGCTGCCATGGGAGTTTCCTCCATCAACTGGACAGGCTTGCTGAAGATATTGAGTTCCCTCATCATTTCACCTGTCGCTGGATTGGCCGGCGGCTACCTCTTCTTTTTCCTTCTTCATTATTTGTTCCCCAGGTGTGATAGCCACAACGACATATTTCGCCGCATCCAATTGATCTCAGCGTCCTTGATTGCCCTTTCGCACGGTTCCAATGATGCCCAGAAGATGATGGGGATCATTACAATGGCCCTTTTCAGTGCAGGGGTCTTATCCTCGATCCAGGTACCGGTCTGGGTAATGCTGTTGTGCGCCACCACCATCACTCTGGGTACTGCTGCCGGCGGCTGGAGGATCATCAAGACACTAGGCACCCGCCTTACAAAACTGCTGCCTTGCCACGGTTTTGCCGCTGAAACGAGTTCTGTTCTGGTTATCTCCGCAGCTACTTTTTTGGGTGCTCCGGTGAGTACCACCCACGTTGTGGCAACTTCCATCATGGGAGTAGGGGCATACGGGGGAAGAAAGAATGTTGCCTGGCCCCTGGCCAGCGAAATTGGGCTGGCATGGCTTTTGACCCTTCCATTAAGCGGGATTCTTGCCGCGGGATTTTACTTTCTGCTCACCCTGCCCGGTTAACCGGCAGGGCCGGTCTTCCTTGTATAACTCCTTCTTGAGAGGGAAAACCTACCTGTAACAGCCCCGAAGAAGGTTCTGAAAAAACAAAAAATAACCGGTTTTAGAGATTTAGCGGAGAAATATCGAGTATATACTCCCTTGTCGTCTTTCAGGTTTGAGAATGGGGTTGCTTTTCTCAGAACTAACAATTAATATTATGATTGGGATTTAGCACTCACAAATGGAGAGTGCTAATAATCGAGTATAATAAAATTTCCAGAAGGAGGTTTGATTTATGGGTCTGAAGCCGCTGGGCGACAGGGTTGTGCTGAGAATCATCGAGCAAGAGGAAAAAACTAAAGGCGGCATCGTGTTGCCGGATACCGCCAGGGAAAAACCTCAGAAGGGTGAAATTGTAGCGGTTGGCACAGGCAGGCTGCTGGAAAGCGGAGAAAGAGTCCCGCTAGACCTTAAGGTTGGTGACCGGGTGGTCTTTGCCCGCTATGCGGGCACTGAGGTGAAAGTGGACGGAGAGGAATACCTGATCGTTAAAGAACGGGATATTCTGGCGGTTGTCAGTTAAGATTTAACCAGGGAGGTAGGAAGATGCCGAAGGAGCTTAATTTCCGGCAGGAGGCGCGCGTTTTATTAGAGCGTGGTGTTAATAAACTCGCGGACACCGTAAAGGTGACGCTGGGGCCAAAGGGCCGGAATGTGGTTCTCGACAAGAAATTTGGCCCCCCTCAGATAACCAACGACGGCGTAACCATAGCCCGGGAGATTGAACTGGAGGATCCCTGGGAGAACATGGGGGCCCAGCTCGTTAAAGAAGTGGCCACCAAAACCAACGATGTGGCCGGGGACGGGACCACCACCGCGACGGTGCTGGCCCAGGCGATGATCCGGGAGGGGTTGAAAAACGTTGCCGCCGGAGCCAACCCGATGATCCTGAAAAAAGGTATGGAAAAAGCCACAGCAGCGGTTGTGGCCGAACTCAAAAGGATGGCAAGGCCTGTCGAGAGCAAGGAAGCGATTGCCCAGGTGGCGTCCATTTCTGCAGCCGATGTGGAGATTGGCAAATGGGTTGCAGACGCCATGGAGAAGGTCGGCAACGACGGAGTCATCACCGTTGAGGAATCTAAAACAATCGGCACGACGTTAGAAGTGGTTGAAGGGATGCAGTTTGACCGGGGCTATATTTCACCGTATATGATTACGGACGCCGACAAGATGGAAGCTGTTCTGGAAGATCCTTACATCCTGCTCGTGGAGAAGAAAATTTCATCGGTACCAGAGTTGATACCAATTCTGGAAAAAGTTGCACAGACAGGGAAGCCGTTATTGATCATTGCCGAGGACGTTGAGGGAGAAGCCCTGGCAACGCTGGTAGTCAATAAACTGAGGGGGGCCCTTGCGGTTGTAGCGGTGAAATCTCCGGGATTCGGCGACCGCCGCAAGGCAATGCAGGAGGATATCGCCATCCTGACAGGCGGCCGGGTCATTACCGAGGAGGCTGGCTTGAAGCTGGAGAACGCCACCCTCGACATGCTCGGTCAGGCCAGCCGGGTTGTAGTCAGGAAAGAGGAAACGACCATCGTTGAGGGAAAGGGCTCGACCGAGGAAATAGAAAAGAGAATTGCCCAGATCAAGCACCAGTTTGAAGAGGCGACCTCCGATTACGACCGTGAAAAACTCCAGGAACGGATGGCCAAACTGTCCGGCGGTGTTGCAGTGATCAAAGTAGGGGCTGCTACAGAAGTGGAACTGCGGGAGAAGAAGCACCGGATTGAAGACGCACTGGCTGCCACGAGAGCCGCGGTTGAAGAGGGGATCGTCCCCGGCGGCGGGGTTGCCCTGATCAATGCCATCCCTGCGCTCGAAAAAATTGAAGCCGAAGGGGACGAGGCAACTGGCGTGAACATTATCAAGCGGGCCTTGGAAGAGCCCCTGCGGCAGATAGCTGCCAATGCCGGTTATGAGGGTTCGGTTGTGGTGGAGAAGGTAAAGGGATTGGAGCCCGGCGTGGGGTTCAACGCCTATAAGGAAGTGTACGAAAATATGTTCGAAGCGGGTATTGTCGACCCCACCAAAGTAACCCGTACCGCCCTGGAAAACGCTGCAAGCATTGCTGCGATGCTCCTGACAACCGAATGCCTGATAGCGGATAAACCCGAGGAAGAGGATGAAACAAAGGCTTCCTAGATGCAGGTCATGAATCTGTCTGAAGTAAGGTTTCACCTCTTTTGAAACATACCTTGATAGCTGGAGGACCCGTTTTTATGCGGGTCCTTTTTTTGGTTTCGGTTTAATTGGTTGGTGAAATTATGTAATATAAAGGCAACGAGAGAAGTAATAGGTAATAAATGCAGAAGTATGGATTACCGGAGTTCGACAGCCCATAGACAAACAGAAGGCCGCAAGCCGCATGGGACACGGAATTCAGGGAATACGTTTTCAGAGGCGTGTTACTAGGCGTTTTGTTTGCCTGCGGGATTTATGGAG
>CADDZA010000035.1 GCA_902812435.1 Clostridia bacterium
AAACGCAAAACGTGTGCCTATGCATTTTTCGTTTTTGCCTCGGTTCCGAACCCGCTAACCCTTGATATTAAAGGATCGCTCTTCGAAATTATCGCTAAAAATGCCTCGGTACTGTCGAACTCCGGATAAAGATACTGTTTTAAAAAATTGAGATAGGAGGTAAACCAGAATGCGTCTCAAAGATAAAGTTGCCGTGATTACCGGGGCGGGCAGCGGCATCGGGCGGGCAACGGCAATTCTCTTCGCCAAAGAGGGGGCCAAGGTGGTTGTATCGGATTACAAAGAGGATACGGCCAGGGCAACCCTGGATGATATCCTGAAAAACGGGGGTGAGGGCATCGCCGTCAAGGCTGACGTCTCAAAGGAAGCGGAAATACAGCACCTGATGGAGGAAACATTTCAACGCTACGGACGTCTGAACGTTCTGATCAGCAACGCAGGCATCGGTGAGGTTTCCCCCGTCGAAGAACTGAGCGAGGAGGCGTGGTACAGGACCATCGACATCAATTTGAAGGGAGTCTTCCTTTGCGCCAAGCATGCCATCCCCTACATGAGAAAGAGCGGGGGCGGCAGCATCGTCAACAACGCTTCAATCCTGGGTCACGTGGGCTTCCCCGGCGCCGCCGCATACAATGCCGCCAAGGGGGGCGTTGTCATCCTGACGAAAAACATGGCCCTGGATTACGCCAAGGACAAGATCCGGGTCAATGCGGTGTGTCCCGGGTTCATCCGGACACCCATGGTGGAAGAGGGTGCTGTCAAGGACCAGCTCGATTACGTGGCAACCTTGCATCCTTTGGGCCGCCTGGGAGAACCCGTGGAAGTCGCTTACGGGATGTTGTTCCTCGCCTCGGATGAATCGTCCTTCATCACCGGATCCAGCTTAATGATCGACGGTGGTTATACGGCACGATAATACGGGACAACAGGAGCCTTCATCAGTGAAGCAGGAGCGAGAGAAAGCATGTCCGTGTCGCTCTTTCCACCATCTCTTTAATCCCGTCCTCATTTTGGCCGGCAAAAACCGTTTCCTGGCACCAAAGGCCTGGGCATGTACAGCCATCCCCCTTGGCCACTTACTTTTTGAAATAAACCCTTTTGACTTTGGACATAATAACAAAAGAAATTGCAATAGCTATTATTTAATTTCCTTGCGGCAAGGAAAATAATCCTTATTACTGGTTCCGACCGGAACCCCCCGATGAAGGAGGGAGTCAAACAGTGGCCACCCTAATTGACCTCTCAATTTTGTTTCTCGCAATTATAGTGGTAGGGGGTTTAATTTTGATGTCTGACAAAGGTTTTCTTAAGGGTCTACCACAACGCAAACATAAAAAAGCTGCCGGGCGAGGACGATTGAAAGAACGGCGGCCGGCTGCGGCAAAAACGTTGATGGAGATGGCCGAAGAAGTGCGGCCTCCCCAACCTCAAAGAGAAGAGCACCCACTCCCCGGGCCGGCTGAAACCCATGAGCTTCCCGAGGGATACGGAGAAAGCAGGATTGTTGCCCTGGTCAGGGATCCCTACTGGCTTTTTGTTTACTGGGAAGTGAGTGAAGCCACGAAGGCTGAGATCCGGAACCGGTTTGGGCCCAATGCCTGGGAAGAATCGCAACCGGTGCTCAGGGTATATGATATCAGCAACGTTTATTTTTATGACTCCCGAAAAGCTCAAGAAATCATGATAAATGATTACGCCAACAACTGGTACATCAACACCGGGGAGCCGGGCCACACTTACTGCGTGGAACTGGGACGCCTTCGTCCCGATGGGACCTACATCTTTATCGCCCGCTCCAACCTGGTGAGCATGCCCCGCGACCGGATCTCGGAGGTCATCGACTACGAGTGGCTGCTTCCCCTCGAATATGAAAAATTAATCTACGGCCGCAGTGGTGCGCCGAGCTCACCAGAGTTTATCAAGCGGGCTCTTGTGTCACACGAGTACATCATTGCCGAAGAATACGTCAGTTCCCCGATGCACTGGCCGCAAGAGCAGGTCAGTTCCCCGCTGAAGTGGTAATTAAAAAAATAGCATTGAAGGGATGTTCAGATATGAACCAAGGTTATCTGGCTCTTGTTTTGCATGCACACCTTCCATATGTGCGACACCCCGAGCACGAGCACTTCCTGGAGGAGAAATGGTTCTACGAAGCGGTCACCGAAAACTATATCCCTCTCCTCTGGACCTTTGAGAAACTGATTGAAGACAACGTGGATTTCAGGTTGACACTCAACATCTCTCCCACCCTGATCTCCATGTTCAACGACGTTCTGCTGCGGAACCGCTACGTCCGGCAGCTGGAAAGGCTGATGGAGCTGGCCGAACGGGAGGTGGAACGCACCAGGCACCAGCCTGAGTTCCACGATACCGCTCTCATGTACCGGGACCTCTTCTCCCGGGCCCATTACCTCTTTACAGAAAGGTACCACCGGGACCTCACCGGAGCGTTCAGAAGGCTTCAGGACGCGGGTAAGGTGGAAATCATCACCACAGGAGCAACCCACGGCTATTTCCCCCTGTTGGGACTGCAGAAGGAGATCATTCACGCCCAGGTGGCCGTGGCGGTGGACTTTTACGAACAGAACTTTGGCCGGCGCCCGCCCGGTTTTTGGTTACCTGAATGCGGATACAAGCCCGGGGACGATAGCATCCTAAAAAAGTTCGGGATTAAATACTTCTTCGTGGAGACGCACGGCGTCCTATACGCCTCCCCGCGCCCCAAGTATGGCGCATACGCTCCCATCTACTGCCCGTCGGGCGTGGCCGCCTTCGCCCGGGATACGGAATCGTCAAAACAGGTGTGGAGTTCTAAGGAGGGCTACCCGGGCGACTTCGATTACCGGGATTTCTACCGGGACATTGGCTATGACCTGGATCTCGGTTATATCGGTCCCTACCTACCCGAAGGGCGCATCCGGACCCATACCGGCATCAAGTACCACCGGATAACCGGTACTTCAGATTACAAAGAGCCATACGTCAGAAGTTGGGCGTTGGAAAAAGCGGCCATTCACGCCGGGAACTTCATGTTCAACAGGGAAAAACAGGTGGAGTGGCTGGCAAGCATTTTCGATCGCAAACCAATTGTGGTTGCTCCTTATGATGCCGAGCTGTTCGGGCACTGGTGGTTCGAGGGGCCCCAGTGGCTGGATTTCCTGATCCGGAAGATCCGCTACGATCAAAGGACTATAGAGTTGATCACGCCGGGGGACTACCTTGACATCTATCCCTGCAATCAGGTCGCGGTTCCCTGTGAGTCAAGCTGGGGCTGGAAGGGTTATCACGAGGTCTGGTTGAACGGAGCAAACGACTGGATCTGGCGTCACCTGCATAAAGCCGGTGAGCGCATGGTGGAACTGGCCAACACCTATGAAAATGCAGAAGGGTTGTTGAGGCGGGCTCTCAACCAGGCGGCACGGGAGTTGCTGCTGGCTGAGAGCAGCGACTGGCCATTTATCATGAAAACCGGTACCATGGTGTCCTACGCCCAGATGCGCTTCAAGTCGCACATCACCAATTTTACCGGACTTTACGAGGATATCAGGAGAAATGTCATAAACGAGAGCTGGCTGGTCGAACTTGAAAGAAAAAACAACCTCTTTCCCAATATCGACTACCGGGTATTCCAGAGCCAGAACGTGATGGAACTTCCCAAACCCCTTTCCCGACGGGTCCTGCAGCCTGCCTAAAATATGTCAATATGTGGGTTAGCTAAAATTTGAGGGTCGGAATAAGACCGACCCTCAAAATGTTTGCAAATAAAAGGCACCCAGAACCTGAGGTGCCTCTTACCGGTGACTTATAACTTGTTGTTTTCCAGGCCGGTAGCCTGTTCTGGGTGCTAACCCTCTTCCGACCGGCCTTCGCAAACCCCCCGTATTTTATCAACATACATCTCGGTCAGGGATTCGGCGATCTCTTGGTTAAATCCCTCGCTGTAGATCCTGCATAGCGGTTCATCAGCATCGGGCAGCACCAGGGCCCAGCCTTCCGGGTGGTACATTTTGATGCCTTCAATCATTTCGACCCGGTGATCACCGGCTTTCTCAGCAAGGGAGCGCAGTACTTTCCCCTTGTCATCCCAGGTGACCTCCACCTCCCGCCTTGCCATGGCGAAAGCGGGTATTTCCTGGAGAATCCGGGAGAGCGGCCTCCCTTCCCGGGCGAGGTATTCTGTAATCACCGCCAGGGTTGCAAGGGCGTCCCCGTAGAGGAGGAACTGCGGGTAACGTTCTTGGGAACGGATCACATCCTCATCGAGGAATGTCTTCATAAGCGACCATGGCGCCGTTTTCGTCCTCAGCACCCTCCCCCCATGCTCCCTGACCATTTCTTCCAGGGCATCAGGCGCTGTAACAGGAAGGGCAAGAGTCGGATGATCATTGGCTCTCAAAATGATCAAGGAAAGTAAGGAGGTGAAGAGATCTTTTTGAACGATGCGCCCTCCTTCGTCAACGAGAACCATGTCTTCTCCTCCCGCATCCAGGACGGCGCCGAAATCGGCTCCCTGTTCCTTCACAACATCACCGAAATGTTCGGCGGTTTGGAGCATTTCAGCAAATGTCCGGGCCGACCTGCGCGGAGCGGCAAAGGTAACAACCTCGCAACCCAGATTCTCAAACAGAGGGGGAAGCAGCGGGCCCAAACGTTCCGGATCGTAATCGACAACCACCTTGAGGCGGGCGCGCCTGGTAACTTCCCTATCAAGAAATTCCAGCAGAAAATGGAGGTAAGAACGGTTGAGCTCCGGAATATACTCGGGAGCTGGAACTTCCTCCGCCCCTACGAACCTGTATTCTTCCCGGCTCATCATCACCTCCACCTTGCGCTGCTCACTCCGTGAATACTCGATACCCTGGTCGTTGAAAAAGCGCAGGTTCACCTTCCCGTTTCCCATACTGCAGATGTGGATCCCCCCGTTCAAACGAAGGGCGCGAATCCCGTAACGGTGAACGGGAAAGGTTATACTGCCGAAATCGATCACCTGCACTCCTGTTGACATCAACCCGGCAAAAACCGCATGCTTTACCATTTGACTGCAGGTATGCCCGTCCGTGCTGAGAGCGAACCGGGCGGGCAAACCGGTGACCGAACCCACTGCAACTCCGATACGGCTCGCAAATTCGGGACAGATCTCGGCGACCAGGTCCCCGGTAATGCCGTTTGCTCCAAAAACATGGGGACGGGCACAGTTGCCCCACACCAGGCTTTTGGAAAGCCTGGTTCCCTTTTCGACCCACTTCTCAGGCCAGATTTTGACTCCTGCCTTAACCAGGCTTTTTTCACCGACCACCGTCCGGTCGCCGACCACGGCCTCTTCGAAAAGGATCGCAGCGGCCTTGATCCTTGCGCCCATTCCAACCACTGCGCCCCGGAGTTCAGCTCCTTCGCCGATCCAGGCATGGTCCCAAACAACGCTCCTTTTGAGGGAAGCGTTTCTCTCAATCCGAACATCTCTGCCCAGTACCGTGTAGGGCCCTACCTCCGCACCGGAGCCAATTACAGTGCCTTCGCCAACAAAGACCGGAGGGTTGATTTGAACTGAAGGATCTATTTCCGCTCTACCTGCAATCCAAACCCCGGCTCTTAGCTCTTCACCGTCAAAGGAAAGACCGGCCTTTTTATCAAGCAGGTCGTAGTGCGATTGCAGGTAAGCTTCGACTGAACCGATGTCGCACCAGTAGCCCTTGGTCATAAAGGCATAGAGGGGTTTGCCTGCTGCCAGCAGTTTGGGGTAGAGGTCCTTCGAAAAGTCAACCATTTTACCCGGTTGTATGTGGTCAAGGACCTCGGGCTCTAGGATGTAGATACCCGTGTTCACGGTGTCGCTGAAGACCTCTCCCCAACCCGGTTTTTCCAGGAAGCGGGTGATTCTCCCTTCCCGGTTGGTGATTACCACTCCGTACTCCAGCGGGCAGTTCACGGATGTGAGAACAAGGGTCGCCAGGGCGCCCTTTTCCTTGTGAAAGTCATACGCCTCTTTCAGGTTGCAATCGGTCAGGGCATCGCCGCTGATCACGATAAAGGTCTCATCCAGAAAGGATGCTGCATTCTTTACACTCCCTGCCGTTCCCAGGGGGGTGTCTTCCACAAAGTAACGAAGATTAACCCCGAAGCCTGTACCCCTTCCAAAATAATTACGGATATCGTCCGGAAGATACTGGAGGGTTACGCCGATTTCTGTGATCTGGTAATAACGCAGTAGGTTGATAATATATTCCATACAGGGGCGATTCATGACCGGCACCATCGGCTTTGGTCTGGAGCAGGTGAGGGGACGCAGGCGGGAACCCTCGCCCCCCGCCATGATTACGGCTTTCAATGGCATCTGCCTCCTGCTTCAGGTGTTTTGCTGCAGTTTTCGTTTACATCTTCAATCACGTAACTTGGCGCTGTATACCTCCCCGCGCCGGTTATCTCCCGTTTGAGGCGCCTGAGCTTGTTAATTCCCGCGAGCCATGAGTTTGTCTTGCGGGCCTGGGCTTCGTACTCACCTCTCACTTCTTCGTATACCCCCAATGTCTGGCGGGCGATCTCATCCCAGGTGTAAAATCTGTGAAGGTCTCGATATGCCCGTTCTGCCAGTTGGGCAGCGAAATCAGTTTCGTACAACAAACGCAGGACGTTATCGGCCAGTGACCCGGAGTTGCCGGAATAAAACTTCAAGCCGTTTTGCTCGTGCTGCACGATCTCAGAAAGGCCGCCTACATCGGATACCACCACAGGTGTCCGGGCTGCCATCGCCTCCAGGACAACCATCCCGAACGGCTCGTACAGGCTGGGGAAAACGGCTACGTCCGCTTCACGGTAGAGGAAGTCGCGGGTGGCATCGTCTATATAGCCTGTAAAATAGATTCGATCATAGATCCCCATATCCCGGGCCTTGTTCTTCAGGTAATCCGCAGCGGGGCCTTTGCCGGCAATGATAAACTTGGTCTTGGCGTAGTAATGAAGTATTTTGGGGATGGCGTCGATGAGAATGTGAGCGCCCTTTTCATGGACGAGCCTCCCCACGTAGAGGACGATCCTCTCGTCAGGTGCGGCGAAGAAGTCCCTTGCTAGGTTTTTGCTTTCAACTTTTTTATACCTGCGCAAGTCAACGCCGTTTGGTACCACCCGGATCTTATCGGCCGGCAGTTGAAAGACTCGCTTCAGCTCATCCTCCATGTAACGGCTGCAGACAATCACGCGCCACGCCTCGTAGGTCAGCCACCATTCGACATCGCTGATGTACCGCTGCAGGTCGTTATGAAGCCCCCAGTTGCGGCCGTATTCGGTGGCGTGAATCGTAGCGATCAAGGGAAGCTTATAGGCATGTTTCAACGCTCTTCCGGCATAAGCAACAAGCCAGTCGTGGGCATGAACCAGGTCAAACCCACCGGTGGAATTTATAACAGAAACGGCGCATTCCGTCATACTCATGTTGAGTTGGAGAACCCAGGTAATGAAGTCGAGCGAAGGAAGGTTGTAGGGATTAGCCCTGTAGACGTGAACCCCGTTGACCACTTCCACTTCCAGTACCCCGGGCGCAGCGCATGTCACCAGATGAACATCCTCCCCCTCCCGTGCCAGGGCCGCAGTCAGGTCGGCTACGTGTTGGGAAAGCCCCCCCACGCTACGGGGAGGGAATTCCCAGGACAGCATAAGAATCCGCATGGATGCATCTCCTCACAAACAAATCCCATTTCCTAGTTTTAAGAAAGCAAGGGAAACCCCTCCCAAAGGCAAGCTGTAGGGGTTTTAGTATTGTTTCCCTGTATGAACTTCTAAACTCCAGTTACGACCGTTATTGTTATCCCAGTTGCCGGCATTGTCTTTGAAACAGAAGTTTAACCGGCTGTCGTCCGTTATCTCAAATTTGGCTTCCCAGGTGTTGCCTACCTTTTCCATGGGGATATCAGAGATAAACTGCCAGCGTTCCGCGGGGCCGTAACCCATGTGCAAATAGACTTGTTCGGCCCCTGACCTGGCCAGCATTCCCTGGTACTGCACCGTGATGTCTTCGCCAAAGGTAACCGGAACTGGAGCTATCGTAACATCTCCTTCCACTTCCGTGGAACGAATCTTTCTTGAAGAAACCTTCTGGGGTTCTCCTCGATGACGCATAATTTTTCACCTCCCCTTTTAGTTTGCTTCATGCCTTAGTATGCAACGCCTGAAGGTAAATATACGGCACATTTGACATTCCATATCACATTCCCCTAATGAAAACATTTTTTCATACCTTATTTCGCAATTTGAGGACAAGGTTGAAACCGGTTATTTCTCAAGCAGGAATCACAATGGAAATAAGGGTAAAGGGAACGGGGAAATGATTGAAGAGCCAGCTTCCGGAGGCGAAAGATTATACGAAGCGACAGAACGCAAAATAAATAGCCCGCCGGTAGCGAGCTACAGTATAGAGATTTCAATAATTATGATTCCCTCAAAGTTTTTCGGCAATTGCCCTGGCCATTTCCGATGCTTTGGCAGTTCCCCCCAGATCGTAGGTAAGGTATTTGCCCTCGTCCAGTACCTGTTCGACGGCCTTTTCAACCCGCCTGGCGGCATCCAGTTCTCCCAGGTGTTTCAGCATCATTACGCCCGATAAGATCGTTGCCAGGGGATCAACCTTGTCCATTCCCGTGTATTTAGGGGCGCTGCCGTGCACCGGCTCAAAAACGGCAACATCGTCACCGATATTTGCGCCAGGCGCCACCCCCAGCCCGCCGACCAGTCCCGCGCACAAGTCGGAGATGATGTCCCCGTAAAGGTTAGGCATAACCATTACATCAAAATCGGCGGGGTTCTGGACCAGCTTCATGCAACAGGCGTCCACGATCCGGTCCTCGAATTCAATGTCAGGATACTCTCCGGCAACCTCCCGGGCTGTTTCCAGAAACAGACCGTCGGTGCACTTCATGATGTTGGCCTTGTGGACGGCGGTCACCTTCTTTCGGCCCTCTCTACGGGCGAGTTCGAAGGCAAAACGGACTATCCTCCGGGAACCGGCCCGGGTGATGATTTTAATGCTCTCGGCGGCGTCCTTGCCCACCATGTGCTCAACCCCTGCGTACAGGTCCTCGGTATTCTCCCGGACGATAACGATATCTACTCCCTCGTACCGGCTGGGAACCTTGGGCAGGTTTTTCGCCGGCCGCACGTTGGCGTATAGATCAAGTTCCTTTCGCAAGGCCACGTTGACGCTGCGGAAACCGGTACCAACCGGAGTCGTCAGCGGCCCCTTTAGGGCTACCTTGTTCCGCCGGATGGACTCCAGAACATTGTCCGGCAGGGGGGTGCCGTATTTTTCAATCATGGCTTCGCCGGCCTCCACCACTTCCCACTCGATGCCAACGTTCGCGGCATCCAGCACCATGCGCGCCGCCCGGGTCACGTCGGGGCCTATGCCGTCACCGGGGATCATGGTAACTGTGTATTTCTGCAACGGTTTCTACCTCCACTTTTTTATTGATGCATACACTAAATGTGCACAAGATCAGGGGTAAATTTAAAGCTTCGCTCCGCTTTATAAATTTACCCCCTCATTAATGTTCAACCCAGGTTAAACGTACCATATTTGCGGAAGTGGGCCACTAGGCCCCCATCCGCCAGAACTTTCAGCATAAAAGGAGGGATGGGCTTGATTGCGATTTCCTTCTCCCTGGTTAAATTCCTTAACAAACCCTTTTCCAGGTCGACGAGGAGTTCGTCACCAGACTCGATCCCGCTGGTGTCGCACTCCACCACCGCAAGCCCGGTGTTGATGGCATTCCGGTAAAAGATCCGGGCGAAAGACGAAGCCAGGACAGCGCTTACGCCAGCATTAAGGAGAGCAAGAGGCGCCTGCTCCCGGGAGGAGCCGCAACCGAAATTGCGCCCTGCCACCACAAAATCCCCCGGCTGAACCTTCTTTGCGAACTCGGGATCCAGGTCCTCCATGACGTGCTTTGCCAGTTCTTTCATGTCGAGGGTCTTAAATTTATACTTGCCGGAGATTATATAGTCTGTATTGACATCGTCGCCGAACTTATGTGTCCTGCCACGCAGCTCCATCACGAAACCTCCTTCGGAAGAAATTCCCTGGGGTCCGAGATTACACCGGCTAAGGCGGATGCCGCAACAGTAGCCGGGGATGCCAGGTAAATAAAAGCCTTGTTATTGGCCATCCGGCCTTTGAAGTTCCTGTTCGCCGTGGAGATCACGTTCTCACCGTCGGAAGGAATCCCGTTATGGGTGCCTACACAGGGACCGCAACCGGGGGTGACGACGGCAGCGCCGGCCCTGACCAGTTCCTGGATTATCCCTTCTTCCATCGCATCCAGAAAAACTCGGCGTGAAGCGGGGGCAACGATGAAGCGAACCCCGGGGTGCACCTTGCGTCCCTTCAGGATGCTGGCGGCAATTCTGAGGTCTTCCAGCCTACCGTTCGTGCACGTGCCGAGCACAGCCTGCTGGATCGGAGTCCCCGCCACCTCGCCAATGGGTGACACGTTGTCCACCCGGTGGGGTTTCGCCACCTGGGGCTCAAGGCTGCTGACGTCATACTCCAAGACCTGGGCGTACCGGGCGTCAGGATCGGATGTTACCTGTTCAAAGCTTCCGTTGCCATGGCGGCGCACCCATTCCCACACCTTTTCGTCCGCTTCCATCAGGCCTGCCTTCGCCCCCATTTCAATGGCCATGTTGGAAATGGTAAACCGGGCGTCCACGGAAAGCGCCTGGATTGCCTCACCGGTGTACTCCGCGGCCTTGTATGTGGCCCCGTCGGCGGTTACCTGCCCGATGAGATAGAGAATCAAATCCTTGGAATACACACCAAAGGGAAGCCTGCCATGACAGATGAATTTGACGGTTTCCGGGACCTTAAACCACATCTTCCCGGAAATCAAGGCCGCTGCCAGGTCTGTAGAGCCTACTCCTGTAGCGAAGGCATTGAGAGCGCCGTAGGTACAGGTATGGGAATCGGCGCCAATCACCAGGGAACCGGGGCCAACGTGCCCCTTTTCCGGCATCAACTGGTGGCAGACCCCTTCCCCGACGTCATAAAGAATCATTTTGTACTTTCGCGCAAATTCCCGCATCAATTTGTGGAGGGCCGAAACCCCCTCAAGCGGGCTGGGTGCGCTGTGGTCAATGACAAATGCGGAGGTCTCCGGGTTGGAAACCCTTTCTCCCCCCATATCTTCAAAAGAGCGAATAGCCAGAGGCGATGTGCCGTCCTGGCCCATCCGGAAATCGACTGTAGCTACCACCAGGTCGTTGGCGTAGGCATCCTGACCGCTTTTCTTGCTCAATATCTTTTCAGCAATGGTCTTTCCCACAGTCAGCTTCCTCCCCCTTATTTCTAGAACGCCACTTTTTTTCTATCGTGCAGGTAGTCCTCGTAAATGTATGCCAGCTCTTTATCAAAGAGAGGGCGTTTAAGTTCGACAGCCGCTACCCGGACCCGGGCTAGAATATCGTTCGCCTCTTCCTTGGTAAGCGAGATCCCGTATTCCTTGAACTTTGCTTGAATGGCGGCCGTACCGGAATGCTTGCCGATGACGATCTGGCGCTCCAGACCGACCTCTTCTGGCCGGAATACTTCGTAGGTGCGCGGGTCCTTCAATGCCCCGTCGGCGTGAATACCCGACTCGTGTGCGAACATGTTGGAACCCACGATCGGTTTCCAGGCGGGGAGTTCCCGCTTGGAAGCGAGGGAAACATATTCCGCAATTTCCCGGAATTTTTCGGTCTTGAAGTTGAGGTCGATCCCCTCCAGGTACTTCAAGGCCATGACGACCTCTTCAAGAGCGGCGTTGCCTGCACGCTCGCCCAAACCGATCACTGTTACTCCAACCCACCTGGCTCCGGCCCGAACTCCCGCCAGGGCATTGGCTGTAGCCATCCCGAAATCGTTATGGGTGTGCATCTCCACATCGATGCCCACTTTGTCAATCAGATTCTTCACCCGCTCGTAGGTGCGGAAGGGATCCAGTATACCCACCGTATCGCAGTAACGCAGCCGGTCCGCCCCGGCATCCTTGGCAGCGGTGGCAAACTCGATCAGGTAGTCAGGATCCGATCGCGAGGCGTCTTCGGCATTGACAGATATATAGACACCGTGCTGCTTTGCAAACCGGGTGGCCTTAACCATGTCCTCGATTACCTTGGCTCTGGTGCTGTGCAGTTTATGTTCAATGTGAATGTCCGATGTGGAAATGGAGATGGCGACCGCGTCTACTCCGCACTCCAGGGATTGCTCCACATCTTTGACAACGGCGCGATTCCAGCCCATGATGCTGGCCCGCAGGCCCAATTTACAGATCTCTTTAATGGCCTCTTTTTCGTGGCCGCCCATTACCGGAATACCGGCTTCGATCTGATCAACCCCGATGGCGTCAAGCATTTTGGCGATCCGGATTTTTTCGTGATTGGCGAAAACAACGCCGGCTGTCTGTTCTCCGTCACGGAGCGTAGTGTCAACAATTTTGATATCACTCACAGCTTCACCCTCCATTACTGATCCTTAATAGTTCGCCCTGAAGCCCTCGAAAGCCTTTTGGCAAACCCTGCTATATCCGCTCTTTAAGCAACCTGTTCACCAGCTGCGGGTTGGCCTTTCCCCTGGTCGCTTTCATGACCTGACCCACCAGGAAAGCGAAGGCCTTTTCCTTCCCGTTGCGGTAGTCGGCCACAACCCCGGGGTTTGCAGTAACGACTTCCTCTACGATCCGGGAAAGCTCCCCTTCATCGCTGATCTGGACGAGTCCCTTCTCCTTAATGATGTCTTCCGCCCTTTTACCTGTATCAAACATCTCTTCAAAGACGGTTTTGGCGATCTTGCCGCTAATCGTCCCTTTGTCGATGAGTTCCAGCATCTCTACAAGGTGAGCAGGCGTCAGCTTGACATCCCTGATTTCCAGGTTGCGGGCGTTGACCAGGCGCAAAAATTCTCCCGTCACCCAGTTGCTGACAAGTTTCGGGTCACGGTAGTTTCGCGCACAGGCTTCGTAGAAGTCGGCCAGAGCGCGGGAAGCTGTCAGCACACCCGCATCGTATGCCGAAAGACCATACTCCGATGTAAACCTCCGGGCACGGGCATCAGGAAGCTCGGGAAGCTCGCTTTTTATACGGCTTACCCTATCAGGGCTGATGACGATGGGAACGAGGTCGGGATCCGGGAAATACCTGTAATCCGATGCCTCTTCCTTTGACCGCATGGGAACAGTCGTCCCCTTGTTCTCGTCCCAGGCGCGGGTCTCACTCTCAACCGTCCCCCCCGCTGCCCAAACCGCGCACTGCCGCTTTATCTCCGCCTCGAGGGCGCGCTGGACGGCACGGAAGGAGTTCATGTTCTTGATCTCGGTCTTGGGATTCAAGATACCTGTCCCCGCGGGCCTGACCGAGATATTGGCGTCGCACCGGAGGGACCCCTCCTCCATCTTGCAGTCGGAGACGTCGATGTAGGACAGGATCGACTTCAGCTTCTCAAGGTAGGCCTTGGCCTCTTCCGGCGTTCTGATGTCCGGTTCCGAGACGATTTCCAGGAGGGGAACACCTGCCCTGTTCAGGTCCACGAGGGAGTAGTCCGCTCCGCCTTCACCGTGCACAAGCTTTCCGGCGTCCTCCTCCATGTGGACCCTGGTTATACCGACACGCCTGGTAGCCCCGTTGACCTCGATATCCAGGTACCCGTTACGGCAGAGGGGAAGGTCGTACTGGGAGATCTGGTAATTTTTTGGTAGGTCCGGATAGTAATAATTCTTACGATCGAACTTGCTGAAGGCGGCGATCTCACAGTTCAGGGCGAGCCCGGCTTTTACGGCATATTCCAGGAGCGCTTCGTTGATAACCGGGAGCACGCCGGGAAGCCCCAGGCAGATCGGGCAAACGTTGGTGTTGGGTTCCTTTCCAAACTCATTGGGACAGGAGCAGAAGGCTTTCGTCTTAGTGTGCAGTTCGACGTGAACCTCAAGGCCGATAACAGCTTCGTAATTATCCACGATGATTACCTCCCTCCTGAAGTCTTACCGTTGGCTTTGGCCTTTTCTCCACCTGCAGGGGCGGCCTGGCCCGGTGATAGGAGGTGTTCTGCTCATAGGCGTAGGCCACTTTCAGGATTGTCCCTTCGCCAAAAGCCGGTCCCATCAGGTGCAGGCCGACCGGCAGGCCGTCTACAAATCCGCACGGTACAGACAAAGCCGGAATTCCGGCAAGGTTGACCGGTATCGTGTAGATATCGGAAAGGTACATAGTGAGGGGATCGTTGGCTTTTTCCCCGAACCGGAAGGCCGGGGTCGGCGAAGTCGGTGAAACCAGCACGTCGTATTTTTCAAACAACCGTGCAAAATCATCTTTAATCAGAGTCCGCACCTTCAAGGCCTTCAAATAGTAGGCATCATAGTAACCGGAGCTGAGGGCGTAAGTTCCGAGCATGATGCGCCTCTTGACTTCGGCTCCGAAACCCTCGCTGCGGGTCTTCATATACATCTCGATAATATCGTATTTCTCTCCCTTTTCCGGCACTGCACGGTAACCGTAACAAACCCCGTCGTAACGCGCCAGGTTTGAGCTCGCCTCCGCAGGTGCAATTATATAGTAAACCGGCAGGGCGTATTCGGCGTAGGGGAAAGAGCACTCCTCGACGATCGCCCCCAGATCTGCCAGCTTGTCAATAGCGTTTCTCACTACATCCGCGACTCTAGAGTCCAGCCCCTTACCGAAAAACTCCCGGGGTACGCCGATTTTCACTCCCTTGATATCACCGGTGAGAAAAGAGGTGTAATCGGGAACAGGATTTGGCGCCGAGGTGGAATCCATGGGGTCGTGCCCGGCAATCAGGTTGAGCACGAGGGCACAGTCCCTGACATCCTTGGTAAAGGGCCCGATCTGATCCAGGGAAGAGGCGAACGCCACTAGGCCGTAGCGGGAAACCAAACCGTAAGTGGGTTTCATGCCGACGATACCGCACAAGGAAGCAGGCTGGCGGATAGACCCACCCGTATCGGAACCCAAGGTGTAAATCGCTTCACCCGCGGCCACCGCCGCTGCAGGGCCACCGCTGGAACCACCCGGTACGCAGTTCAGGTCCCAGGGGTTGCGGGTCGGGAAAAAGGCCGAGTTCTCCGTAGAGGACCCCATGGCAAACTCATCCATATTCAGCTTGCCTGTCATCACCGCACCCTCCGCCTCCAGCTTCTCAACCACGGTGGCATTGTAAGGAGGAACAAAGTTTTCCAGGATGCGGGAAGAACAGGTGGTACGGATCCCCTTCGTACACATGTTGTCCTTTATTCCAACCGGGATACCCGCAAGCGGCCCCAGTTTCTTTCCCGCCCGCCTCTGCTCGTCGACATAGCGTGCCTGAGCGTAAGCTTTTTCCTCGGTAAGGGTTACATAAGCCCGCACGTCTTCCTCAACCTCATGGATGCGGGAAAAAACGGATCGGGTGACTTCCTCGGCAGACAACTCACCTTTTTGGATATACTCCGCCAGTTCATGGGCCGTAAGGTCATAGATCTCCATCGCTTAGACTCCTTTGTGCAGTGTTCCGGTTTTACCGTCAACAGTAATAAAAGGAAATTTAAATAATTCGCGGGACCCTAAAGTAGTTGCCATCCCGTTGCGGTGCGTTTTGGAGGGTCTCCTCCAAAGGAAGGGTTTCATGCTCCTTGTCCGGCCGCTCGACGTTCTGAATGGGGAGAACATGATAGGTCGGCGCCACCTTTTCCGTATCGAGCCGGTTGATGATATCGGCGTATTCCAGCACAGAGCTAAGCTGGGCGCGAAACCGCTCTTTTTCCTCCTCGCTTAAAGCAAGGCGCGCCAGCAGTGCCACGTGTTCAACTTCCTTCTTACTCAATTTCACTTCAAGGCACCTCCAGGCCCGCTAGGCCCTAAAATACATGCCTAAATTATAACAGAAGACCCATAACCCCGCAACTTTGTTCTTAGACCTTGCCGCTCATACGGCACCATTAGACTCACATGTCACCTCCGGCGACACCAACAGAGTTGAAAATGCACCGACGGGTCTACGAGCGAGCGACCCAGCACTCATCGAAACCCCGTTTCAGAATCGGCCTTTTATTTAATAATTCTGTTTTTTGTCTTCTTCAGCTCACGAAGCAGCAGTGAGTGCTGGGCGACTTATGAAAGGCCGGGTAACCCGGCACTCTAGTCAATCTAAATAAACATAAAAGTGATTAATCACAGGATGTAAGATCTTGACAGTTAACGAAGTAATTCGTTAAGTTCCGGGGAGCAAGTACAAGGATAAGCCGGATCATATTGGCGCCATGTTATATAAAAAAAGAGCCGGCCCCACCGCCGGCAAAATGCTGTTGACAATGAAACATCTGGTTAACTCACATCAATGTGAGGAAGACTTCATTTCCATCTTTAAAAGCCCTTACCAGTTCGCAGTGCCGCAGAATGGCAAAATCCCTCTCTAAATCCTCCCAGGGGAGGCCCATGTACTCCGCAACATCCTGGCGGGTTGCCTTGCCCTTTTCTTTAAGGTAATCGTATATCTTCTTCTGCACCGGAGTGAGGCCTTGAGTCCCCTTGTGTCCCTGCAGTTCCCGGCTTGCCCGGGCGGCCGAAACCGCACCCGGATCACAGGGCTGGGGACGGTGCAAAGCCGCTATATAACAATCCTCACAAAGCTTCCGGCCACCATGTTCATAAATGTCATCTTCCGTAACTTCTGCCCGGCACTTTTCGCAAATCATTCTCAACAACCTCCTTTTTGTTCTCCGCTGTCCAAAGCTCCAAAATCTTTCAAGGCTTTTACTACGTAGGAAGTATAAGCGATCGAGGGCCCTCCGCCCATCATGAAAGCCACACTACAGGCTTCAAGAATCTCATCCGCTGTGGCTCCTTCTTCAAGTGCACGCTTCACGTGATTGACAATACATGGCTGACAGCGGATGCACACGGCGACGGCAACTGCAATGAGTTCTTTGAATTTGGGGGTCAAAAGTCCTTCTTTGGTTACCGATTGGGCAAAACCCTTGAAGTTTTCCAGTACACCGGGGATCCGCTGTTTAATCTCATCCTGGCCTTCATGCAGTAAATTAAGAATGCTTTCCGCTTCGTTCTGCACAAACTCACCCCCTTGTCACTGAAATCTTTACACCTTCACCTTTGATGCACACCTAACCAATATATGTTTACAACATATATTTTAAATTTATTTTTTTGCTAGTGTCAAGCAGTTATTATAGTTTTGTGCTGCATAGGTAACCGTTTTTTGAGAACCACAGTTACCGCGGCAGCCACATTGCTCCGCGGGACACCTGGGTTTGTAGCTGTAAAATAAGTGTGGGTAATCACCAGTAACCTCCAGGGAGAAAAGAAGGAGTTTTTCCTGGAGAAAAGAAGAAAACCTCCAATGCAATCCAGTCAAAATCACAAAGGAGGTTTCTTCTGG
>CADDZA010000036.1 GCA_902812435.1 Clostridia bacterium
CCCTGAAAAAAACAGGTAATTTAGGGAAAAGGGGTTATTTACACTCTTTACCAGGTGCTGTAGCTGGAAGCCTTGTGGCTGTTGAAATGTAGGGATGGTAAATACTGGGGGCGCGGGTTCTGTTTTATTTGAATACCAGTTGACATTGTTTTTAACGCTTGTTAAAATACTATATAACTAAATGTTAATATGGAGCCGCCTCCCGGCGGTTTGAAACGAGAAACAAGATCACGGGCGCCCGTGATCTTGTTGAGTTCTGCGGCCGGACGACAGAATTCGACATTCTTTTCAGCAATAACTGCAGCACCGCCGGCAGGAAAAGGGGGGATCAGGCTAGAAAAAAATAATCCTTAGTCATGCCCTGTGAAGCCGGGAGAAAGGAATGCAGCAGTTCGCCGGTTACGTCCGGCGGCGGATTAGAACAGGATCCCGCACGGGGCGAGCGGCTGCCCCGCCGTACGGCAGCGTCAAAGCCGGGCTTCAGACGGTCGGGGGGAGGATGTTTTGGATTAATGTTGAAAGTAGGGCTCTAAGAGCAAATTTTAGAGTAATTCAGGAAAAGAGGTTTTCAAAATGATGCAGGAAAGTGCGGAGGATGCTGGATTCTCGGTATCATGTGTGAAGACATTGGAGATTCACGGGAACCTGAGGTGCATCTGCAATCGTCTTATTTGCAAAATCGATGCTGACATAATCGAGGTCAAGTGCGCCAGGTGCAAGAGGATCATCCAGATCCACACAAACGGGATAGATAAAATTGAATGCATTTAACTTCCATGTTAAAAATACCCGCCCGTGGTTGGAGTAGATATTGAAGCCTGCTTCCTGATGGCCGCTCCCCTTTTCACACGGCGCAATCTTTTCCAAGATAAAAGACGAGCTCGTACGATGGAACAATTCATGGTTGTTGATGGTATTGATATTCGAGGTAACAGCACCTGAAATAAATACATAAAAACCTGGAAGTTCAAGAAGGAAAAGCAAAATATTTGGTGTATAATATAACATAAAAAATACGGAGTGTTCCGGCCCACCCGCTGTCTCAGGCACCAGTCCCGAGGGGGCGTGCCGGTACTCGAGGCCATCCGGATGGATGGCGCCACTCCACAAAAGCCCTTGAGAGGCAATTGAAGAGGAAATGTGAGCGTTTCCTCTTCTTTTTTTTGAAATCCATAGCACTTTTCTTTGTTGCTACATTTAGTAACTTCCGGCGAAAGCGCTGCCGCTTGCCGGGTCCGCCTGCTTATAGGGAAATATTATATTTCATTATATTTCGCTGGTGGAAAGGGGTATCAGGACATGGAGGGGAAAAAGACGCTCGTGGGGGAAGCCGAATACACCCAGGAGAGGGACGAGGGTGATCAGGAAGACCTGAGGTGTGTGTGCAACAGGCTCATCTGCGTATTCAACGGGAACGCCATCGAGATCAAGTGCGCCAAGTGCAAGCGGCTGGTCCGGATCGAGACCGCGGGGATAACAGAAGTGCAGATCCGCTGATTTGAGCAATAAAATGAAACCGCAATCACAACTCCACAAAAGCCCTGGGAGGCAATTGAAGAGGAGGCCGGAAAGCCTCCTCTTCTTGTTTATAAAAACAACCGGGAAGGAGGTGGAGCCGGCGGCAGGACTGTGACACAAGCAGGCAAGCATAAACACCTGAAGGAGGTGGTTGGCCGGGATCGAGTTGAAGGCTTCTCAAGAGAAAGTCGTTTTTCAAAAAGCTGCTAACTTTGTCAAACTGAAAGGAGAGGTGAAACTGATCTATGGGAATCTCTAGCAAAAGGCTGAGGAGCAGAGGGCTGGCGGTCCTGGCGCTCGTCGCCCTGCTGGCGTCCATCCTACCGGCCGTACCGGCGTGGGCGACTTCTGTCGAAGGCCTGGATATTACGGCCGCCGACTACAAAGCGGGGGCAACCACCGACTACACCGTTGCCTTTGCAGCATACAGTGGCATCCAACCTGGTGATGAAATCAACATGGTGTTTGGCACGGGTTACGCCGTCTCCCAGCAGGCAACGGCAAAGATTGTATATGACAATATAACCTACCCAGCTACTACCAGCGTTTTGGGTACAATTGTCAAGGTCTTTGCACCTGCGGAACTCACCGTCCCGTCAGGCGGTGCGGTGACCGTCGCCGTCTACGGCGTGACCAACCCTACTGCGGCTGGTAATTACACCATCGCGCTGAGGACGACTGCCGATGCAACAGCTGTCTCAGATACTGTATCAATTACCGCTGCGGACCCGGTAAAACTGGCAATTGACAGTTCCTTCGATGAGAACAAATCCAAAGATGGCATTCAGGTAACGGCTGGTTCGTCGAAGACGATTACAATAAAGCTCCAGGACGAGTATGGAAACGACGGCAGTAAAGCAACCGGTGATATTAAAGTCAAGCTGAGCGACACATCAGGGCAAAGCGTTACAGCAACAATATATAAGGATAGCCCATCAACCGCTGTAACCTGGACGGCTCCAGTGGACGCCGGCACCTACACCCTCACCGCCGAGGACGTGACAGATGGTGCCACCACAAAGATGCAGGCTGCTTCGGTGGCAGTGGAGGTAGTAGCGGATGTTCCGACTAAGGCCGACATCACCGGCCCGGGTTACCTGGACGTCAACCAGGAGGGCAGCTACACCATCACCCTGAAGGACGCGAACAACAACGTTGCCAAGGCATCTTCAGACCTGAGCTTGACCCTCAGCGTCAGTCCTTCTGACGGTGTGACCTTTACCCCGAACCCCGTTACCGTAAAGGCCGGTGAGAGCAGCGCCACCTTCAAGTTCAAGAGCAGCAAGGCGGCCATGTACACCATTACTGCAAGCGGTGGCGGCGCATCGGGTACCAAGAAGGTGGCGGTCGGCGTGACGGTGCTCAACAAGCTTGCCGTGAGCGCCCCGGCGAACGGCGAGGTGGGCATCGCCGGCGAGATCACCATCGAGCTGCAGGACCAGTCCGACAAGCCCTTTGCTGCGCCGAACGACCTGACAGTTAAGCTGGAAACTGACAAAGACGGTACTTTCTACGACAAGCCCTCGAACGGTATACCCATTACATCCGCAACCATCTCGAAGGGCCAGAGCAGCGTGAAGGTCTACTACGTGCCCGACACCAACGCCGTTGGCGCCCACAAGCTGATATTCAAGGTGGATCAGGTCCTGAGCGACGGGACACAAACAGGAGATACAGTAACTGCTAACGCTACCATCAACGTGGGCACCGGCGCTGAACTCAACCTCGCTGTGAGCGGTTTGACCTTTACAGCCGGCCAGCGGGGCGAGGTCACGATCACGGTTAAGGACGGCCACGGAAACAACGTTCCCGCAGGTCCGAACGGCCGCCTGGTCTACCTGGAGACCAATAGCCCGACCGGCAAGTTCTACGCTGCTGCTGAGGGCGGCGATCCGATCACCCAGGTGACCATTCCGGCGGGGCAGGCTAGTGTGAAGGTTTACTACGTTGACACCGAGAGCTGGACGAAAAAGGCTCTGGAGGACAGCAAACTGTCGGCGGCAGGTCTGATTGCCAGCACCTACAGCTACACTGTGGCCTTCCGTTCCGAGGGCGTGATTGGCTTCTCCGGAAAGGCTATCGTCAACCCCGCCGAGGCCAAGGCCATCACCCTGGACATAGCGCAGCAGGATGTGAACGCGGTGCCCGATTCGATTTGGACCCAGATCGGTTCCAAGATCGGCGCCACCGACCTGATCGGTATTGCCAAGATGCGCGTCGGAGTAGTCGACCAGTATGGCAACCCGGTGCCGCAGAACACACTGCTCCGCATATCGGTGAAGGACAACTCACCATCGGCGTTCCTCTGGTGGGACTACGCGGAACTCGAGAAGGGCGAGTGGGCCGAGGAGTGGCAGGCCGGGCTCGTGGTGACTGCGCCCGGTACCTACAAGGTGACCGCCACTGCAGGCGGGTTGAGCGGCGCTGAGAAAGATGTAACCTTCGAGCAGCCGTCCCTCGTAATCGAAGCTCCGGCTACGGCGCTGCCCGACGACCGCGTGGCGGTGAAGGTGAAGCTCACCAACCTGTGGGCATCAGGCCGTGATTTGACGGTTAAGCTTGCCACCAGCACGCAGAACAGCGCCTTCTACGCCACGGACCAGACGGCAGATCCGATCACTACAGCAACGATTAAGGCTTACACAAACAGCGACACCGTCTACCTCGAAAGCGATGATCCGCTCGGCACCGCTGTGGAATTAACTGCAGCCATCGCCGATCTCAACCTGACGGCGAAGGCGACCATCACCTTGGGCAGGGGTCCGGACGGCGTCACGACGCTCCTCCGCGGCTGGAACATCGTCTCCACGCCGTGGGAGCTGGCGGATGGTAGGAATACCATCGACAAGGTCGTGTACAACCCCGAGTACGTTGAGCAGGCTTACGGCTTTGCCAATGGCAAGTGGTACCAGGTGACCTCGGCGGATCCTGCGACCATGGAACTTCGGCCGCTGGAGGCGCTCTACGTGAAGCTGAAGGGTGCGACCGATGCGGTCTTCTGGGCGAAGCAAGGTCTTGGCACGCCGCCAGTGCGGGATCTGACAGACGGCTGGAACCTGGTGGGCAACCCGGCGGATGACGACAGAGCGGCCGATCAGGCCCTCTCCAGCATCACCGGCAGCTACGCTGTGGTGATTAGCCCGGCCGGGGGCAACCAAAGTGCCTGGGTCTACACGCCGCAGACACCGAATGCTCAGTCCTACGTAATGGAAAACTTCCGCGGCTACTGGGTCTACATGACCAAGGGCGACAGGCTGGCGGGCCAGGCCACGCCGCCGCTGCAGTAGGGGGTAGGTAGAGAATGCGCAGGCAGCGCCATCTGAAGCTGTTAAGCGTCCTGGTGGTTGCTGCCCTGCTCTTAGCAGTGATGGGAGGAGGGCTGGCCCTGGCACAGGGCACGCCCTCCGCACCTGTTCTGCCTGAGAGCTTTTGGGGCAGCGTGAGGGACGCCTCTGGCAACCCGGTTCTCTCCGGGACCGTCGAGGCCTGGATGAACGGCGTAAAACAGGACAGCATCACCATCGTCAACGGCCAGTACGGCGGCCCTGGCGGTTTTGATGACAGAATATTGGTTCAAGGAACAAGTGAGGATGTAGGAAAAACTATTGAGTTTTACGTAAACAGTATCAAGGCTAACGAAACAGCAAAATATACACCTGGAGAAAAAACCAACCTCAACCTAATGGTAAATCAGCAGGACACCACTGCGCCCTTCGTGTCATCGACCGATCCGGCTGACGGAGCCACCGGTGTGGCGGTAGAGAAGACGATCTCTATATCCTTCAGTGAGGATGTACAGGTGGGTTCGGCTTACAACAGTATCTCAGTTAAAGACGCCTCGGGTAATGCTGTTGCGGTATCTAAGAGTATTGCCGGCAAGGTACTCAGCATCAAGCCGACTGCCAGCCTTGCCTATAATACCAGGTACACGGTCACCATCCCGGCCGGAGCGGTGCAGGACCTGGCCGGAAACGTATTGGCTCAGCAATATACCTTCAGCTTCACCACTCTGGCGGCACCGGACACCACACCGCCTACCGTGTCATCAACCGACCCGGCTGACGGAGCCACCGGGGTAGCGGTGAGCAAGACCATATCGGTAACTTTTGATGAAGACGTGCAGGCAGGAACTGCATACGACGGCATCTCGGTCAAGGATGCCTCGGGCAATACCGTCGCCGTGACAAAGAATATTACCGGCAAGGTACTGAGCCTCAAGCCGAACGCCACCCTCGCCTACAATACCAAGTACACCGTGACCATCCCGGCCGGGGCGGTGAAGGACCTCGCGGGCAACACCCTGGCGGCTGACTGCACCTTCAGCTTCACCACCCAGGCCGCTTCCGGTGGCGGTGGCGGCGGTGGCGGTGGCGGTGGAGGAGACGGTGCTACAGCGCCGTCTACCGATAAGGTAGAAAAGCCCGTGCAGGCGGGTGCCACCACCGTGGCCGAGATTTCAGGCAAGGCAAAGGTCGAGCTGCCGGCTGGCGCCGTGACCGGGACAAACGCCGCCATCAAGGCTGAAGTGGTAGGCGACGAAAAGGCCTCCGGGGCGGGGATGACCTTACTGAGCAAGGTGGTGGACGTCACCCTCAAGAACGCGACCCTGACCGGAAAGGCATCCATCACCCTTTACTTCGACAAGGGCAAGCTGGGCAAGGACCAGGAGCCGGCCGCCTTCTACTACGACGAGAAGCAAAGCAAGTGGGTGCGCCTCGAGGGCACCGTGGAAGCCGATAAGGGTACCGTGACGGTTACCGTCGACCACCTCACCATGTTTGCCGTCTTCGCTGTGGCGAAGCAGGTGCAGCCCCCGCCGCCTCCGCTGGTGAGCTTTAAGGACATGCAGGGTCACTGGGCGGCTGACGCCGTCAGCAGGCTGGCCAGCATGGGTATTGTCTCCGGCTACCCGGACGGCACCTTCGGGCCGGATCGCCAAGTCACCCGGGCCGAGGTGACGGCCATCATGGCGAAGCTGCTCCAACTGGAGCCGGGGAAGGAAAGCGAGCTCAACTTCAAGGACAACGCCGCCATACCGGCCTGGGCGAAGGGGGCCGTTGCTGCGGCGGTGAAGGAGGGCATCATCAAGGGCTACCCGCTGCCGGACGGCAGCACGGCCTTCGATGCCTCACGCCAGGTTTCCCGGGCGGAGATGGCAGCGATGGCGGCCAGGGTGCTGGAGAAAAAGCTGGGTTCCATCACTCCGGCTGAGCTCAAGTTCACAGACGTCGCGGCGATTCCCGGCTGGGCGAAGAGCAGCGTGGGAACGGCAGTGGCAAAGGGGATCGTCAGCGGGTATCCTGACGGAACCTTCAAGGCGGCAAAGAACATAACGCGCGCCGAAACAGCGGCGATGGTGCTGCGCCTCCTCGATGCGCTGGGCGAATAGGCGGAACTCGAGGTAAGGCAGCCGCGCTGCTGTGCGGCGAGGGCGGGAACCCTTTCAGGACGGGTCTCCCGCCCTTCGTATTTTTATCCGGCAGGGGTTTTGAGTGCATCGATCAGCGCGGTGCCCATCAGCAGTTACCCGCGGTAGCGGTGCACCAACGATTTTCAGGCAACGCTGGCAGCGGGGAGCACCTACAACACCACAAAGGCACGGCTGAGGAAAAAAAGAGATGCTGTACATTTCAATCCTGAGGAAACGAACTGTGGTTGTGGGGAGTGCGAAAAACATCAAGGCGATAAGGCTGGAGGCATCGGGTGCCGGTAAGGTGTTCAAACGAAATTACTGGTTGTCCCGGTTTGAAAGGACGAGGTTGAAGGTCAAGACACCAAGGTGCACGGAAAAGTCCACGTGTCTAACGACAACTTCTTTGGGGACGTTCAAAACCCGCGGGGAGAAATTGAGAATGGCCTTCACTCCGGCGTCCACCAGGCGTTCGGCCACTTCCTGGGCGGCATCGGCGGGGACGGCGATGATCGCCATCTCAACACCCCTTTTCCTGATGACCTCTTCCATTTGGGAGACGGGCTGCACCACGACCTGGCCCAGCTTTTTACCAAAGCGTTCGGGGTCGTTGTCAAAGACTCCGACAATGTGGAACCCCCGCCGGACGAACCCCTCGTAAAGGGCGAGAGCAGAACCGAGCTTGCCTGCTCCCACCAGTATCACGGGCCATTCCCGGTTGAGTCCCAGGATGCGTCTGATCTGCCGGTTGAGATCCCCGGCATTGTACCCGATGCCCCTCGTTCCAAACTCTCCGAAGTAAGCCAGATCCTTGCGTACCATGGCGGGACTGACCCCCGCCCCCTCGGCGATCTCCCCGGAAGACACGGTTACCTTTCCCTCCTGTTCCGCCTGTTCCAGGAAAAGTGAATAGAGTGAGAGGCGCATCACCGTTGCCTCGGGTATTTTGAGGGTTTTCAAGCGAACCATCCTCCCCTGTCAGGCTTCACCATGAACCCGCCGCATCGTCTTTATTGCATTTAATTTTTCCAGCAGGTAAGCCCTGGCATCGGATACCATGTAAAAGGACCCGGTGATGCAGACCATGTCCTCAGGGCCGGCATCATTTAGAGCAGCGTCCACCGCAGCGGTGATCTCCTCAATCAGGTGGACGCGGTCGACATAGCGGCGGGCCTCCGTCGCAAGCCGCTGCCAGTCCCCGGCCCGGGGGCTGAGGGGCCTGGTGATGATCACCGTGTCGGCCAGGGGAGCAAGTTCGCCGACCACCTTTTCCCGCTCCTTGTCACCCAGCATACCAAGCACCAGAATCAGCCGGCGGTATCGGTAGATTCCTTCCAGGGCGGCTCTCAGGGTCCGGGCCCCGTCGTAGTTGTGGCTGACATCCACCAGCACCCCGGGGCTTTTCGAAAGCAGCTCCAGCCGGGCAGGCCAGTGGCTTCTGGCAAAGCCCCGGCGCAGGTCTTCCGGGAAATCAAGCTTCACCCCGTGCACGTTGCGCAGGATTTCCATGGCACCGAGAGCGGTGGCGGCATTCACCACCTGGTACTGTCCCGCCAGGGGGACCCTTAAATTCGTATAGCTCCCCCACGGGCTGTTGAGGTCAAAGGACGTTCCGGCAGGAGTGGCCTCTTTCAGCTGCCAGGTGATATCCTTCCCGACCCGCAGGAGGGAAGCCCCATTTTCTCTGCATTTGGCCGCAATCACCTCAAGGGCGTCGGGATCAGCGGCGGCGGTGACCACGTGGCCCCCCGGTTTGATGATCCCCGCCTTGACCGTGGCGATCTCCCGGATTGTGCTGCCCAAGTAATCCATGTGGTCAAAGGTGACGTTGGTAATCACCGAGACAAGCGGATTTTCCACGATGTTCGTGGAATCGATGGCTCCCCCGAGGCCGACCTCAAGCACCAGGAAGTCAACTTTTTCTTCAAAGAAATAAAGAAAGCCGAGCGCAGTGCAGACCTCGAATTCCGTGGGGTGCTCATGGCCGTCCTCAACCATCTGCTCCAGCAAGGGCTTCAGCCTTGTCAACAGAGCGGCAAACCTCTCCTCTGAGATGGGATTGCCGTTGATCAGGTAACGCTCGGTATAGCTGTGGATGTGAGGGGAGGAAAAGAGCCCGGCCCGGTAACCGGCTGCTTCCAGAACCCGTGCTACCATTACCGCCGTCGAGCCCTTGCCGTTCGTCCCACCGATGTGGATGACCCTTAAGTGACGATGGGGGTTTTCCAAAAGCCCCATCAGGTGCCTGATCCTTCCCAACCCGAAGTTGAAACCGAACTTTGTCAATCCGTAAAGAAAATTCAGTGCCTCATCGTACCGCACGAGCCCTGCCTCCCAAGATTTAACAGTTGAGGTTCTTCCTTTCCCCTGTGACCATGTAGTAGATCGCCTCGCCCAGGTTGGTGGCGTGGTCGGCCACCCTCTCCAGGTACCTGGCAACGAACAGCAACTGCGTGGCCTGCCGGATCGTCCGGGGATCTTCAATCATGAAGGTCAGGAGTTCCCTGAAGACCTGGTTGTAGAGGGCATCCACCTCGTGATCGTAATCGATCAGGGCTTCAACCCTCGAGATATCATGATGCACATAGGCTTCCAGGCTTTCCCGGATCATCTTTTGGGTGACCTCCGCCATCCGGGGAATGTCGATCAGCGGCTTGATGAGAGGCTGTCCGACCAGGCGCAGGGTCACTTTGGCAATGTCAACCGCATGATCCGCCATTCTCTCCAGGTCAATGGCGATCTTCATTGCGGTGCTGATCACCCGAAGGTCGCTGGCCATCGGCTGCTGGAGAGCAAGCAGCTTTACGCAGAAATCCTCGATCTTGATCTGGTATTCGTCTATAAAATCATCGCCGTCGACTATCTGCTGTGCCAGTTCCTCGTTGCGTTCCTTGAGGGACTTCACCGCATTGAAGATGGTCTGCTCTACAAGGGTGCCCATCTTCAAGACTTCCTGCTGCAGTTCCTCGAGCTGCTCGTGGTAAGACTTGCGCGCTACCACCTTTTCTCCTCCCTTCTCCTCAGAGGGGGTCTGTTTTAACCGAACCGCCCGGTGATATAGTCCTCTGTTTTCTTCTTCTGGGGCTTGGTGAAAAGCCGGTCCGTGCTGCCGAATTCGATAAGCTCCCCGTTCAGAAGAAAGGCCGTATACTGTGAGACACGGGCCGCCTGCTGCATATTGTGGGTCACGATAACAATAGTATAATCCCTTTTCAGTTCGTCGATCAAATCCTCGATGCTGGCGGTGGAGATGGGGTCCAGCGCCGAACAGGGCTCGTCCATGAGCAGCACCTCCGGCTCCACCGCCAGGGCCCTGGCGATGCAGAGGCGCTGCTGCTGTCCCCCGGAAAGTTGCAGCGCCGACTTGTGCAGCTGGTCCTTCACCTCGTTCCAGAGGGCGGCCTTGTGCAGGCTTTCCTCCACGATCTCGGCCAGGTGCTTGCGGTCCCTCACCCCGTGGCGGCGCGGCCCGTAGGCAACATTTTCAAAAACCGATTTTGGAAAGGGATTCGGGCGCTGGAAGACCATCCCGACCCGTTTGCGCAGGTTCACCACGTCGACGTGCGAGTTGTATATGTCCTCACCGTCCAGCAGTACAGTTCCCTTGATAGTTACTCCGGGGATGAGGTCGTTCATCCTGTTGAGAGTGCGAAGCAGGGTGGATTTGCCGCAGCCCGAGGGCCCGATCAGGGCCGTCACCCGGTGAAGGGCGACATCCAGTTGAATGTTTTTCAGCACGCGATTGGTACCATAAAAAACATTGAGGTCGCGAATCTCTATCTTGTTCTGCATAGGCGCCTCATTAGTACCGGCATTCTGTTCCAACCCTTTATTCAGAGCAGCAAACATTATAGATCAACACTCCTCCAACCCTTACCCTCTATTATCAATAGGGAGTGAAAAATAGAATTTGGATCCCTTGCCAGGTTCGCTTTCCACCCAAACCCTGCCGCGATGAGCCTCGATGATGTGTTTTACGATGGACAGCCCCAAACCGGTGCCCCCCAGTTTCCGGCTGCGCGCCTTGTCAACCCGGTAAAAGCGCTCAAAGATGCGCGGCAGGTCTTCCCGCGGTATTCCGATGCCGGTGTCTCTTACGGCAACTATCACATCCCCCCCGTCCTGCCGCAGGGAAACCTCCACCTCCCCGCCGCCCGGGGTGTACTTGAGGCTGTTGTCCAGCAGGTTCAGGAGCACCTGCTCGATCTGGTCACGGTCGGCCTTTACAATTACAGGCTCCGACGGGAGATCCGTGGTCAGGGTCAGCCCCTTCTTGAGAAACTGGGGTTTGAGCTTGTCCACGATGCGCTTGATCTCCGCGTCCAGTTCCAGGAGCTCGATCCGCAGCCTGAAGCCTTTCGATTCGATCTTGGACAGTTCCAGGAGATCGTGGATGAGCCGGCTCAGGCGCTCGGCCTCCTCGTTGATGATGTTTACGAACTCCTCTGCCGCCCGGTAGTTATAGAGCGCCCCGGCTAGCAGCGTCTCCGCAAACCCCTTCACCGCCGTTACAGGGGTTTTGAGCTCGTGGGAGACATTCGCCACGAACTCCGCCCGCACCCTTTCCAGGCGCTTAATCTCACTGATGTCGTAAAGCACCGCCACGACACCGTGCGGTTCGCCCCGCACCCCGAAGATGGGGGCGGCGTGGGTCTCCATGACCCGCTCCTGCGGATAGATGAGGGATATCTCCTTGCGGGCGGGTTTCCAGGATTGGAGGACACCGTCAATCAGGCTGCTCAGGGAGTAGTTCTTCACCGCCTCGACGTGCGGCATCCCCATCACCTCCTCCGCCCGGACCCCCAGGAATCCCTCGGCAGCCGGGTTGATCAGGCTGATGCGGCCCTCGCTGTCGAACAGGAGGACACCGCTTTCCATATTGGCAAGGACCGCCTCCAGCCGGCCCTTGCTCTCCGCCAGTTCCCGCACGTTTTCCTTGATGGTGCGGGAGATCCCGTTGATGGCGGAGGAGAGCTCCCCGATCTCGTCCTGGCCCGTAGGCCGGATCTCGGTCTCCCAGTCCCCCCGGGCGATCCGCCGGGCGGCGGCGGTCACCTCGCCAAGCTGCCGTCTGATCCCGCCTGCCAGCCTGTCGCTGAAAACCCAAGCACCGGCAAGGGCGAAGAAGATGGCTGCCAGCATGTACTGCCAGAAACCGGTGAGGGGGAGGGTAATCCCGTAATCCCTCAGGAAAAGGGCAAAGAACCCGCCCAGCACCAGCAGGGCGAAGCCAAGCACAAGTATGTTCCCGATCAAGATCCGCTGCTTTATCCCGCTCAGTTTTCAATCACCCTGTTTCCCTGGATTGGCGACTGGAACTTGTAACCCACACCCCGCACGGTCTTGATGTAGCGCGGGTGGGCGGGGTCCTGCTCGAGCTTTTCACGCAGGTGGCTGATGTGTACGTCCACAACTCGGGCATCCCCGTAAAAATCATACCCCCAGAGCTTCTGGAGGATGTATTCCCTGCTCAGAACCAGCCCCGCGCTCCGGCAGAGCAGGAGCAGCAGTTCGAACTCCTTCGGAGTGAGGGTAACCGGCTCCCCGGCCAGCTTCACCTCGTACCTCCCCGGGAAAACCTCCAGGTCGCCGAACTCCAGGTGCTCACCCGTGTCCCGCTCCCTTTCCCCGGTGCGGCGCAGGATCGCCCTGACCCGGGCCACCAGCTCCCTGGGGCTGAAGGGCTTCGTCAGGTAATCGTCGGCCCCCATTTCCAGGCCGAGCACCTTGTCGATCTCCTCGTCACGGGCTGTGAGCATCAGGATCGGGGTGGTCAGCCCCTCCTTGCGCATGAGCCGGCAAAGAGTCAGACCGTCCATCCCCGGCAGCATCACGTCAAGCACGATCAGGTCCGGCTTCTCCTGCTGAATCTTTTCCCAGGCCTCGTTGCCGTCTCCGGCGGCAATGGTCTGAAAGCCCTCTTTATTCAAATTAAAGGAGACCAGCTTTACAATTGACTCTTCGTCGTCCACGACGAGTATCTTGGAAGTCATACCACTCCCCCTTGCGATCCCCTGCCGCGGGGCACCGTTTCAACCGCCCATCTTAACAGAAAATATTCGACACACAGGTCACACATCCTGCTTATATTCTTCCGGTTGATTTTAATGTATTTTCCGCTCGGAAGCCTTTAGCAGTGATGCCATTTACTCTTCAATCCTTTCTGTCAGATAGTAGAATTGCCGCCCCTATCGCCCTGATTTAAGAATCCTTGGTGGATTTTACAGGGGTTGCTTCTAACAGGAGGTGCCCAAAGCAGCTTCTTACATATTTATGTTTGTTTTAACTTCATTGGCTCGCCTGTGACGGGCGAGGAATTCTCGCACCCGATCTGCCGAGCTATTGAGAATACAGCTCTCTTCAATGCCCACCTCGGTGACGAGCGAAATTGACGCATTACAATCCCCAACACTGTAACAAATGTGAGCATCGCTATTGACTGCGACCATAACCCTGTGCTTTTTAGCCAGTTGAGCGAGATGATAACAACGCGAGGTACTGCCCGGACGCACAAAAAAGGAGTTGCTGTTGATCTCCAACGCCTTGCCAAATGCCTTTGCGGCCAGCACAACTTTTTCCATGTCAACCGGATACTGCGGGTTTCCCGGATGTACGATGATATGAACATATGGGTTTTTGATGGCAGCGATCATCGCTTGTGTATTATCTTCCACCGTAGTCCCCTCATAACCGGTATCGCTGTGGAACCCGGCTAAAACGAGATCCAGCTGCGCCAGCACTTCTTCAGGAACATCGAGCTTCCCGGTGGTGTCAAGAATATTGGCCTCTACTCCCCGAAGAACCTCCACCCCTTGCATTATCCGCGGCCAGACGATCATGTTTGCGAAATATAAGTAGTGCGGGCTCCCGGGCATCCGCAGTCCATGATCGGTTATGCCCAGCATTTTCAGCCCTTTCTGGCGCGCCGCTTCGACCATCTCCTTTACTGTACTGTAAGCGTGTCCACTCGCAACAGTATGGGTGTGCAAATCAGCTTCCAATTTCATCCTTACACACTTCACCTCCCAAACAAGGGTTTTTTCCTTCAACTCAAAGATACAAGGCTAATGTTTCGTTCTTTTTAAGGATGGTTTAACTTTTATAAAACTTTTGTATAAGAAAGGTCTAATCTGCTCCGCGCAAGCGGGCAAAGCTGCCTCCGCCACCGTCTAAAATAGCATCGAAACCACTGGCTGGAAATATGAACAAACCCCTCATCCCATCTCTTGACGGGCCAAGGGGTGTATCTGGCCTGCTCAGCCCTCAGGCATCTTTTGCTTCTTTCAGACAGAATCTGCTATCCGCGCAGGGCGGCAAGGCGGCGACCGATGGCTGCCTGCTTCCGTTCCAGTTCCTCCTCCTTCGCCCTCTCCTTTTCGATCACGTCGGGAGGGGCCTTGGCCAGGAAGGATCGGTTCGACAGCTTCCCTTTCACCCGCTGCAGGGCAAGGGCAACCGCATCCGCTTCCTTTTCCAGCCTGGCGATTTCCTTATCGAGATCCACGAGCCCCTCCAGGGGGACGTAGATCTCGGCGTCCCCCACCACAGCGGTCAACGCCCTGGTCGGTTTCGGTGCCCCGCCATCGGCCAGTTCCAGCGGCTCGACCCCGGCCAGGTGCTTAACGTACCCTGCGTAGTCCCGGAGCAGATACCGCGCCCCGGATCCGGCGATGATCACACACCTGACGGAGCGCCCGGGATGGACGTTCAGCTCGCCGCGCAGGTTCCGAATCGACCGGATTACCTCCATCAGGTACTCCATTTTTTCCTCGCTTTCGGGATCCTCCAGTTCGGGCCGTACGGCCGGCCAGGGAGCGATCATGATGCTATTCCCCTGATGAGGCAGGTGCTGCCAGATCTCCTCCGTGAGGAAAGGCATGAAGGGGTGAAGCAGTTCCATGGTGTGAATGAGCACGTACCACAGCACCGATTGGGCGGTACGCCTGCTCTCCGGCGTCTCCTTCCCGTACAGACGGGGCTTCACCAGTTCGATGTACCAGTCGCAGAACTCGCTCCAGATAAAGTCATAGAGGATACGGGCGGCCTCGCCAAGCTCGTAGGTCCCCAGGTTCCGGGTAACCCCTTCCACGGCCCGGTTGAACCTGCTCAGGATCCAGCGGTCCGCCAGTTCAAGCCGTTCCCGGTCGAACCTCCCCGGCTCCGGCGCAGGCCGGAAATCCTGGAGGTTGAGCAGAGCGAACCGTGAGGCGTTCCAGATTTTGTTGGCAAAATTCCGGGCGCCTTCCACCCTCTCCTGGTGAAAGCGCAGGTCGTTTCCAGGAGTATTCCCGGTCACCATGGTGAAGCGCAGGGTGTCGGCCCCGTACCGGTCGATAACCTCCAGGGGATCCCGCACGTTCCCCAGCGACTTGCTCATCTTGCGGCCGTGGGAATCCAGGACGAGCCCATGTATAAGCACCTCCCGGAAAGGGACCTCCTGCATGAACTCCAGGGCCATGAAGATCATCCGAGCAACCCAGAAGAAAATGATATCCCGCCCGGTCACCAGGACCGAGGTCGGGTAGAAAAAGTCCAGTTCAGGGGTCTTATCCGGCCAGCCCAGGGTGGAGAAGGGCCAGAGGGCGGAACTGAACCAGGTGTCCAGGACGTCGGGGTCCTGCTCAAGCCTTGTCCCTCCGCACTGCGGGCAATTGTCCGGGTCTCCTTCGGGGCAGATGACCTCGCCGCAGTCCCGGCAGTACCAGACCGGGATGCGGTGGCCCCACCAGAGCTGGCGGGAGATGCACCAGTCGCGGATGTTCTCCAGCCAGTTGAGATAGATCCTGGTAAAACGCTCCGGCACAAACCGGATGCGCCCCTCCCGTACCGCCTTCAAAGCGGGTTCGGCCAGGGGCTTCATGCGGACGAACCACTGCTCGGAAACCAGAGGTTCGATCACCGTATCGCAGCGGTAGCAGTGCCCTACCGAATGGGTGTAATCCTCCACCCTGACCAGCAGGCCGAGTTCTGCCAGGTCCTCCACAACCCGCTTACGGGCTTCCTCCCTGCTTAAACCGGCGTACCTGCCGGCTTCCCCGGTCATGATCCCGTCCTTGCCGATGACAGTAATCTCGGGGAGCCGGTGCCGGCGTCCCATCTCGAAGTCGTTGGGGTCGTGGGCGGGCGTCACCTTGACGGCCCCTGTCCCGAACTGCGGGTCCACCGCCTCGTCGGCAATCACCGGGATTTCGCGGTTCATCAGGGGCAGGATAACCTTCTTTCCGATAAGCTCCCGGTAGCGCTTATCCTCCGGATGGACCGCAACACCGGTGTCCCCCATCATGGTCTCCGGACGGGTTGTGGCCACAACGATACCCGGCCCTCCGTCCACGCCCGGATAGCGCACGTAGTAGAGTCTGGCCTCCTGCTCGGTATGCTCCACCTCGATGTCCGAGATGGTCGTCCGGCAGTGCGGGCACCAGTTGATGATGTAGCTCCCGCGGTAGATCAGCCCCTTTTCGTAAAGGCGTCGGAAGACCTCCCTGACCGCCCGGGAGCAGCCCTCGTCCATGGTGAAGCGTTCCCGCTCCCAGTCACAGGAGGCGCCGAGACGTTTGAGCTGCGTGATGATGTTGCCTCCATAAATCTCCTTCCATGCCCAAACCCGTTCCAGGAACTTTTCGCGGCCGAGATCGTACTTGCTCAGGCCCTCCTTCGCCAGTTCCCTTTCGACCCGGGCCTGGGTGGCGATCCCGGCGTGGTCGGTCCCGGGCAGCCAAAGGGTTTCATCCCCCAGCATTCTGTGCCAGCGCACCAGCACATCCTGCATGGTGTTATCCAGGGCATGTCCCAGGTGCAGGGACCCGGTCACGTTGGGCGGAGGGATCACAATGCAGAAAGGCTTCTTGCCTGGATTCACTTCGGCATGGAAAAACCGGTTCTCCAGCCAGTACCGGTACCACTTTTCCTCCACATCGTGAGGGTTGTAGGTTGTAGGAATAACACTTTCTTCGAACATCTCAGCCTCCTGAAAAACCCCTTCAGGGCGTCGTTCTTGTTGGCAACGGCCGTTAATAACCTTCTAGAGAAAACTCCTTTCACCCGGTACGGGACGAAAGGAGTTGCATTCAGGCTCCTGTCCCAATTGTACGGTTTTTCCCAATCCCTTGTCAACAAGCCGCCGCCTAACCCAGAACCCGCGCCCCCAGTATTTACCATCCCTACATTTCAACAGCCACAAGGCTTCCAGCTACAGCACCTGGTAAAGAGTGTAAATAACCCCTTTTCCCTAAATTACCTGTTTTTTTCAGGGAACA
>CADDZA010000037.1 GCA_902812435.1 Clostridia bacterium
TCCCTGGTGATCACCCAGTCCGCACGGGAGGGGGTGCGGGTAGGGGTTGTGGGAGGGTCCGACGCAGACATCACTAGCGCTGTAAAAGCGGTTGCTGCAAATCTCGACGTCGATAAACTGGAGATTTATATCGATCCTCCTGAGCCGCCTGTAGGGTCCCGGGTCCGGGGGAGCAGCCTCCGGGTTGAGGTTGATTACAGGGTCCCGGTGGTCGTTCCCATCATCGCGGAAATTATTCCCAATCCTTATCCCTTGAAAGCGGTAGCAGTAATGCGCGTGGAGTAGGGCGGCTTGAGCACGAACTCTGTTTCGGTTCTCCGGAAGGGAATTAGATGATGTTTCGAAAGCTAGTAAACCGGAAGGTTAAAAATCAAATCGCAAGCACGCTAAAAGTTAACATAAAACAGGTTATCTGCGGCGAAAAGGGAACGGTTCTGGTCCTTGTTGCAGCGGCCATGGTTGCTTTACTGGGCTTCGTCGCCCTGGTGACCGATGTCGGCCTCCTCTACTTCAACCGGGTCCGGCTTAGCAATGCCGCGGACGCCGCCGCACTGGCCGGCGCCCAGGAGCTTCCCGCCAACCCCGCACTGGCACGGGCTACCGCTGAGGAATATGCCGAAAAAAATGGCGTAAAGCCGGATGAACTGCAGGTTGAAGTTGCACCCGACAGCCGTTCCATCACCGTCACGCCGCGCCGCGCCGTGGAGTTCTTCTTCGCCAGGGTGCTGGGTATAAGCAGCGGGGAAGTCGAGGCCACGGCCACCGCCACGGTCGCTCCCCTCACCGGGGCGGTCGGGGTTGTGCCCTTCAGCATCGAGGAGCAGGAACTGGATTTCGGCCGGGAGTACGTTCTCAAAGAAGGGCCGGGCAACGGGGGCTCAAGCCTTGGAGATGACGGGCGCAGGAACGGGTGGTTTGGCGCCCTCGACCTCGACAACGAAAAGGGGGGCGGCGCCAGTGAATACGAAGATACCATTAAAAACGGGTACCGGTCAATGATTCGGGTGGGGGATGTTATCAGTGTCAAGACCGGCAACATGTCCGGCCCTACAGTGGACGGGGTGTCCTATCGCATTGAACAGTGCCGTGACGGCTGCACTTTTGACAACTTCAAGCGCGACTGCCCCCGTGTCGTCGTCGTTCCTGTTGTCAAATATTTGGGAGGAAGCGGCAGCAACCAAAAGGTTGAGGTCCGGGGGTTCGCGGCCTTCTTCCTGGAGGGTGTAGAAGGCAGAGGGCGTGACAACAATGTGATCGGGCGCTTTGTTCGCACGGTTTACCCTGGAGAGATGGGCCACGGCGATGACTACGGTCTTGAGGCGGTCAAACTGATCAGATAGGAGTGGTCAGGTTTGTGGCGACCGAAGGTAATGATTGTTCTGGCATTTGTGCTGGCCGTGCTGGCGGCGGCTGCAGGTTACCTGTATCTCTACCAGGCGTCCGAGGCTGCGCAGAAGGTTGAAAAGGGCAGCGTTGTTGTAACAAGGGAAGCGGTTCCGGCGAAAACCATGGTGACCTATGATTCGGTGGAACTGGCTAAGATACCCGTCGCCTACATTCACCCCCGCGCCGCCCGCAAACTGGATGACGTGGTCGGGAAAATTGCCCGGGAGCCGCTGGTAGCAGGCGAGCAGGTGCTGCTTGACCGGCTGGTGAAACAGGGGGACATGAAGGAAGGCTTCTCCTACGCGGTGCCTCCGGGAAAACGGGCGGTTTCAGTTGCGGTGGATGAGGTTACGGCGGTGGGCTGGCACCTCCAGCCTGGTGATCATGTGGATGTACTGGGAACCCTGGAGATCCCTGGAACGGGCAACGAGAACAAGACGTTCACCGTTGTGGCCCTGCAGGATGTTCAGGTGCTGGCGGTTGGCAAAAATACGCAGATTGTTCAGGACCAGGGCAAAGACACGAAGGTCGAGGTTAAAACCGTCACCCTTGCAGTATCTCTTGATGAGGCAAAACAGCTGATACTGGCCGATGAGAAGGGCAAGATCAGGCTGGCCCTGCGGCCTGCCCTGGACAGGGAGAAAACGGTCAGTCCGCCCTTTGAGCTGAATGATTTTCTTAAGTGACAGGGAGAGCGGTAAATTTTATTGAAGGATAGATACCGGGCCGGGAGGGGGTGTAAGAGTATGGAGCCGATCCGGGTCATGATCGTGGACGATATCCCCGAGACTTGCGAAAACATCAAGTGCCTGCTTCATTTCGAGCCGCGCATCGAGGTCATCGGTGTGGCAACCGATGGGGAGGAGGCTATCAAAAAGGCGGAGAAGCTCCGGCCGCACATCATCCTGATGGACATCAACATGCCGATCCTGGACGGTATTGCAGCGACCGAGATCATCTCCTGCCGGGTGCCCAACTCGGCGATCATCATCATGTCGGTCCAGGGGGAGCAAGAATACCTGCGCAGGGCGATGGCCTCCGGCGCTAGGGAGTATATCGTCAAGCCCTTTACAAGTGACGAGCTCATAGAGACGATCTACAGAGTCTATGAACTGGAAAAAAAGCGCCAGATACAGGCAAAAAACCTGCCCCAGCAGGGAGAGCCTTACGAGGGCAAGGTGATCACCGTTTTCAGCACCAAGGGGGGAGTAGGAAAGACGACCCTGGCGGTGAACCTGGGGGTTTGCCTCGCCCAGGACTACGGCTTTTCCGTGGTCCTGCTGGACCTTGACCTGCAATTTGGGGACGCCGCGGTCATGCTCAACCTCACCCCGCGTCAAACCATCTCCGATCTGGCTGCGGAATTCAACCAGCTTGACGCCCAGCTCCTGGAGTCCTGTCTTGCCAGGCATAGTTCCGGGCTGCGCCTCCTGGCGGCGCCTTCCCGTCCGGAATTTGCCGAGCTGGTGTCGGCGTCCCTTGTTGAAAAGGTGATCAAACTCTTAAAAGAGAGGTATGATTACATAATTGTGGATACACCCGGTTCCTTTACCGACCCCGGAATGGTCGCTCTCGATTATGCCCACCAGATCCTCCTGGTGATCTCTATGGATCTGCCCACCTTGAAGAACCTCAAGCTCGGCCTTGAGGTGCTCGATTCCCTTCACCATAAAGATAAGGTGAAGGCGGTCTTAAACCGGGCCACGCCGGAGATGGGGATTGGGCCCGGGGACGTGGAAAAGACTCTGGGACTTCCCATAACCAGCCAGATTCCAAGCGACGGCCGGGTTGTGGTTGGCGGGGTAAACAAAGGGAAACCCTTCATCATCGGCAGCCCCCAGAGCCGGGTGGCCGACAGCTTAAGGCAGCTTGCCTGCCAGCTGGTACAGAATGAACCGTCCCGGAATGGCCAGAGGAAGAAGCGGGGTTTCCTGCGGCTGTTTAATTAACATAAAAGCTTGAGGGTGGTCAACTTGTCACTGTTAAGGAGGTTACAGGAACAAAATTCCTCCCCGGCGGGTGAGGCGCAAAGCCCTGCGACCCGGCCCGCACCCCGGCAGAACAACCTTTGGGATCTGAAATACTCGCTGCACCAGAGGGTTGTGGCGGAGCTCGAGGAGGACCTGCGGGGCACCAAGGAAGAGGATGACGAACAGAAGTCCCGGGATCACGCCAGAAGCGTGATCGAAGAAATCATCCAGAATTATGTGCTGGAAAAAGGGATTGCTTTGAGCCGTAACGACCAGCAGCGGTTGTTGCAGGAACTCCTGGACGAGGTTTTTGACCTGGGCCCGATCACCCCACTGCTCAATGACCCCACCATCTCGGAAGTCATGGTGAACGGGCCCTACCAGGTTTACGTTGAAAGGAACGGAATTCTGGAAAAGACCGGGATCCAGTTCCGGGACGATGCCCACGTTCTCCATTTGATAGAAAAGATCGTGGCACCCCTCGGGCGGCGCATTGACGAATCCTCACCGATGGTGGATGCCAGGCTGGCCGACGGCTCCCGGGTCAATGCCATTATCCCTCCGCTGGCCCTGAACGGCCCAACCCTGACCATCAGGAAATTCAGCCGGGATCCCTTCCAGGTTGCCGACCTGATCCGTTTTGGAACACTTACGGTGGAAATGGCGAAGTTTCTTGAAGCATGTGTGAAAGCCCGTTTAAACATCATAGTTTCCGGGGGCACAGGTTCGGGAAAGACGACGACCCTGGGCGTCCTCTCCTCCTTCATCCCTGAAGAGGAGCGCATTATTACCATTGAAGATGCGGCGGAATTACAGCTTCGACAGGAGCACTGGGTGCGCCTGGAAACGCGCCCCCCGAATGTTGAGGGCAAGGGCGCGGTGACCATGCGGGACCTGGTCCGCAATGCCCTGCGTATGCGCCCGGAGCGGATCGTAGTCGGGGAGGTGCGGGGAGGGGAGGCCCTGGATATGCTCCAGGCAATGAACACAGGCCACGACGGGTCTCTCACCACCGGCCACGCCAACTCCCCAAGGGATATGCTATCAAGGCTGGAAACCATGGTATTGATGGCCGGGATGGATCTCCCCGTCCGGGCGATCCGGGAACAGATCGCCTCCGCCCTGGATCTGATTGTGCACCAGAACCGGCTGCGGGATGGCAGCAGGAAGGTTACCCACATCACCGAGGTGCTGGGAATGGAGGGGGATACCATCGTCCTGCAGGATCTCTTTATTTTTGAGCAGACCGGAATGGAAGCACGGGGAAAGGTAACCGGTTGCTTCAGGAGCACGGGGATCAGGCCGAAGTTCCTATCCAAGATCCATGCGGCAGGAATTATGCTGCCTGATGAGATCTTTCTCAATAAAGGGCTTTGAAGCAACAGAACCGGAGGTGCTGCGATGCTGCTCTGTGCTTTTTCGGTCTTGATTTTCTCGGCCACGCTGCTTCTTGCCCTCGGGTTATATGGGCTTCTCACAGGGGAAAGGAACATTATTCAGGGGCGCCTGAAGCGTTATACCTCGCGGCAGAAGCCAGGTGCCGGTGAAGGGCTTCGCGGCGGGAGAAGGCATTTCGGCCGTTCCCTCCTGCGGCGCGGCGGCCGGCTTTTCGCCGCCCTCAAATTATCCGCAAGGGTGGAAGAGAAACTCGCCCAGGCGGACGTGCCCCTGCGCGGGGAGGAGTTTCTGTTCCTGAACCTGCTGCTTGCCCTGGGTGCTCCTTTTTTTACCTGGCTGTTGATTCCCGACGTAAATATGACGGTTCTCAGCGGCCTCTTTTTTCTAATCTCTCCCTGGCTCTACTTGGAGCAGGTGCGGCGGAAACGCCTGCATTCCTTTAATGGCCAGTTTGCCGATTCCCTTGCTGTGATGACCAACTCCCTCCGGGCGGGTTACAGCCTTCTGCAGGCTATCGAGATGGTGGCCAGGGAAATGCCCCCGCCGATTTCCGACGAGTTCGGCCGGGCGTTGCGGGAAATGCAGCTTGGAACCGCCACCGAGGTGGCATTAAGCAATCTATCCCGCCGTGTAGGAAGCGAGGATCTCGATCTGATGCTTACCGCCCTGCTGATCCAGCGCCAGATCGGGGGAAACCTGGCCGAAATTCTGGACAACATCGCCGAAACCATCAGGGAACGGGTGCGCATCAAAGGGGAAATCAAAACCTTGACGGCGCAGGGCAGGATTTCGGGTCTCATTATAAGCCTTTTACCGGTTGCCATCATGGTCGTTCTGTTTCTGATCAACCCCTCCTATGTAAGCATTCTGTTCACCGAGCCGCTGGGCCTGGCTCTGCTGGGCGGGGCAGCCTGCGGGGAGGTTCTTGGCGTTCTGATCATCCGCCGGATCGTTGACATCCGGGTATAAAGAGGGCTGAAAGGAGGAACTATGTGTATGCTTTTCATCTTCTCAAGCCTGGTGTTGTTGAGCACCTACCTCCTTCTGTTCGGTTTGTACCAGCTTGTTTTTCAGGACCGGGTGGTGGTTGCCGAAAGGCTCGCCCAGTTGAGTAAACAGAAAAAGAGCGGTTCCAGGCTGCGGGAGGAACTGCAGCAGCCGCTTCTGTCACGGCTTTGGAAATTAATCTGGGGAAAGCTTTCCCATCTGGTCTCCCGGAGAATGAGCGAGGAAAAACGCCTGTATTTTCAACGCCGTTTGCAGTCTGCGGGCAACCCCGGCGGATGGGGTCCCGCCGAATTCCGGCTGGTCCAATTTCTTCTGGGATGTGTTGGAGGGAGCCTGGCAGCAGCGGCGGGGTGGTTGACCGGTTCCGGCGTGAAGGGCACGTGCCTGATAGCAGGTCTTGGCCTGGCCTGCGGGATATTGCTCCCGGAATTCTACCTGTCCTCACGGATTAAAGAAAGGCGCCAGGAGGTGGTGCGCAGTCTTCCCGACGTCCTCGATCTGCTGATGGTGAGCGTCGAAGCCGGACTGGGTTTTGATGTGGCATTGGTCAAGGTGACCGAAAGGTTCAAGGGTGTCCTGGCCGAGGAATTCGGACGCCTGCTCCAGGAGATGAAACTCGGCAAGCCGAGGCGGGAGGCCTTTAAAGATATGGCGGAGCGGGTTGGGGCGGAGGATCTGACCACTTTTGTAGGAGCCTTGACCCAGGCCGACCAGCTGGGAGTGAGTATCGGGAACATTCTGCGTGTACAGGCGGAGCAGTTGCGCCGGAAAAGGCGCCAGCGGGCCGAAGAAATGGCCATGAAGGCGCCGGTCAAAATGTTGATTCCCCTCGTATTTTTCATCTTCCCCGCCCTGTTCGTGGTCCTGCTCGGCCCCGCAGTCATGCAGATAATGAGAAATTTGTAGGGGGTGTTTGGATTGCAGGTTTACAATGTAACCCGCCAGGTTGTGATTGCCGAGGAGGTGCAGGTAGCCTTCGACTTCTGGCGACGTCTGAAAGGACTCCTCGGGAAACCCTTGCTTCCCGTCGGACACGGACTGCTCCTGAAGCCCTGCAACGGCATACATTCCTTTTTCATGTCTTTCCCCTTTGATGCCGTCTTCCTGGACGAGGAGATGAGAATCGTCCATATTATAGAGGCCATGCCCCCTTACCGGGTAAGTCCTATCATTCGCCAGGCGCGCAGCGTGCTGGAACTTCCTGCAGGTATCGTGCGGTTAAGCGGAAGCCGGGTCGGCGACCAGCTTTCCCTGCGGGCATGTTTCCGTTGATCTCCGTGAAAATATGTTCAGGTTTATCCTTGCGCTTGCTTCCGGACTCCGGTTAAACTTCGAACGGTTTGTTTCCGCTTGCTCCTGATTACGTCCCGGACAACAACCCCTAACTCCGTAACAGGTGAAATTTAAGTAAGCGAGCGACCTAAGGAAGGTTGTTACTCGCCCTTGACGAAGGAGCAGCTAACGGCAGCCGGACTGAGGCACTATTTTTATTCTTTTGCTGGTGACGCCTGGGCGGCGTGAGCGTCTAAAAATATTTCATAGCTGAGGCAGGTATTTCCAAGGTGGAAGTGGAACAGAATTATTACGATACTTTAAACACAGATGCTCCGGGGAGGCGGGCGTTGTGGGGCTTTTTTCTTTATACATGGCATGGAGTGAAGACTTCAGGCTCATCTTTCTTTCACCAGATGCAGCCTTTGATTTGGCGTTTGTCCAGCGGATCTACGGCTGCGACGGCTTTGCCTGCCTCACCGGCCCCCTGCCGGCAGGCATCGCCGCATACCTGCTGCGCGCCCTGGAAAAGCAAAACCCCCTGCGCCGGGATAATTCAACGGGATTGTCGCTGGTTAAGAAACTCCGGCAGTTCTGCCTCCGTCGGATCACTTCCCTCCCCTACCCTTTACAAAATGCTTCTCTCCCGTCAGAAATCATGATCTCGAAACCGGACCCTTCATACGAGACCGTTGTCGTAGATGAGCTCGACGAGGTGGAGGCCCTCCTCACCGGGCGCCTGCTGAGCCTTGGTGAGATCGGGCGGATTCTCCGTTTGGGAAATGAATCCGGAAGAAAACACTTAAGCAGGGTCCTGCAGGCCCTCTGCCTTACGGGGAGGGCCGCTCTTTTGCCCGCCGTCGTCCCTTTGCAAGGCAGCCTGGTACGCTGCCAGCGATGCGGCTGGGATGGGATTCCCCGTTTGAAATCCTGCAAGGGGTGCGGGAGCCAGGCCTGCTGTATGTGCCCTGATTGCCTGATCATGGGGGGCCTCAGCCTTTGCGAAGCACTGTACACGGCACCGGTTCCTTCTGGGAAAGCAGGGGAAACGGCCGGGCTTCCGGGCCGGAGCAGGTGGCGGCATTGGGTTGACCGGTTTCTGTCCGTTTGGCCTAAGGGGGAGACGGGCGACAAGGATGTTGTTTGCTCACCGATCATGTCGGGGGAAGCCAACCCTGCGAGATGGGTGGCCTGCAAGGCTGCGGTGGGCATCACATCTGCAGAAAGTGAAGGAGAAGCGGGACTTGCAATCGGAAAGTATCACCTTGATATAAACTATACACCCCCGCAGGAGGCGGCGGTGCAGGCCCTCTTACGGTTTGGGAAACGAGAGGCCCCGGGAGGCACCTGCTTGGTTTGGGCGGCATGCGGGGCGGGCAAAACGGAGGTCTCCTTTCCCCTGATCGGGCAGATCCTGGGCCGGGGAGAGAGGGTGCTGTACGCCACGCCGCGCCGGGACGTGGTTCTTGAAATAGCGCCCCGTTTGGCGAAAGCCTTCGGCAGTAAACAGGTGGTTTCCCTGTACGGGGGGTGTGGTAACCAGGGAAAGGACGCTCCCCTTGTCGCTGCCACCACCCACCAGGTGTTGAGATTTTACCGCAGTTTTGACCTGGTAATCCTTGATGAGGGGGATGCTTACCCCTATCCGGGGAGCCGGATGCTGCATTTCGGTGTAAAGAAGGCTTTGCGCCCCGGGGGTAAGCTTGTCTATCTGACCGCTACTCCCGCCGGGTGGATGTTTGAGCAAAATAAAGCCAAGCTGGTTGACATAATCAAAATCCCTGCCCGGCCGCACGGTTTTCCGCTACCGGAACCCCGCTTTTTGAAGGTCACACCGTTGCGAAAGACCGGCCATGGCTGGGTGCTGCACCAGGCAATCCTCGATTTGATAAGGACGATCCTCGAAAGGGATGGCGGCCAGATCTTTATCTTCGTACCTGCGGTCGATCTCACGAGGGTGGTGGGACAGGCCCTGCGCTCGGCGGTGGGAAAGCCGCCCCTTGAAGGTTTCCGGCCTGACTGGATCCAATGGAGCCATGCCGGTGACCAGGAGCGTGACAAAAAAAGAGAGAGCTTTTTTAAAGGCGAGTTTCCTGTTTTTGTGACCACAACCATCATGGAACGCGGGGTGACGGTCCCCCGGGTACACGTGCTTGTCCTGGAGGCGGATCAGACCTCTGTCTTTGATAGGGCGACCCTTGTCCAGATGGCAGGCCGTTGTGGGCGCAGCCCGGACTACCCGACCGGACAGGTTTGGTTTGTCGCCAGGAACATCAGCAGGGAAATGGAGGATGCCCTGAGTGAGATCCGTTCTTTAAATAATGAAGCCTTTCAAGCCGGGTTCCTCCTGGACGACTATGATGTCAAACTCAAGGAGATCCTAAGTAAGAGGTGGCAGAACGGGGTTGCGCCCGGAACTGGTTGACATAATTAAAGAGTTCCTTTTCCCTCCATCCTCCGGCTGTCCCTTATGCGGGAGGGCCGGCCATCCTCAACACCTCTGTCATGCCTGCCTGCTGGCCTGGTCGGAGCTGGGCGCCGGGATGGATATCTGCGAGGTGTGCGGTCGGTTTGGGATTGGTTTTGGAGAAACAAGGATTTGCCGGGAGTGCCGGGAGGAAAGGCCTCCTTACGTGCTTGCCCGTGCGGTTGCCCCCTATGAAGGCCCGGTTCGGGATGCCCTGCACTTCTTCAAGTTTGCTGGGAAGAGGGAACTGGCACACCCCTTAGGGGAGTTGATGGCGGGCCTGGTGGCGGATCTCTATCCCTACAGGAACTTTGCGGCCGTTATTCCCGTTCCCCTTCACCCGGCCCGCGCCCGGGAACGCCGCTTCGATCAGGCGGAACTGCTTGCCGGAGTAATCGCCGGCTACCTGCGGATCCCTCTTGCCGGCAGATCTCTCTGCCGTATAAGGGAAACGCCGAGCCAGACAACCCTCACCCGGGAAAACCGCCTTTCCAACCTGAGCGGTGCCTTTACTGCCGGTGAGGGTGTACGCCGGCTGCAGGGTAAAGGCGTCCTGCTCGTTGACGATGTATATACCACAGGAGCCACGGTGAGGGAATGCTGTCACGCATTGCGGCAGGCCGGCATAGGATTTGTCTATGTGGTGACACTAGCCACAGGCATTGTTAGAGATCCTGCATAAAGGAGGGAATAACCTTGCCGTTCATCCTTTTGCTCCTTCTGTTCCCGTTCCTGCTTTTCATGTTGTTCTTTAACGTGGCAACGTTCTCGTTCGCCCGTCTCGGGCTTTCACCCGACGGAGCGTTCCTTTTTCTGACGGCTTCCATAGTGGGAAGCCTGATCAATATCCCCCTTTCACGGCGGCGAATCTATATTCCCCAGCGACGGATATTTCCCTTTCCCCTGCTGTTCTTCTATTATCCGCCGGTGGTGCGGGAGCAGGTTATCTGTTTTAATGTGGGGGGAGCGGGTCTACCCGTTCTGTTTTCCCTTTACCTGCTGGCCAGCCGGCGTGCTCCCATCCTGCCAACGCTGTTCGCCTTGCTCATCGTCACGGTCGTCACCAGGCTGATGGCGCGCCCCCAACCGGGGGTGGGGATCGTGATGCCGGCGTTTATACCGCCCCTGGTGGCGGCAGCAGCCGCTCTTATCCTGGCCCCCCACGGTCAAACTGCCCCTGTTGCCTACGTGGCAGGTTCAATGGGAACCCTGATCGGGGCGGATCTCCTGAACTGGGGGAAGATCCAGGGCCTTGGAGCACAGATGGTGAGCATCGGTGGGGCGGGAATTTTCGACGGTATTTTTTTAGTAGGCGTGATAGCCGCTTTTCTCGGATGACAGGCTGTTGCTGGGATTGGATGAGCCTGTTATACTTGAATTGAAGGGGTTCCATTTTTTTGCCGCGCAGGCTTTGAATGGGATGGGAGGAGAAAAGGGATGGAACTGCGCAACTGCCCGGAGTGCGGGAAGCTTTTTACTTATGTGGCAAGGAATCTCTGCCCGGCATGCCTGAAAAAAGAGGAAGAGTTTTTTAAAGAGGTTGAAAGGTTCCTGAAGGAACACCGGGGGGCGACTATCTCCGAGATCAGTGAGGCGACAGGCGTCCCGGAGGAGAAGATAATTTTCTTTCTGCGGGAAGGGCGGCTGATCACCTCGTCAAGCAACCTGGTACTCGAATGCGAGCGTTGCGGAAAACCCATCCGGATCGGCCGCTTTTGTGACGCATGCCGCAGCGTGCTCGGAAGTTCGTTGAAAGGGGATGAACAGAAACGGGCTCCGGAACGGGACGCCGGAAAAGCGCAGCCGGAGTCCGGCGCGGGCAGGAGCAAAATGCATATCGCGGAATTATACCGGAGGAGCCGCAGTAAAATTTGAGCGTTAGCTTAGATCCGGCGAAAATCTCAATAAATTACAGCGTGCCAGGGTTAATCGGAGAATTTTAAGGGATAACAGGTTCAAGCATCCGGTCTGGACAACCGAAAATAAAATTGATAGCATACCTGTCCCCCGTTTGTTCAAGAAAGATACCCTGAGCGGCGAATGCCTGCCGATCAGGGTTGGGAGGGAAGCGTGTGATTATTTCCAGCCAGCAGATTCAAATGGTTCTCCGCCAGTACGGGGTGCAACAGACAAAAGGTGTTGAAGACAAGCGCCCGGTGGAAGACTCCAAAACAAGCCGGGATGATGTTGACCGTGCGGAGTTTTCACAGGAGGCTGCCACTTTCCAGAAAGCACGGGAGGCTGCTAAAAAAGCCCCGGACATCAGAGAAGACCGCGTCAGAGAAATCAAAGATGCCCTTGCACGCGGCGAGTATTCTGTTTCGGCGAGGGACGTGGCGGAAAAGATGCTGGGGAGGTCGATTGTTGACCGTTTGGTTTAGGGTCGCGGGGGTTGAGGATGGTTCTGAAAAAGAGCGAGGAAGAAACTGGTTTCACCAGGTCCGGCGGTGAACTGCCTGAAGGATGGAAAAGCGAGTTTGCCGTCCAGCTTGAACGACAGACAGCGCTGTATTCCAGGTTGCTGGAACTGGCACGGGAAAAACGCCGTATCCTGGTGGCGGGGCCTGCCGGTGAAGAGCAGGCCAGATCCCTTGAGCTGATTGTTCGGGAGGAGACAGCCCTTATTGCCCGGTGCAGAGCGCTGGAGCGGGAGCAGAGGGCTTTGCTCGAAGGCCTGGGAGCAGTGGATTACGGGAATCCGATCTCTCGCATTCCGGAAGCCCGGGAGCGTTGCGAACACCTCTGCCTGGTGGTACAGGAGTTGAGGCTGCTCAATCGCGAAAATGGCGAGATACTGAAGCGTTTTCAAAGTTACGTTGACTTTACAGTCAGCCTGCTGGAAAAAGAGGCGGGGAGCGGAACCTACCGGGAGACGGGAGCAAGGAAGGGAACGGTAAAAAGGGTGGCCTTCAACCGGTCCCGGATCAGCAGGCAGGTATAAAACGGTAGCTCCGAGGAGGGGTGAGCTTGACTTCGACTTTTTTCGGACTTGAAATCGCCAGGCGCGGCCTGCAGGTGCAGCAGCGCGCCCTGGATGTGACAGGCCACAATGTTTCCAATGCCAACACGCCGGGTTATACCCGGCAGGATGCGGTGATGGCGACCACCACCCCTTTCCCCGTCCCCGGATTGTACACACCGGCCGGTGCCGGCCAGCTCGGAAGCGGAGTTGAAATATCCGAGATTCGGCGGCTGCGGGACGGCTTCCTCGACCTGCAGTACCGGGGCGAGAACGAGGCCCTCGGCTACTGGGAGGCCCGGTGGAACGCCATCCAAAAGGTGGAGACGATCCTGAACGAGCCATCCGACAGCGGCCTGGGCAAGGTTTTTGAGCAGTTCTGGCAGTCGCTCGAGGATTTGAGCAAAAACCCAGAAAGTCTGGCGGCGCGCTCCACGGTGCTGGAGAGGGGGAAGACCCTGGCCGAGACCTTCAACTATCTGGACCGGCAGCTGCAGTCCCTCCAGAGCGACCTGGACAGCACCATAAAAGTAAAGGTGGACGAGGTCAACTCCTTTGCCAGGCAGATCGCCGACCTCAACCAACAGATTCAAAAAATCGAAGTTACCGGGCAGCGGGCCAACGACCTGCGGGACAAGAGGGACCTCCTGCTCGACCAGCTTTCGAAAGATGTCAACATTCAGGTGCGCGAGGATGCGAACGGGATGGTGCAGGTGAGCATCGGCGGACGTCTCTTGGTGGAGGGGGACCGTGTTGAAGAGCTAATAGCGAAGGATAGCAATGGTGACGGTTTTTCAGAGGTTCTGTGGAAAGCGGACAATCAGTCTGCGCAGGTCACCGGCGGCGCCATTAAGGGAATGAGCGAGATGCGGGATGGTCTGGTCAGTGAGATAAGGGGTAAGCTGGATAAGCTGGCGGCAGTTCTTGGCGAAAAATTCAACTCGATTCATAAAGCGGGTTATGGTTTGGACGGGAGTACGGGTCTTGACTTTTTTAAAACAAAGGATCCCGCTACCCAAATTTCAGCATGTAACATCACTGCTAACACAGATCTGGAAGATTTAAACAAAATTGCCGCTGCCAAGCCTAACGGCTCCATCACGCCGCCTTATTTTGACAAAGGTGACGGCAGCAACGCCCTGGAACTGGCCCAGTTATTGAAACAGGTGAAAATAGGTGATTTAGGGGACACCACCTTCGAGGACTACTACAGGGCGGCCATCGGTGAACTCGGGGTGCAGGGGCAGCAGGCGAAGCGGATGAAGGAGAACCAGGAGTTGCTGGTGACCCAGCTGGATAACAACAGGCAGGAGGTCTCGGGGGTTTCCCTGGACGAGGAGATGGTGAACATGATCCGCTTCCAGCACGCCTACGCCGCCGCCGCCCGGGTGATCACGGCGCTGGACGAAATGCTCGACCTGATCATCGGACGAATGGGACTGGTTGGTCGTTAACAGTTTCTATTTGCTCAGTTCCTCAATTTGGTTTACATAATACTCCCGTTCGGATTTCTCCTTGAGAAGGGGCAGATTGTACCGCGCCACAGTCAGCGCGGCTTTTTTACTTCCACGCACCAGGCAGATGGCCGTTTCGGCATCGGCGCGCACAGGAGCGTATGATTTCGGAAAGGCTGCCTCGATCAACGCTGCCAGTTCGCCGCCGCAGCGCGCGATCCCCAGGGGAACCTCAATGGAGTGGGAAGGCCCCTGGGGTTTTTCTTCGACGACCTCCCTGTACGCAGTTCCGTCCTCCTGCGCAAGATCCAGGAAGCGCCGGGTGCAGGAACCGGCCAGTTCGAGAGATCTTTCCCAAAAGGCCAGCTGCTCCTGATCGGGGGCCCCGCCGTTTCCCCCTCCCGCTGCATCCTTTATTTTCCGTATGTTCACCCGGCAGACCATGGCGAACAGGGCAGCAGCCTGGGCCCCCGTCAGGGCGGCGGCCGCTCCGGCGCTGGGGAACAGGGAATCGGAAGCGAGTTCCGCAAAATACTCGGATACCTTCAGGTCTCTGATAACCGGCAGTTCAGACACAGTACCACTTCCTTCCTAAAGCTATTATTTCCCTTTCGAGATAAAAAGAGACATTCCTTCTTTTGCTAGGGTTTCGGGCAGAAGAGGGAAAGGTGAAAATGGGTATAATCAAGGGCAAATATCGAGATTTTTGCCTAAAATCTATCAATTTAGCGAAATACCGGGATTAAGGAATAGCATAAAATGACGATGAATTAGATAAAAGCGATTCTCCGGTGAAGGAAGAGGGATGGCGGGTGCGGGTCACCAACATCATGCTGGCAAACAATTTGCTCAGAAACATGCAGTTCAACATGAAGCGGCTGGCGGAGTGCCAGGAGAGGCTTTCCTCAGGGAAGGAGATCAGGCGTCCCTCAGACGATCCAGTGCGGGTTACCACATCCCTGGCTCTGCGCAGCGACCTCGGCGAGATAGAGCAGTATACCAAAAATGTTAACGATGCCAAGACCTGGATGGAAGTCACTGACGATGCCCTGGCCAGCGCCATCGAGGTGCTCCAGACGGCCAGGGACCGGGCGGTTGCCGGGGCGAACGATACCCTTCCCCAGGCCTCCCGTCAGGCCATGGCTGAAGAGGTGAAGCAGCTCATGGAGCAGATGAAGCAGATTGCAAACACCAACCTGGGCGGGCGCTACATCTTCGGTGGCACTAAAACCGACCAGGAGCCTTATGTGGAAGATACTACTTCCGGAGTTGTAAATTATCTAGGGAATAGCGGTGACATCATCTATGAAATCGCCCCCAACATCTCGGTATGTGTAAATTTTGATGGTCATGAAGTTTTTGGTAAAAATGACATAAATAACAAAGATGTTTTTGCTGTTCTGAAAGACCTGTATTCATATCTAAATAGTGGTGAGACCGCGAATGTTTCCGCTTCAATCGGGGAGATTGATAAGCTGCTCGACAACCTCATCGCTAGGCGGGGGGAGCTGGGCGCCAGGGAAAACCGGATGGAGATGAGCGCCGACCGGCTGTCGCAGGACCAGGTCCAGCAAACGAGCCTCCTTTCCCAGGCGGAGGATGCGGATATTGCCAAGGCGATCATCGATCTCAAAAACCAGGAAAACGCCTACAGGACGACACTGGCAGCCGGCGCCCGCATCATTATGCCCACTCTGATTGATTTCTTGCGGTAGAAACTTGAAGGGAAACGCAGATGGTGCCCCGGATCAACATTTATCAACGGTTTGGACAGATAGGCGTCAGGATTGTTCCACCTCAGTTCCAGCTTCATACTGAAGCTCCTTGCATTAGCATAAAAAAAGAAAACCATCGGATCGAAATCATCCCTGGTCGAGCTGAAATAACAATCAGTTACGAGAAGCCCCAGGCCGACCTGGGTTATTTCCAGCCGGTTTCGTTTATCTGGCAGAATGTCGAAGCGGCCATGGGTGCTGCTGACAGGGCGGTGGCCTGGACCGCCGCCGAGGGCGACCGGCTCGGCCGTATTGAGGACGGCGGCGTATCCTTTGCGGAGCTGGAAGATGCCAAATGGTTCAGGGATGAAAGGGAAGTAAATATAGGGGTGCTGCATCCTCCTGAGGTTACGGCAGAGGTGACGCCGGTGCGGGTCCGGTACAAACCAGGCGGCATTGAGGTGCAGGTGAAATCAGGCGGAGTCCGGGCGGCATTTGACTGGGGGAGGGTGGAAGTCTACCTGGCGGTGCGTCCTGAAGTCAGGGTGTGGGTGGACCTGCATGCCTGAAACGGAGAGGCGTGTGTTCCTGCACCTGTGTGAACAGCTGCGGTTTAGGAGGTGGCCTAATGGAGGTATATACCGCGCGCTTCGGAACTCTGGAGGTTGCGCCGGAAAAGATCCTCAGATTCCCGTGGGGGATGGTCGGTTTTCCCGAGTTGAATGAATTCTTTTTTGTTCCTGTCCCTAATAACGATGTGTTTGCCTGGATGCAGTCCGTTGACAGTCCGGATGTAGCCTTTTTGATGGTGGATCCCTTTGTCTTCTTCCCCGATTACGAAGTGGACCTTCCCGAAGCGATTTGCGAGTTTCTCGAAATAAAGGACCCCTCCGATGCAACACTGCTCACCGTGGTGACGATTCCCTCCCGCAATGTGCGGGAAATGACCACGAACCTGCTGGCCCCGGTTGTGATCAACCCCGTGAAGGGGCTCGGCCGGCAGGTTATCCTGGAGTCGAGCGGTTACAGGACGAAGCACCTGCTTTTTCACCGGGTTCCGCCGAATGAAGAGCGGCGCGCCTGCGGTCAGGTGGGTGGTAAATGCTGGTTCTAGCGCGCAAGCCCGGCCAAAGTATTGTGATTGGAGAAAACATCGTGGTGACCGTACTGGAGGTGCGGGGGGATCAGGTGCGCCTGGGCATTGAAGCACCCCGGGAACTGCCGGTCAACCGGGAAGAGATCCATGCCCTGATCCGCGCCGAGAATGCGGTTGCCGCGCGGGCCGATGCCGATGCCCTGGAGGGCCTGGAGGAACTTCTCGGGGGGACGGTGGCCGCAAGACCGGATAAACCGCCCGGTGAGACCGGCCAGAAGGAGTAAATACCGTTATCCTGCTTCAAAATCAGAGCGCGCTCTGGTTCTTTTATCCTGAGTTTATCAGATGACCTTACTCAAACCCGCATGAAACCTGAAAAAGTTTTTTAAAAAGCGCGCATTTTGCCACTACTTTACTTAATCCTGGAAATCGTCAGCAGCAATCACATTGTTCGGT
>CADDZA010000038.1 GCA_902812435.1 Clostridia bacterium
CTTGCCCCGGTCTTGGGATCACCGCTATTTCGTTGTCAAGGTTCTTTTTTTAGGTGCTGGGATAAGGATTGTTCTAGCACATATCCCAGTTTGTTACATGGGCATTTTTGGTTTACGAGAACCTACAAGATGTAAACACACTACGTGGGTTAAGTAGCAGAAGTATTCTGCTTTCTGAGTTTTATAAAAGAGCAAAGGGCAGCTACCGTGATGAATTGTTGGCGAGGATAAAAGCGAGTATTGATAACGTGGAAGTCTAATACATCATCATTCCTATATTGTGGAACCCTTTTTGAACTAGCAATTAACAATCTGTTTCAGAAACTCCGCAAGATCCTTAAAGGAGCCGCGGTAATCGGTCTCAATGGGCAGATTCTTTGTATTGAGAAGCCAGTCCTCTACAAGAAAGGTCTTTATTCCCAGTTTCCGGGCGACCAGATCCTCCTCCACATCGTTGCCGATCATCAGGCACTCCTCAGGCCTTGCATCCAAACTGCGGAGAACCTCTTCATAATACTCTATTTTAGGCTTGCAGTAGTGCATATTCTCGTAAGTCGTTACCAGGGCGTAAGGCAGGTCGCCAATCTCCACCCAGTTGAGGCGTTCCCTGATGGCATTTTCGGGGAAAATGGGGTTTGTGGCGATCACAACCCGGTACCCCTTTTTCATGAGCTGGTCGAGTACAGGGCGTGCCAAAGGGTTGGGCCGGGTGACCCTTTTAATCTTTATGAAATCATTGTTGTAAAATTCATCAAACAGGGGAACAAGGACTTCGGAAGGAATACCGATACGCTGTGTAAAATAGGACCAGAAGACCTCCTTGTTGGTCTGCCGGGGGTTCAGGTTGTTGATCATCACCATGGTCCCGTCAAAAATTTCTTTAATCAGTTTTTTGGGCTCGATGAGGTGAGCAAACTTACAGCCCACGGCTTTAAAATATTCGTTCATAAAATGTTCCATATCCATGGGCAACAGGGTGCCGTCCAGGTCGAAGAGGAATGTAGTGAACAACCTGTTTCCTCCACTTTCTCTTATGGATCGTTTTGGAGAAAGTTTACCATAATACCGCTTCATGGACAAGATCGCGTTCCTGCCGTGCCTGGGGGAAAACAAAGCCGGGGTAATTTTCCCGGCTTATTTTGTTCATAAGCATGAAAATGGTCGGGATGACTGGATTTGAACCAGCGACCTCACGGTCCCGAACCGTGCGCTCTAGCCAAACTGAGCTACATCCCGATCTTACACATAATATTTTAATTCTTTTCTCTCATAACGTCAAGAATAAGTTGGTATTGTCATGTTATGGAAAAATCAGGCTAATGTTGCAAGAAAAAAAGCATCAGGACGAGTACCCCCAGCGCAAAACGGTACCAGACAAAGGGCAAGTAGCTCTTCGTCCGTACATAGCGCAGCAAAAAACTTATGCTGGCGACACCCGACACTGCGGAAATAATCATACCTGTCAGGAAAGCCAGGTTAACCATTTCTGGCTGGGCCAAGAGGTCGGGAATCTTTACAAGGCCCGCGCCCAAAATGATCGGTACAGAGAGGAGAAAGGAGAACCGCGCCGCACCCTCTCTCGTCAACCCTGTAAAAAGTCCAGTCGTCATGGTTATTCCTGAGCGGGATACCCCCGGGATAATCGCCAGGGCCTGAGAAAGCCCGATCAGCAGGCTCCGGCCCAATCCGATCTTCTCAATATTTATTCTCTTGGCCCCGTTGTGGTCCGCCAAGTAGAGGACCGCGCCCATGATTATCAGCATCGCCGCAATCAAGGCCGGATTGCGAAAAACGGTTTCAGCCTTTGATTCCATGAGAAAGCCAAAAACGGCTCCCGGTACCGAGGCAAGCACCAGATACCAGAAAAGCCGGCCTTCCACTGTCCGGCTGCCCCGAAAGGCACCGGCTATCAAGTTCAACCAATCCCGCCAGAAAAAAGCCACCACGGCTACAAGAGTGCCCAAATGCAGGGCAACATCAAAGGTCAGCCCGGGATCCGGCCAGCCGAATATCCAGGGTACCAGAACCAGGTGGGCGGAACTGGATATGGGCAGGAATTCACCCAGTCCCTGCACCAAACCTAAGACTACTGCCTGCCAGATTGTCACAAGAAAACCTCCTCGTTTTTATCATTATCCCTCAACGAATGCGCCTTACGCTGCTGACACCCTGGTGCATTTCAACCAGGTAAGCAATATCCGCCGAGTCGGCCAGGTGTTGATTATGGGAGACCATGATGATCTGTCGCCCCAGGCTTTGGCTGTAACTCTTTAAAAACTGTGCCACCTGGGGGGAAAACTCCTCGGAAACGTGCTTGCCCGGTTCGTCGAGGACAACGGGACCGCCGACCGGAGGCCTGAAGGCATGCAGGAGAGCGAGCCGTAACGCCAGTGAAATCACGTCCACAACTCCTCCGCCCCTGGCGTCCTGCGGCGTTGTTTCCACCCTGAAATTACCGCCGTAGGTAGAGCACACGTAAAACTCCGCCTCCGGCCGATCCCTCTTGTCCTCCACCACAACTTTGAACTCCATATCACCACCGAAGACAAACTGCAGGGCCTGGGTCACCAGGTACTCCACCTGCTGCCGTCCCTGCTCCCTGGCGTGCTTGGCCGCCTCCATCAGCAAGAGGCGCACCTTTTCAAGACATTCGGTCTCTTCCCTGACCTCTTCGAGCCGTTTCTCCCTGGCAACCATTTCCTGCAACAGGGCGGACTGTTCACCTCGCTGGCGGTGGTAAAGGGCCTTAACCTGGTCAAGGGAACTTTTCAAGGAAGCCAGCAACTGGTTCACCGGGATTGCTCCTTCTCCAGTAAATCCCAGGGAATCAACCTGTTGGCCTCCGCCAGGAGGCGCTCCATTTCTGCCTTTAAAGCATTAATCTTGTCCCCCAGTTCCTCCGGTTTGACACCGTATTCTGCCGCTTTTTGATAGAGTTTTGCCCGCTGCTGTTCAAGCAATTCCTTCTGGCTCAATGCCCTTGACCTCAGGTCCCGGGACCTCCGCAATGCTTCCTTTAAGTAATTGATCTGTTTTTCGTAGTGTGCCTGCTCTTTTTGTCCCTGCACCATCTTCCCTCCTATTCATATTCGGCCAGTGCCCGCTTAATGGCATCGGTCGTGAGTTCTCCGAAACAGACCGGACACCTCCCCAACATACTTAAGACCTTCCGGTATTCTTCGAGATATTTTTCAACCTCTTTTTGATATCGTTCCACGGCCAGGGATACCCCCTGGTAATCCCGCTGGTGATCCCGCCACGCCGCCAGAAGCTCCTGGTAAGAATTGAGCAGGCGCAGTGCATCGGCCGCCCCGGAAAGGCACTCCTCGCTCTTCTCAAGCATCTCAGTCCTGACAGTTATTTGGGTACACCTGTCCAGCGATCTGGTCGTAGTATCAAGCTCCCGTGCGACCTCGGATAGTTCATTTAATTGCCGGGAAAGTTCTTCCAATCTTCCAAGGTGGGTCTCCAGCACCGGAACATGCCCGGTTCCCGTAATCAATTTCTCCACCTGCTGTAACTGAAATTCGACCCGGCGCAGGTCATCTGCCAGGGATGAAAGATAAACGTAATCCTTTGCAAGGACCTCCAGGTTTTGCATCCTATCGTCCGCCTGTTCCACAAAGGCGAGCCCCTCAAGGACCCTGTTGTTGTCTTCCAGGGCATCCTGCAGTTCCTGCCACTGCCTGGCAATATCGCTCAGGGCATCGATCCTGCGGGAGATCTCCTCAACCCGGCTGACCAGAGCCTCCAGTCGGTTGATCGTTTCCTCAAGGTGCGGCAGGTGATCATAAGCGTGCAAGGCAGTTTCAAGGTCTTTAAGGGCGGCGTTGAGCTGGTTGTCCTCCTCCCGCAGGCGCCGCAGTTCCGTTGTTACGGACTTCTGTGCCCAATCAAGGATATGAACGCCTCCCAGCTGCCCGATCACCTTTGCCCTGACCGCCCCGTTTTCTGTAAGTAAAAAGGGACCTTCGAGCTGTCCCCCGAAATTCAGTTCCGCCTTATTCCGGTCATCAATGATGACCCTCCTCATTCCGGAGGCCTGAATGATCTCCTGGGGAATCTCATTGCCGAAACCCTCGAAGACCTGCTCCTGCTCCCCCGGTTTCTGCAAAATGTACTGGTTCCTGCCGCTGGTGGTGCGCAGGCGGGTAATCCTGGTGCCGTCATCCATCTCCACTGTAACCCGGCAGGTGCGCGCCCCCACCCGGATAAAGTTGGACCCTTTCGGTTCGTTAAAAAACACCCAGCGGAGCGCCCTCACCAGGGCTGACTTCCCGTAGTCGGAGGGCCCTACGATGACGTTTAAGCCTGGTCCGAAAACAACCTCGGTATGCTCGTGGGACTGGAAATTTTCAACGATTAGCCTCCGTAAATGGCTCATGACTCTTCCTCCCCCCGTGCTAAAGCCTCTTCGGCCAGGCTGATGCGCTTTAAAGCCTCCTCTTTCACCCTCTGGTCCAGCTTCTCCGTCCTGGCGATCTCCTCGACCAGAAGCCGGACATCGGCCCTCCGGTAAGAGCCGGCAGATTTCACTTCAGCCAGGTAGCCGGCCAGCCTCTGCTCACGGAAAACCGCCTCCTCCAACCTGCTCCTGTCAAGGACATCTTTACCGGGAGGAGCGCTCTGCAACGCGATCTTTTCGTAGACGGGCACGCTTCCCGACAGGTCGATCAGGACCACCTGAACCAGTCTTCGTATCTCGTCCGGATGGTTGGAGAGACGGGCCAGCGCCCCGGGGTTGAGAAAGAACTTGCCGTCCCTTTGCATATCGGGAAAACCAAGGTGATAGTGACCGGCCAGGGTAAAGTCGGCCTCCGTATCCCAGATCTGTTCCACCAGGGTATAGGCGGAACCCGGGAAGGAGACCCGGTCGAGCAGCATCCCGTGCACCAGGTGGATGGCATAATCGCAGTCCTTTTTCTGCACAACGTAGTCCTCTCTCGGGTCCCTGCGGTCCATGTCAAAGTGGAACCCCTGGCCTGTCAACTGAACCCGCACCCCGTTTTTTTCTAAATAAACGGGTTCCCTCCCAAGCAGGCGCACGATCCCCAGCCGTGCTGCAAAACCCAGCATGGTTCGAGGGAGGGTCTCCGCATTGTGGCCAAACAGATCGTGGTTCCCAGGTATGACGAAAACAGGTACCGGGAACTGCTGATAGATTTGCAAGAAATCAGCACAGACACTGAGGGCAGGAGCGGGAACGTCAAAAAAGTCCCCACCGTGCAGGACATAATCTATCTGGCGGGTCCGGACGATCTCCAGCACCTCGCGCAGCTTTGCTGCAAGTGTGGCCGGAAAGTTGTCTTTTCTGTTTGAAGGAGTGGTGCCTCGCTTATGGTCGTCTGTCAGAAACAGAAAGCGCATGATTATTCCTCTTCCCTGGCTGAATAGGAGGGCCCAAAGGGGCCCGCGGTTTTGACAAGCCTGCCGTCTGCCGCGAACTCCTCCAGCCACTCCCGGACTTCGTTAAAGGTGACAGAACGGTTCAACTCATACTCGATGTCAGGGAGATATAAATTGATCTGTCCCACATCAAGGGGTAAAAGCTTTTTTATCGCACGCCAGGCAGCTTCCGGCAGCCCTCCGAAATCCTCTTCCAGTTCGGTAAACGGATTAACCGTGTGCGGGGCACTCGTCCGGGCGCAGCGTATCCGCACGGCCACCGTCCTCCCCACCACGGCCGAAGAAACAAAGGCTGTTCCGGAACTCAGGTAAGGAAGCCGCCGGGATTCCTCGGCGGTTATATCAGTCTCCTCCTCAATGACCCTGATGTCCGACGCCCGGACCGTCCGGAAGATGAATTTTGTGTTCAACTGAGCGGTGATCGTCTCATCGAGCAAAGCCGGTCGCTGAGTGGCCAAGATCAAAAAGACGCCGTACTTCCGGCCCTCCTGGGCCACCTCCCGGAACACACTACGGGCCGGAGCGGGAATTTCTATGCCCTTTGGAGCAAAATTGTGGGCCTCATCAGTAACAACGAGGAAAGGGGGAAACTTCTCCCCCGGAGCCTCACCGCGCTGGAGGGCATCGGTGTAACTCCGCCGCATCCGGTAAAGCTTCCTGACCAGGTAAGCGCCGAAAACCGTCAGGAGCCAGATGGGACCCCGGATCACGGTAAGGCGGCGGGCCTGAAGGGAGGCTACGATTGGCTCAATTCCCTTTTGGAAAATACCCTCCCGCTGCAGGCGGTAGAGCCGCCAGGCGATCCCGCGCAGGCTGCCGGGGTGGCCGGCCTGGCGGGCCATGGCAGAAAGAGCCTTTTCGTACCGCGAGTTATCCCCATATTTCTTGCGTATTTTCTCCCTGGTCTCTTCTTCCTTCTCCGCCAGGCCGATCAGGTCTTCGAGCTTCTGGGAAAAGCTGGCAAAGGAGTCTTTTTCCTGGTGGATCGTTTTGAGAGCGTTGTCCATCCCTTCCGTAAAGTTAGCCCCGGCGGCGGTCAGGAGGGACGCCAGATCGTTGCTGGTCAGTTCCTCGAAATTTACCCCGGTATCGCGGCCAACCGTGAGGATCTCGGTCCGTTCCTTGTAGGCGGAGGCCCATTTTTCATCTATTCCTTCGAAAGGGGTGCCAAAGCTCATCTCGTAATGGGGATCAAACACCAGGGCGGGAATTTTCTTGTCCAAAAGCTCCTCGAGGATCACCCGCATCCCGAAAGATTTTCCAGAACCGGAGCCACCGAAGATACCGATATGGGGGTATTCCTGCATTGCCCTGTAATCGAAGATGAAAGGCACGGCGCTCTGGGGAAGCACCCCCTGTCCTTTTACGTAAAGTGGCGCTATATCCCGTAGCTCTTCGGGCAGGCCATCTTTTAAATCCTCGGTCCCCAAGATCACTCCCAGAACCAGACCTCTCACCGGGCGGCAGGGTACCAGGAGATCCTCAACTTCCGAAAATTCGGGAAGGCGAACCCTTGCCCCCACATCCACAGGCGAAGAGAGATCCCCTAAAAGTCGCACCTTGGCCACGTGGATGGTCTCCTCCCCCAGGCGGAAGCCGACCTGTTCCAGTCCCTCCCAGACCTCGGAATCGATCAGGGGGCTGCGCTCCATGGCCAGGGGAATAAATCTGTTGAAGGATTTTGTTTCTATCACCTCACCCCGGGGGTGGTGGTGCTCCGGGTCCTCGATAACCAGGATCTCGTTGATCCGGAACTTCCTTTCCCGTGAGGCTATGTATATGTATTGCTGGGTGGTTACCCCTACCACCTGCATGGCAAACCCTCCTATAATTCCCGCCGCGACCGCAGCGGACGCAGATATATCTCCGTCAGCACGGGATCCAGATAGGCTGCTAAAAGAGCCTCCATCTCCTCCTTGGTGATGCGCACCTCGGTATCCACCACGTCCAGCCAGAGAGGAAAGCCTCTTCCGTGTGAGGGAGTGATCGTATAGAGAAAATTGAGAGCCGTAGCCAATTCCTGTTCTTGTTCGGGCAGGTAATCGACAGCCACGACCTGGGGATGGACGGCAAAACGCACGTAAACACGTCTCCGCTTGCTCCTCTCGTATTCCTTTCTGTAGAAAACCTCGCCGGGTTTCAGCAAGCCGTACAACAACTCGCGGTCCCCCAAGATATCCTCGGAACCGGGCGACAAAGCCTGAACCAGGGAAACGGTGGCGATCTCCTCGGTAATGCCCAGCATGATCGTCCCCTGCCGCAAAGCGTCATCCCTGATCTGCTGCCAGGTCGCTGCTGCATGTGTCTCCAGGCGGGCAAAACCTCCATCCCACAAAAGCAGGCGGGGTTTCTTTAATAGGAGGGCCTGTTTCCCCACCTCCGCCTCCAGCGCCGCAAGTATCTCCCAGCGGAGGCGGGCCAGGGCGTCTTCCGGGTCAAGCCCCAGTTCCAATTTTTCCCGTACCTGTTCCTGGTACCTGGGGAGCAGGGGAGAAAAGACACGATGTGCCCAGATCCGTTCTCCTGTTTGAGGGTCCGGCTGACTGGAGCGGGCCAGGGCCCGGAAAAAGGTGACCAGGTAGGGAAAACTGGCTCCGTAATTGTTAAAGGAACCATCGACCCCGACAAGAGGATGATCTTGAAAAAAAGACCGGATTTCCTTCCCGGCAAGACGACGGAGCTGGAAAAAAGACCCCTCCCTGCCGGCCTGGCGTCGCCTTTCAACGGTGGTTCCCCTTGATAACCGGCGCTCCTGCAAGAATTTATTCAGTTCCTTGATCTCCATAACCAGACCATCCGGGGAAGTCACCGGAACCACTCCCTTTGAACTTTCAGTTCTGCTTTTTGCAGCCAAATTCCTGCCGTATCATCATGCCGAAAAGTTTAACTTCTTACAAGAACGTGACCCGCTTTAAACCTTGTGATGTGCCCTTTGATGACCGCCGGCCGGCCGCTGACGAAGACGTAGTCCGGCGCGTAGCCGCGCCCCCGCTTTTTAAGAACAAGCAGGTCCGCGTAAGAATTCACAGCAATCCTTCCTCTTCCCTCCAAACCAAACAACCGGGCAGGAAGAAATGTCAGCCTTCTCACTTTCTCCGGCAGAGGCAGTTGACCAAAATAACCCTCTGTTTGTCCCAAAAGTTCCAGGTAGTTCGGGGGATCTATCGTCGACTCCTTTTCTTCCTGTTCACTGTTGTACCCTGCCTGCCAGCAAAAGAATGGGGACGCGGCCAGAGCTCCTTCGCCTCCCGTATCCTCCACTTCAATCTGAATTGTTTTTCCCAGCAGCTGCTGAGACATGGCGAACACCGGGAGACCCTGCTCCCTTGCAGCCTCGGCCAGGCTCTTTCCTATAAGATCCTGCAGCGCAGGAGGAGTTTTAGCAATAATCAGGTCATTCGGGGTGAACCTGCCCACGGCCGTGTCAAACAGGTATCGGGGCCGGCCGGCCAGGTGAAAAGGATTGAGATCGCCGTAGATCTGCACCCCGGTGGTGGAGGCACGTTCAAGTTCCGTCTGTATAGCCCGGATTTCGGATGCCGAGGCGCTCTTTGGCAGGCGGAGACTCTTTAGATAAGGTCGGAACGGCGTATCGCCCGCCGCCCTTATCAAAGCCTGCAGCGCCGGCAATAAACTGCCTGCCTCTGAGTAAGCCTCATCGGAAAAATTGACTACCAGGAGGGGGACCGGGTGAAGATCAGCGCATACTTTCCCAATCTCCTCCCAGGACCAAAAAGCGTCGGGAAGTTTAGTGAAATCCAGTGAGAGTCCCACTGCGCCTTCAGACAGGCCTTTTTTAATCCCTTCCCGCAGGGTAACCCCATCTGTAGGGCCCATCTGCCGGGGTGTCAGCATCATTCCTCGCAGGCTTCCCATCCCGAGCAGTGTGCCGAAATTAATGCGAAGGCCGCTCCGGGTAGCCCAATTCAGGTACTTTTTGACATCCAGAGGGGAGTTTCCGTCCACCCCCCCAATGATAGTCGTTACTCCTGCTGCCACAAATTCATCCTGCTCCTGATCGGTAGGCAGCAGACCCGGCCACGTTGCCACAATCCCCGGTACCAGCAGGGAGCCGCTTACGTCAATCACCCTCGCGCCGGGAGAAGATTTAATCCCCTCACCTATGGCAACTATCCGCGACCCCCGGATCAGAAGGTCCGTCTTGTATGGTTTTCCGCCTGAACCATCGATCAGGGTGCCCCCCCGCAAAAGAACCTCCTGCCAGGCCGGAGCCTTGGCCTGGCGCAGGGTAAAATACCACACATTATAACTTAATACGAAGATTGCCGTAAACACCAGCAGGAAATAAAAAAGGCGCTTCAAAAAATTATCCCTCCGCAACTGTCTCTCTAAAGTTTACGGCGGAGGGATGAAAAATCCTTTTAAACTATTCCTTTTTTCCGCAAAGCCTCAATTTCTTCGCCAGTATAACCCAGGAGCTTGGACAGGATGGCTTCGGTGTCCTGTCCGAGTGCCGGAGCCCCGCGCCAGACCCTGCCGGGCGTCTCGCTCAGCTTGGGAACAATCCCGAAGGCCCGAACACTTTTCTTTAAAGTCTGGTCTTCGTAGGTAACGAAGTTCTCCCGTGCCTGCCAATGGGGGTGTTCGAAGGCGTCTTTCGCATTAAAAACGAGGGAGCAGGGAACCCTATGCTTCGCCATGTGCTCCTCCACCTCCCTGGCAGTTCTGTTACCGATCCACTCCCGGGTCAGACGGTCAAGCTCCCGCCCCTTGGGGGAAGCAACCGCTTCCATCGATGATGCGCACTCCTTCCAGGTGAAGTAGCCGGGATCGAGACCTATAGCCTTGATAAAGCGCTCATAGACAGAAGGCCCGAAAGCCCCCAGGGCGACCCAGCGGCCATCCCCTGACTTGTAAATATCGTAGGGCTGGAAAGCCGGAGTCCTGTTTCCTGTTCGCTGGCGCAGGATACCTGCCTCTAAATAGGAGACGAAGGTGTCCGAGAGCATGCGGGCATTTGCTTCATACTGGGCAACGTCAATAACCTGCCCCCGGCCTGTTTTCTGGGCGTGGACGTAGCCGATCAAAGCCCCGAATACAGCGCACATTCCTGAGATATAGTCATTGGTCCAGGGCCTCGCCAGGAGCGGTGGCTGGGGATCTGGCTCACCCATCAGGTTTAACCATCCGCTTGCCGCCTGGCCGATCATATCGTAGGATCCCCGGTCGCACACCTCGGGCACCCCACCGAACTGCGGTCTTCCAAACCCGCTCACGTGGACAATCACCAGCTTCGGGTTCACTTCCAGGCACATCTCGTCGCTGATGCCCAGCTTCTCCAACCAGACCAGGTTTTCAAACCAGAGATCTGATATTTTGATCAAACCCAGAAAGATCTCTCTTGCCTCGGGTATTTTCATGTCAAGTTCCAGCGTCAGGCTAAGCCGGTTGCGGGCGTCCTGAATCCAGCTGGCTCCGATGGATTTCTCCCCGTTCTGTATATATGGTGCCAGCATGCGGTAGGTATCGCCAACCCGCGGACGCTCAACGTGGATCACCTCCGCTCCGAAATCCGCCAGCATGTTTGCGGCATGGGGCATCCCCACCAGGCTCCCGGTTGAAAGCACCCGCATCCCCTCAAGGGGCCCAAAGGGTGGAATCAAGGCAGGGGCAGGTATACGCTTAATTTCGCTCAGGCGTTTCATAGAAATTCCCTCCATTTCGATAATGCTACAGTTGCTATTTTTATTATGCGCTTTTAATAGTTGGTATTAATAGCAGCTATTAAGTCGTATTCAATAAGATACCATCCCGGTCAGGGAATTCCTTGTGAGCTGGAGGGCCGGCAGGTAATAATTTGCAGAAAAGAGGCGAAGTAGGGTTAAAAGGATTTACCCGCCAGGAAAAGAATCAGCATGGTTATGTTCCAGGTGCTGTGGGCGGCGATGGAGGTAAAAAGGGAACCCGTTCTCTCGCACATCATGGCGAGGGCTGCTCCTGCCAGGGCTAAGGGGAAAAAGCGAAGGAGGTCAAAATGGAGGGCTCCAAAAAAGGAGGAGGAAATGAGCACCGCAGGCAACACCTCCAGTCGCGAGCGAATGGCCGGGTATACAAAACCACGGAAATAGATCTCTTCGCTGATGGGTGCAAGGACGCCCACCAGTAGAAATGAGATAATCAGGGACTGCCAGCTTCTGTTTTCGACGATCAACTCCGTTAAAGGCTGTGGCGGTGGGGTTTTATGCACCAGGGAGGCGATCACGGACATCAGGAACATAACAACAACTAATATCCCCAAACCTCCCAGTACTCCGGTGTAGATGACGTCCCGCCGGGAAAAACGGGTGAACCCAACCGCGGCAAGAGATGCGTGGTATTTTCCCGAAACGTAGAAAAAAACAAGCCCGATGAAACAAGCAGCCTGTACAAAACCCGCGGCAAAGAATAAGAAAAATTCCCGGTTGAAAAAACGGGCGCCGATCAATGTAAAGGTAAAGTTTGCCACACATACGAGAATGAGAACAACCAGGATATCTTTTATCCCCCAGGGTGGTCTCCGGCGCGGGAAACCAGCATCAAGAAAATCGTCCAAAATTTTTGTCAATCCATGCAGGTCCTGTTCCCCCATAGCTCACCCTAACATATGCGCGGCAAGGGTTCCCCTTCCAGCATGGTAATAATTCTGGTCGCCCCCAGTTCGGTTTCGAGGAGCACCAAACCGGGGTTGTCGGGGATCACCTCGCCGATCAGTACGGCCCCGGTCCCCTCGGGAAGTCCCCGCATGGCTTCCAACACCCTGTCGGCGACGTCGTGTGCAGCAACCACGATCACTCTGCCCTCGTTGGCCAGGTAGATAGGATCGATTCCCAGCATTTCACAGGCCCTTACAACCTCACGGCGCAGGGGAAGCAGTTCCTCATGTACAAGGATACCCTGCCCGCTCTGGGCAGCCAGTTCATTCAGGGTGGTCGCCAAGCCGCCGCGGGTGGGGTCCCTCATGCACCGGACGCCTTCGCCCCCCGCCTCGAGGATGGCGCGGGTAAGCCGCTGCAGGGGAGCGCAGTCACTGACCACCGGTGTCGTGAAAGAGAGTCCCTCGCGCTGAGCGAGGATCGCCAGCCCGTGTTCTCCCAGGGAGCCGCTGACGATCACCGCATCACCAGGCTGCATGCGGCGCGGCGACAGCTGTCTTCCCTCAGGTATCAGGCCAACCCCCGTAGTGCTGATAAATATCTTATCCGCGCTGCCCCTTCCCACCACCTTCGTGTCGCCGGTGACCACGCGCACACCGGCCGTTCCGGCGGCTTCCTTCATGGAATGGACGATCCGGCGCAAGTCGCCTAAGGGAAAGCCCTCCTCAATGATAAAACCAGCACTCAGGTACAGGGGCTCCGCTCCGCTCACCGCCAGGTCGTTGACGGTACCGCAAACCGCAATTTTCCCGATGTCGCCGCCCGGAAAGAATATGGGATCCACCACGAAGGAATCGGTGGTGAAAGCGATCCGGCCTTTGGGTACATCCAAAACGGCTGCATCCAGCATTTCGTTCAGGATCGGGTTGCCGAAGGCATCCTGGAACACAGTCTTCACGAGCTGATTTGTCAGGGTTCCACCGCTGCCGTGCCCCAGCAGAATAACGTCATCCTGTCCTGTTTTCGTCAATGCGCAACACCCGCTTTCTGTGCCCCGTAACGGTAGTAAGCCGCGCAGGAGCCCTCTGTGGAAACCATGCAGGGGCCCACCGGTTTCACCGGTGTGCATACCTTTCCGAAAAGGGCACACTCATAGGGAAGTTTCAACCCCTTCAAAACCTCTCCACAGGAGCAATTTTTCCTCCGCTTGCCCGGAGTTATACTCAAGGGGAAACGCCGCTGGGCGTCATACACTGCGTATTCCTCCCGCAAGGCCAGACCGCTGTCCGGGACCTCCCCGATCCCCCGCCAGCGCGCCGTGGCAGGCTCAAAATATTTCTCGATAAAGGATACGGCAACAGGGTTGCCTTCCGGTCTCACCGCCCGCCTGTACTGGATCTCCACGGCGGGACGGTTCTCCTTGTGCTGGCGGAGCATTATCAGGACCGCCTCCAGGATGTCGGCCGCCTCGAAACCCGTCACAATACACGGCTTCCCGTATTCCTCGGGAATGAAACGGAAGGGTTCGCTCCCGAGAATGGTGCAGACATGACCCGGGTTGATGAAAGCGTCGATCTTGACATCAGGATCCTCGAGCAAAGCCTTCATCACAGGGGGCAGCAGCTTGTGCAGTGAGTAGACGGAAAAGTTCTTCAGACCCTGCCGGATCGCCTGTTCCAGGGTGACGGCTACAGTGGGAACGGTCGTCTCAAAACCCACTCCCAGGAAAACCACTTCGGAATCTGGGTTCTCTGCGGCTAGCGTCAGGGCGTCGGCGGGAGAATAGACAACCCGTACATCAGCCCCGCGGCTCTTTTCCTGGAGAAGACTGCTCTGGGTCCCCGGCACCCGCATCATATCCCCGAAAGTTGCGAGTATAATTCCTTTCTCCCGGACAAGGGCCATCACCAGGTCGAGATCCAGGTCGTCGGTAACGCAGACCGGGCAGCCCGGTCCGGAGAGAAGGCGAATGCACTTTGGCAACAGCTCTCTCAAACCGCTCCTGGCGATGGCAACCGTATGGGTCCCGCAGACCTCCATTATCGTCAGGGGAAGGTCCGCCTCCTTGTGGATCAGGTCCAGGAGGTAGCGGGCGTAGCCCTTATTGTCTTTGTAGTGACTCATAAGCTACCTCCCAGGCTTCGAATATCTCCTCGGCCGCTTTCTCGTCGATGACCTGAATGGCAAAACCGGCATGGACGAGCACGTAGTCCCCTATTTTCGCTTCGGGAGTCAGCGTGATATTGATCTCCTTTGTATTTCCTCCGATATCCACTTCTGCGATCATGCCGTTAATTTTCATAATTTTGGCTGGTATGGCAAGACACATTTTTCTTAATCACCTCGCTCGCAATATAGACTTGTCCCAGTGAAATACCTCCGTCATTGGTCGGGACCTTCCGATGATAAACGACCCGGAATCCGGCCCCGGTCAACTTTTTACATAATAAACGGAACAGCAGTTTATTTTGAAAGACCCCCCCGCTCAGGGCAACCAGGTTGAGGCCTGTCTCCTCCCTTAGTTCCTTTAATATTTTTTCCATCATAACTGCAAGGGTGAGGTGGAACCTTCCGGCGCTGACAGCAGTAGGGGTGCCGGACTCCAGATCCTGCAAGACCCCTTCCCAGATTCCTCTTACCCCGAGCTGGTACGGTCTAACCTGTTTATTAAACTCAAAGCTGTAGATCTCCTGCACTTCGGGGTCGGCGATTGCTTCCATTTCGATGGCCGCCTGTCCCTCGTACTGCACCCGGGTGCAGATGCCCAGGAGGGCGGAAACGCCGTCAAAGAGCCGCCCGGCACTGGAGGTGAGAACCGTATTGAACCTGTTCCCCAACTGACGGACCAGTATCCTCTGTTCCTCCTCCGGGAGAGTCGGCAGATATTTTTTGGCGTACTTAAGCCCCGCATCCCCGAAAAGCTCGTAGAGATAGGTAAAGGCCATCCGGGTCGGGCGCCTGATGGTAATCTCCCCCGGCAGCGGCATGTAAGCCAGGTGGGCCATGCGCTCCAGCTGGGCCGGAGTTCCGGCGAAGAACTCGAATCCCCAGATGGCGCCGTCCGACCCGTAACCGGTCCCGTCGCAGACCACACCCAGAGCCGGCTCCGTGACCAGGTTTTCCGCCATACAGCTGGCCATATGGGCATGATGGTGCTGCACCCCGATTTTGGTCAACCCATTCTGGCTCTTCGCCCAGCGGGTCGCCATGTATTCCGGATGCAGGTCGTAAGCGATGATTTCAGGCTTGACATTCAGCATTCTTTCAAAACGGGGAATCGTGTACAAGAACTGCTGGTAATTGCCGTAGTGGTTGATATCTCCCAGGTGCTGGCTCAAGAAAGCGCCCTTTCCCTTGGTCATGCAGAAGGTATTTTTCAACTCGCCGCCGCACCCCAGAATGACGGGGACCTCATAGGGCAGGTCAACCGGGAGGGGCACATAGCCCCTGGCCCGCCGGTATATCTGTACCTCGCCGTCCACCACAGCAGCCAGAGAGTCGTCGCACCTGTTGTAGATCTGCCTGTTGTGCATCAGGAAGTAATCGGCAACCCCCTTCAGCTTGGTCAGGGCCTCGTCGTTGTCGATAATCAACGGGTCGTCGCTGATGTTGGCGCTGGTCATGATCAAAATCTCCAGGTCATCGTCAAAGAGCAGGTGGTGAAGCGGTGTATAGGGGAGCATCACCCCCAGGGTCTTGATCCCCGGAGCGATCTCCGGCGGAAGGTCGTCCTGCCGGCGCCGGTCGAGGATCACAATCGGGTGTGCCGGACTCTCCAACAGCGCTGCTTCCTCCGGTGAAATATAGCAGTACTTCTCCGCAACCTGCAAATTTCTGCACATCACGGCGAAGGGCTTGAACTCCCTGATCTTGCGGCGGCGCAAAGCTGCCACAGCATCCCGCCGGGTGGCGTCGCAGACCAGGTGAAAACCTCCCAGACCCTTAACGGCGATGATCTTGCCTTTCTTAAAAAATTCATGCCCGAAACCGGGATACACATTTCCCTCCAGGTCTCTCAGGGTGACCTGGGGGCCGCAGTCCGGGCAGGCGTTCGGCTGGGCGTGGAAGCGGCGGTGCATCGGATCGTCAAACTCCCGCTGGCAAACCGGGCACATCGGGAAATCCCGCATGGTTGTTTTGATCCTGTCGTAAGGAACATCCATGATGATCGTGAACCTGGGGCCGCAGTTGGTGCAGTTAGTAAACGGGTAACGGTAGCGCCTGTCGTGGGGGTCCATGATCTCCCGGTAGCAGTCGTCGCAGATGCTCACATCCGGGGAGATCAGCACATCCCTGCGGTTGCTGGCCTCGCTTTGCTTGATAAAAAAGTGATCAAAACCCTGCAGGCGGCGCGGTGTCTGGTAGTGGTTGACGATCATCGCCAGTTTAGGAGGATTTGCTAACAAGGCCTCATAAAAGGCTGTGATCCGTTCCTCGGTGGCTTCGGCCCAGATGGTGACACCCTCGGAGGAGTTCAGGACCCATCCCTTGATGCCGTATTCGTGGGCCAGGCGAAATACAAAGGGGCGGAATCCAACACCCTGGACAACCCCTTCGATCCGGATCTCCCGTGCAACTGTCTCCATGAGACCTCTTTCCTCCTCTCTCCGAAAAACTGCCCTGGAAATACGTTTCGGTTTATCCTTGCGCTTGCTCCCCGGCACTCAACACAGATTCACCGTTCCACCACCGCAGTTAACTTCATCTTAACACATAGGGACAAGGGTGTAAATCAGCGACAGAGGGCAATAAAATTTTCATAAATGTTCCAATTTGACGATACTCTGTACTCTGAGCGAGGCAGCCCGGCGATGGAAATACCGGAATGGTAAAGGGAAAGCAATGAAGAGTGAGCCCCGAATTTTTTCGTTTTTTGAATATAAACCGGTTCTTCTTTGGACACTATAACTGAGACATATATTTTAACGAGCATTCCTGTAATGTTGTAGAGGAGGGTTGACCAACAAAAAGACCTCCTGGTACAAAGGTGTTAGCTAAAACAACCTAAAGTACTGGAGGTCAAGATCGATGAACAACAAGAATAAGCGAAG
>CADDZA010000039.1 GCA_902812435.1 Clostridia bacterium
TGATAAATTGCCAGGTTCCCTTTCCGGCATCGTTCCCGTTCACCTCTAACTGAGCTGCTCCGGCAAAGTCGAAGTCCGTCAAATCACCGCTGTGGGTGGTCAAGGCCACGTCAAAAACAAGGTTCCCAGGCCCCGGAAACCCCTAAAACAGGCAAAAAATCTCCAACATGGTGCAGGCAGCAAGCAACCATGGAAACCGTCGATGTACCGGTGCCTGAAACCATCACCGTACCCGCGCCCCTACACCGGATATGGTGGCGGAGTCTCCGGATATAACTGAAAAGCCCCACCTGTGCCCCAAATCCAATCGCTATCGCCCCGACATAAAAACGGTCCTGTGCCAACAATTCGAGGCTGTGCTGCCATGACCGGGAAATAAGACCGATCAGTAAGAAATAGAAAGCCACCAGGGCCAGAGCCGCTATTAAACCTCTTGATATCTCCGGCTTCAAACTCGAGCTGTTGCATCGACCCATTTAGGCACCTCCTTTGCGTACCCCAGTTAAGAACCTAAGTTGCCCCATTATGATCGGTTATTTCACTTCCGGTGAGCAAATTCTTCGATCACTTATACATTAATGAACAGCGGGGCCCCCTCCAGAGCGAAAACCTTTTCGCCCGTTATGGGGCCGGAAGAAAGGATGATATGCGGAAGTCAGGTATTGTCGGATGTCTGATTACATCTTAAAACCGTAAAAAACCAGGAGAGAAAGAGCGATTGCCAAAATCAACAGCACCAGCTGCCACAGCAGGCTGTCCTCGAGTTTTCCGGCGATCCCGCCAATACCGGATGCAGTCGCCTTCGGTTGAGTGCCGGAGCTTGTCTCTGGACCGGAACGGCGTTTTAACACTGCGCCCGCCAACCCGGCGGCAACGATTAAAACCAGCCTCGCCAGGTGGGCCACCGAGAAGGGGCCGACCCGTCGGGTTGTAGCGGACAAACACCACCATCCCCCGGATGGCGGCGTATAAGGCGGTGGCAGGAAAAGCCGGCCGTCGTAGGCATCCCTTTTCCTCTGCCGCCACAGGTAGAAGAAAAGGAGATATCGGATTCCTCTCCGTCGACCGATTCCGGTGCCCCCATCGTTCCCCACCGCAACTCCTTACCGGGGTTAATTGTCAAAAAGCCGTTTGCGGTAACCATAAAGGGATACCGAAACGGCATACATACCTGGAGGAAATGCCCTGCCCTGATTTATAATCCGTCTTATTCCTCTTCCCGAAAGAGTTCGGTGCTCAAATAGCGCTCGCCTGTATCCGGCAGGATCACCACGATCATTTTCCCGCGGTTCTCCGGCCTCTTCGCCACCTGCTGCGCGGCGTAGGCCGCCGCTCCCGCCGAGATCCCGACCAGCAGTCCCAATCCCCGTGCCAGAAGCCGGCTGGTCCTGAAAGCATCCTCGGCCGTAACCGGAATGATCTCATCAACAAGGGACAGGTTGAGAACCTCGGGAACAAATCCGGCACCGATTCCCTGAATCTTGTGGGGACCCGGCCTGCCTCCCGATAACACCGGGGAGTCGGAGGGTTCCACGGCAATAATCTTCAAGGTATCCTTGCGCGGCTTGAGTTCTTCGGCGATCCCCGTAATGGTCCCGCCGGTGCCGACACCGCCAACGACGATATCCACCTTGCCTTCCGTGTCGTCCCAGATTTCCCGAGCCGTGGTGGCCCGGTGTATGGCGGGGTTGGCAGGGTTCTTGAACTGCTGGGGGATAAAGGAGTTGGGGATCTCCGCGGCCAGTTCTTCCGCCTTCCTCACGGCGCCCCCCATTCCCTCGGGACCAGGGGTCAGTACCAGTTCGGCGCCGTAGGCCTTGAGGAGGCTGCGGCGTTCGATGCTCATGGTCTCCGGCATGGTCAGGATCAGGCGATACCCCCTGGCGGCGCAGACAAAGGCCAGGGCGATCCCGGTGTTGCCGCTGGTGGGCTCAATGATGACGGTATCCTTATTGATAAGCCCCTTCTCCTCGGCATCCTTGATCATGGCGTAGCCGATCCTGTCCTTTACGCTTCCGGCAGGGTTGAAATACTCTAGCTTGCCAAGGATGTCGGCGCCAGTCCCTTGGGCCAGGGGCTTCAAACGCAGCAGAGGAGTCCCCCCGATCAAATCCGTAAGGTTGTCGTAAACCCGCATTCAACTATCCCTCCTGCGATTACCAGGTATAACATAGTTAATCACTATGTTTTCTGGTGTTTTTATAATTGTACTTTCCCGGATCGGGGTTGTCAACAGCTTTTTTAAATAGGTATACCGCCCTTTACCTATGCTAATCTCCTGGTGGCATGAAGAAAAGCCGTGGTTTGTTACGGTAGGACAGATTCCTCCCCTGCCTCCGGAAAGCAAAGGAACAAAGCTTGTGCGTAGTTATGCTTCCGGGTTCTTTATCAATCCGGTGATGCCTAAAGGGAGATGGAAAGTGAGGCTTGACTTTCCTACAGGCAGGAACCTCTGCCGCATTGAGGCCAGGCTGTTGGAAAGAAAACGGCCACGTTACGGGGAAAACGGGATCCCCTTTCGCCCAAAACCGGAAGGAGGTAAAATACTAGATGAGCTTATTGAATAGTATGAAGTCCACTACAATGAGAATCGGGTATGCTACCGTGCAAGGAGCCAAAAATCTTGCAAATAGCTATAATCCGATGACCTGGACCCCAAAGAATGCTGCACAGAAGGTGGCACTTAACACAGCGGAAAGATATTCGAAAACTTTGAATGTGCTGGCTAAGGAAGGGGCATTGGCAGGGAAAGCTGCTAAGGTTGTTGGTCATATTACACCTGTTATTAGCTACATTTCATGGGGATTAGATGCCTACACCTTTAAAACAGGCTTTGTAAGCGGCTGGCAGGCCTATGGCGTAAATCACAGATAAGCTAAGGGGTGAATAAAGTGGTGAAAGAGAAACCATCCTTTTCCCCGTCACTACTATTCCTAGGAATTCTCATCTCCGCTGTTGTGGGCTTTTTTATCGGCAGTTTCGTCTCCGACTTATCCGAACTCCAAGGCCGCCTCAATCTATGGTGGAAGTATACGACTATCGGTTTTGCCCTGGCATCCCTTTATGTCAATGAATTTCTCGTGCCCGGTGAAAGCCTTCCCATCAAGAAAATTAGGAGACCACCACGGTCACGCATCGAATTTCTGAAGCAAATTGCCATCGCAAAACAGACGTTCTTGGCCGTCGCACTCATGCTTCCTGCGTTGGCGATATCAATCATTGTCGGTAATATACCGTCAAGTTGGGCGATCGGTTGCTTTCCGGGAATGTTTATCGTGGCACTCGCAGCATGCACCTGGGGCACGGCCATAGATTTGAGCCCGAGTCTCCTCAAATCCGCATGGAAACGCAACTTAATTTATCCGGCGATTGTTTTACTCTTTTTAGCCCTATACATCGTCATTGCGATAACAATCCCAAAACTGAGTATTTTAAATGGAACAATAATTGATTACACAATTTTCCTCGCTTTGTTTTCAACCTTGGCATTCCTTGTTATCCTGGAAGATTCTTACCGTTCCTTGAAGCAAAACTGGACCATGGGAGAAAATCACGGCGAAAAAGAAACGGGCTGACCGGAGCCGGAAACCAACAGTTTTTTACCGGCATCTACCCGGTTCTAATAAAGACGAACCCCGGGCATGGAGTCTTGCCCGGGGTTTGAGATATCTCCGGTCAGGACCGGCCTATTTATTTCTTATGCCTGATCGCTGCCTGAGCGGCGGCCAGGCGGGCAACGGGAACCCGGTACGGTGAGCAGCTCACGTAGTCAAGCCCGATCATATGGCAGAACTCGATGGAGCTGGGCTCACCACCGTGCTCGCCGCAAATACCGATCTTCAGCCTGGGATTGACGGAGCGTCCGAGCTCAACCCCCATCTTGACCAGCTTCCCGACCCCATCCCGGTCCAGCACGGCGAAGGGGTTGTCGGGGAGGATCTTTTTCTCCAGATACTGCGGTATGAACTTCCCTTCCGCATCGTCCCGGCTGAAGCCGAAGGTGGTCTGGGTCAGGTCGTTGGTCCCGAAGGAGTAGAAGTCGGCCACCCTGCCGATCTGGTCGGAGACCAGACAGGCCCGTGGGATCTCGATCATGGTGCCGATGGGTATGTCCAGCTTCACTCCCGACTCCTGTTCCACCGCCCCGATGACTTCCTCGGTTAACTCCCTCATAAGCTTCATTTCATCGTAAGACATGGTGAGAGGGATCATGATTTCCGCTTTCGGATGATAGCCTTCTTTAAGCAGCTGGACCACCGCCTGGACAATAGCCCGCACCTGCATGGCGTAAATGGCGGGGGTGGTCACTCCGAGCCGGCAACCCCTGTGCCCGAGCATGGGGTTAAACTCATGCAACGCCCGGGCTTTCCGCAGAAGGGCCTCTTTTTGAGCTATTTCGTCCGGGTCACCTCCGGTCAGCTTTAACCGGGTGATCTCGACAGACAGCTCTTCCGTGTTCGGGAGGAACTCGTGCAGGGGCGGGTCAAGCAGGCGGATGGTGACGGTCAGGCCGTCCATTTCCTTCAAGATCTCGTAGAAGTCCCCCTGCTGCATGGGCAGGAGCTTCTCCAGGGCGGCGTCCCGCTCCTGATCGGTTTCGGCCAGGATCATGGCCTGAACGATAGGCAGGCGGTCCTGGGCCATGAACATGTGCTCGGTGCGGCAGAGGCCAACACCTTCTGCTCCGAACTGTCTTGCCCTGCGGGCATCCAGGGGTGTATCGGCGTTGGCCCGCACACCCAGAACCCGGATCTCATCCGCCCACTCCAGCAGGGTGCGGAGTTCCTCGCCCAGTTCCGGTTCGATGAGAGGCACCGCTCCCAGGATCACCTGCCCGGTGCTCCCGTCGATGGAGATAATATCTCCTTCCTTAATCTCGATATCCCCAACCGTCATCTTCTTGGCTTCGTAATCGATGCGCAGGGCCTCGCAGCCGCAGACGCAGGGCTTGCCCATGCCCCGGGCCACCACGGCGGCATGGCTGGTCATACCCCCGCGGCTGGTCAGAACGCCCTGGGCGGCGACCACCCCGTGGATATCGTCGGGGGTGGTTTCCGTCCGGATCAGGATTACCTTCTCCCCATTCTGCCCCTTCTTTTCCGCTTCATCGGCGTCAAAGACGGCAGCACCGGATGCCGCGCCCGGGGAGGCGGGAAGGCCTTTGGCGATCACGTTCAGCTTCGCCCTTGGATCAAGGCGGCGGTGCAGGAGCTGGTTGAGTTGTGTCGGATCAACCCTGTCCACGGCCTCTTCCCTGGTGATCAAGCCCTCTTTGACCATATCCACCGCGGCCTTGACGGCTGCAGCGGCGGTCCGCTTGGCGCTTCTGGTCTGGAGCATATACAGTTTGCCGCGTTCAATGGTGAACTCCAGATCCTGCATGTCCCTATAATGTTTTTCCAGGAGCCTGCTGATCTCTTCAAACTGCCGGTAGGTCTCCGGCATCTCATCTTTAAGCCTGGCTATCGGATAGGGTGTCCTGATCCCGGCCACCACGTCTTCACCCTGGGCGTTCATCAGGTATTCGCCGTAAAGGACGTTCTCCCCGGTTGCCGGGTCGCGGGTGAAGGCCACCCCTGTCCCGCTGTTCTCACCCATGTTGCCGAAGACCATGGTCTGGACATTCACCGCAGTTCCCAGGTCGTCCGGGATCTGGTTGAGCTTGCGGTAAACGATGGCACGGGGGTTGTTCCAGGACTCAAAAACTGCCTTGACGGCAAGCATCAACTGGGTCATCGGCTCCTGCGGGAACTCCTCGCCGGTCATCGTTTTGACGATCTGTTTGTACTCGTCGATAATTCCCTTTAACAAATCGGCCCCCAACTGGTAATCGTACTGCAAATTATGGCGCTGTTTCTCCCTTTCCAGGACCTCTTCAAACCTGTTGAGTTCGATGCCCAGCACGATATCGCTGAACATCTGGATAAAACGGCGGTAGCAATCAAGCGCAAAACGCTCGTCACTGGTCGCGGTGGCCAATCCCTGGACGGTCCGATCGTTGAGACCCAGGTTCAAGACGGTATCCATCATGCCGGGCATGGAAACCTTGGCGCCGGAACGCACCGAAACCAGGAGCGGGTTCTGGAGATCGCCGAATTTTTTCCCGACCTTTTTTTCAATGGCAGATAAAGCATCCCTGATCTGCTCTTCAAGTCCCGGCGGGAATTCTTTTCCCTGCGTGCTGTAATAATTGCAGGCCTCTGTGGTGATTGTAAAACCGGGCGGTACAGGAAGTCCTAAACTGGTCATTTCCGCCAGACCGGCTCCTTTCCCTCCCAGCAAATCCCTCATCCCGGCGTTTCCCTCTTCAAAGAGGTAAACATACTTCTTACCTGACATCTTACCTGACATCTCGCTCCCCCTTATAATAAATTTCCAATACTTTGCTGGCGGTCTCTTCGACTGCCTTGTTGGTAACATCAATGACCGGACAGCCCAGTTGGGCCATCAGCCGGTCAGCATAGGCGATCTCTTTTTGAATTCTTTCCAGGTTGGCATACTCGGCATCGGTGGTCAGTCCCAGCGCCTTCAGGCGCTCCTGACGAATCTGGTTGAGCGGCTGTGGTTTGATGGTTAAGCCGATAATTTTACGCTTCGGAATCTTAAAGAGTTCGGCGGGAGGCGCCACCTCCGGCACCAGGGGAACATTTGCAGCCTTGATCCGCTTGTGGGCAAGGTACATGCAAACCGGGGTTTTTGAGGTGCGAGAAACACCGATGAGAACTATATCGGCGTGCAGGAGGCCGCGGGCGTCCTTGCCGTCATCGTACTTAATGGCAAACTCGATGGCTTCGATTCTGCGGAAATACTGGTCGTCGAGGCGGTGGAGAAGCCCCGGCAGCAGTTTCGGAGAAGTACCGGTGGTCTGCTCCAGGGCCTGCATCAAGGGCCCGAGAACATCAACCGTGGGTATATTATGGGGGCGCGCCAGGTTTTCCAGTTCCTCTTTTAAACCGGGGATGACCAGGGTGTAGGCGATGATTCCTTTGACGCTTTTAGCCTCTTCTACAACATCGGCCAGCACACTCTTATCGCTGACATAAGGGATCCGCCGGATCTCGAACCTTCCCGAATTGAACTGACTGGCCGCGGCCCGTGCTACGAATTCTGCTGTTTCTCCCAGGGAATCGGATACTATGAAAATTACCGGATCACTCATGATCTTGACAACCCCTCTCGTAATTCTTACTGATCTCATCTTCCAGCTCCACAAATATCCTGGCCACAGTCGTCTTTGTAAACCTCCCGGTGACCCGGTAGCGCTCCCTCCCCTTATCATCCGTCACCAATTCGACAACAGGGAGTGAATCGACGGCATGTTCCACCAGCTTGGATACCGCCTCAAAAACGGACTCGTCACCGGTTACGGTTATTACGTTTGGAACACGGGTCATTACCACCCGGACCGGGATTTTGTGGAGATCACCCTGTCCCAGGGCCACCTTGAGAAGATCCTTGCGGGAGACGACACCTTCCAGGTAGCCTTCTTCAGAAACCACGAACAGAGTTCCCACATCTTCTGTAAAAAGGGCGACAATGCTGTCGTAAACAGAGGTATTTCCCTGTACGACTACCGGCACACCCTTAACCTGCTCAACTTTTAAACGGCGGATCTCCTCAACGGCCAGTGTACGAGGGGTCTTCCCGCTGTAGAAATAACCGACCCGCGGGCGCGCGTCAATCAGCCCTGCCATGGTCAGAACGGTCAGATCAGGCCGCAGGGTAGCGCGCCGTACATTCAGCATGGCGGCAATTTGCTCACCGGTTATGGGAGCATTTTCTTTTACAATTTCGATGATCTGTTCCTGGCGTGGTGTGAGTTCGATGGGGAAAACCCTCTTTCAGGCTATTTATCCTTTCTGCCATTGAAAATACGTTTTTGGTTATCCTTGCAGGCGCAGCGACCTACGGAGGTTGTTACTCGCCCTTGACGAAGGAGCAGCTAACGGCAGCCGAACTGAGGCATGGATGCCGAAGTAGCCGACTCCGATGCATGGATGCAGCGTAGGAGGCGGTCGGCTGCCGTCTGCGACGAGTTTTAGGGCGAGTTAAACCGGAGTCCGGGAGCAAGTGCAAGGATAACCAGATTTCATTCTCTGTTGGTGCCGCCGGGGGCGGCGTGGTGTCTTCCTTAAAATGTTAAACCAATTGCGGTAATTTGTTAAGTCTTAATTAACCGTTCCAACAAAAATTGTGACATACTGTAAGGATTATATATGACACATATTTACGGTTTATTATGACAGATTCCTGTTTCCGTGTCCAGGCCATTATCTGGAAAATATATGACCGAAGCATAATCGAAGAATAAAAAGTGTATTTCAACCGGCCTTAACAATTTTCCCGAGATCGCCACACTGACCAAGAGTCACGGCGATATCCTTGAGTAAAGCCAGGCGGTTGTGGCGCAGGGCGGGTTCATCCACCATCACCATGACCCCGCTGAAAAACCGGTCGATGGTCTCCACTAGACCGGCGCCTGCCACCAGGGCGTTCTTAAAATCCCCCTTGCCCAGGTAACGCAACACCTCTTTCCTGATCTTCTTCCATGCCTTGTAAAGGTCCCGTTCCCCGTCCTCCACGAACAGGGCGGGATCGACGGTGCCGTCCCCCGCCTGCCTGGCCAGGTTTGCCGCTCGGGTGTAAACGGTCAGGAGCGATTCGAAGTCGGGAGTGCCTTTCATGGCAACCAGCGCATCCAGGCGCTCGCGGACCACGGAGATCCGGTCGTGGGTGGGACCGAGAGCAGCATCGATTACGTCGTAGCTGTATCCCTGATCCAGGAAGAGGTTGCGCAGCCGCGCACGGAAAAACTCGGCCAGGTTTGCCTCCACCTCCGGCAATCCGGCTTTGAATTCCGCATCCCCAAAATTTTTATAGGCCTGGGCGATGAGCTCTGTAAGGGAGAAATCAAATTTATGGGCTAGGGTGATGTGGCAAATACCCAAAGCCTGGCGGCGCAGGGCATAGGGATCCTGGGAACCGGTGGGTTCCAGGCCGAGGGCGAAGCATCCCACCAGGTTATCAATCTTGTCGGCCAGGGCAACCACCGCCCCGGGCTTGGAGCGGGGCACCTCGTCACCGGCAAAACGGGGCTGGTAGTGCTCCCTGATGGCCTGAGCTACTTCCTTCTTCTCGTTGCTCGCCCGGGCGTAAGCATCCCCCATGATCCCCTGCAGCTCGGGAAATTCGTAAACCATGCTGGTGACCAGATCGGCCTTGGCCAGAAAGGCCGCCCGATTTGCAATCGCCCTCTGGTTGGCGGTGAGCTTAAGCACCTCGCCCAGGTATTCGCTGAGCCTGACGAGACGTTCCACCTTCTCGTAGATGGTCCCGAGCCCTTCCAGGAAAACGATCCTTTTCAGCTTTTCCACCTTGGCCTCGAGGGGAGTCTTGAGATCCTCTTCGTAGAAGAACTCGGCATCCTGGAGCCGGGCGCGCAACACCTTTTCGTTTCCCTCGGTGACCAGTTTTTTGTCGGCCACAGGCCCGTTGGCAAAGGCAATAAATTTGGGCAGCAGTTTCCCTTGCCTGCTCCAAACGGGAAAATAGCGCTGGTGCTCCTTCATCGGGGTGATGATTACCTCGACCGGAAGCCTGAGAAAACGGGATTCGAAACTGCCGCATAGGGGTGTTGGGTATTCCACCAGGTTTGTAACCTCTTCCAGCAGGTCTTCGTCCGGCTGCACCAGCCCTCTGACCCCGGCCGCCGTTTTCTGCGCCATCTCCCAGATCAGGGCCTTGCGTTCCTCCTGGTCCACCAGGACCGAAGCCTCCTTGAGCTTTTCAAAATACTCCTCCGGTCGCCGGATGGTAATTGCTCCCTCGGAAAAGATGCGCAGACCATAAGTGATGCGCCCCGAGCGGATGCCATCCAGCTCGAAATCAACCACATCCTCACCCAGGAGGCACAGGATCCAGTGGATCGGCCGGATGAACTTCAATTCCCGGTCTCCCCAGCGCATCGGCCTGGGAAAGGAAAGACCGGTGATCAGCGCAGGAAGCTGTTCACCCAGCACCTGGCGGGCCGGCCTGCCAGCCACCCGCTTCCTGGCAAAGACGTACTCTCCCGCAGGCGTCGCCTGCACCACCAGGTCGTCTATCTCGACCCCCTGGCTTTTGGCAAACCCAAGGGCGGCCCTGGTGGGCTTCCCGTCCGCATCAAAGGCGGTCTTGCCGGGGGGCCCCTTCACCTCCTCAACCAGGTCAGCCTGGCTGCCGGCAACCTCCCAGACGTACAGGACAAGCCTGCGGGGGGTTGAGTAGACGGCCAGCTTTTGAAAGTCAATCCGGTTTTCCCGAAGCATTTTTTCGCCTGATTCCCGCAGTTGGTCGAGCACCGGGCGGACTAACCGGGCCGGTAGCTCTTCGGTACCGATTTCCAGTAACAGATCCATGGTATTTTAAGCCTCCTTGGAAACTGCAGCATCTTTGAGATAACGCTCCCGGTCCGCCGGGTCCTTCAACAGGGGGTAGCCGAGCCGCTCCCGCTGGGCAATGTAACCCTGGGCACAGAGGCGCGCCAAATGGCGGACTCGCCCGATGTAGGAGGTGCGTTCGGAAACGCTTAAGGCCCCCCTGGCGTCGAGCAGGTTGAAGGTGTGGGAACACTTCAAGACGTAATCGTAGGCCGGCTGCACAAGCCCCTGTTCGATCACCCTGACGGCCTCTTTCTCGCACATTTCAAAAAGTTTGAACAACATTTCCGTGTCTGCTACCTCGAAATTGTAACGGGAGTAATCCACTTCGGTCTGGTGGTGTACGTCTCCGTAGGTGATATTCCCCGTCCAGATCACATCATAGACATTGTCCACCTTCTGGATGTACATGGCGATCCGCTCGATTCCGTAGGTGATTTCGGCGCTGACAGGCCGGCAGTCAATCCCCCCGCACTGCTGGAAGTAGGTGAACTGGGTGATCTCCATCCCGTCCAGCCAGACCTCCCAGCCGAGTCCCCAGGCGCCGAGGGTCGGCGATTCCCAGTTGTCCTCAACAAAGCGTACATCGTGGGACCGCAGATCGATCCCCAAAAACTCAAGGCTCTTGAGGTAGCGGTCGATCACATCGTCGGGTGAGGGCTTGAGGATCACCTGGTACTGGTAATAATGCTGAAGCCGGTTGGGATTCTCTCCGTAGCGCCCGTCGGTGGGCCTGCGGGAGGGCTCCACGTAGGCCACGTGCCACGGTTCCGGCCCCAGCGCCCGCAGAAAGGTGGCCGGGTTCATGGTCCCCGCCCCCTTCTCCACATCGTAGGGCTGTTGAAGAACACAGTACTGGCCCCAGTAATCGTTTAAGGCGCGTATGATTTCTTGAAACGTCCAGGCCATATTGCCTCCTCCTCGCAAGATTGATTTTTGATAAATAAACAAGATACACTGTCTTGTGTCCCGGTTTATCCTTGCGCTTGCTTCCGGACTCCGCTGCGCCTGCAAGGATAAACCTCTGTTGCCGTTTTCTCGGTGTCACTCAAGCGACATGATAGCTAATAAAAAACCCGCCCCCGCAGCAAACGCTGCAGGGACGGGAAATTCCCGCGGTTCCACCCTGCTTGGTACTCTTGCTAGTACCCCCTTGTTTTTATTGCAAGCTTTACTACCCCTTCTGGCTAAGGGGGTTCCTCTTGCCGCTCGGAAGCGCCTTCGCCACTCCGCCCGGCCGGCTCCCACCGACTCCGGCTCGCTGTGCGGTGCCGCAAGTGACTACTCCTCTCCGTCATAGCGTATTTTATCAAACTTTAGCAATTCGCCGTTAATTTGTCAAGATGCTATTCGCCTTCACCTGACGGCTCAAACGGCTCCTCGGGCTTGCACGCAGGGTTATCCTCCCTGCCACCGATCTCCAGCGTACACCCGCTCAACATGGCAGTGAGGGTTCCAACCGCCCCCAGCAGGGCCAGCTCCCCGCTTAGCAGCATCCCTGCCAGGCCAAGCAACCCGACGCCTGCAGGCACTTCAAAGAGGGTGTTATCGTCTTTTTTGAGACGGATCCTTGTGTGTGCCCCCTTTTCATAAATATCCTTGAGGGTATGTACTAGCTCTTCCCCTTTGTCCTGGAGCTTCCCGGCCCACGACCCTCTCTCCTCTTCCAGGTGGATGAGAGCCCTAATCAGATCTCCGCCCGCCTCATCCAGGATCTCTTTAGCCTCTTTATAACCGACGTTCGCCCTGGCGCGGATTATATCAATCTTTTTCAACAGATCCAGTTCGTCCATCGCGGCACCTCCTTCCTGGTAATCTGCCCGCTACGCACCTTTTTATACCTTACGCAGTGCTCCAAATTAATCTACATCATATTGTTATATTGTTCAGGTCTTCGAAAAACTCCCAGGTACGAGGCTTCACTTCACTGTGATAGGCAAGGAAGGAACGCAGCAGGGATGCGATCTCCACACTGCACCCCCTGGCGAGTTTAACCCGTACCGCCCTGTCGAGGGGTGTTCGCAAAAAATAGGCCATTGCCCCCAGGGCGGCAGGAGAGACGGTGCGCGCCCCGTGAGTCTCGGGAACACAGTCGGGGCAAATCACCCCTCCCTTTTCGATGCTGAACCAGGCGGCACCCGTTTCCTGATTATCGGGCCACAAAACCCGTCGTTTCCGGCCGCACACCACACAATCGTCCAGCCGGGGTCGGTACCCCAGGATAGCCAGTAACTGCATCTCAAATACCCGGGCGACCAGTACCGGCTCTCCCCACTTCAGAGTCCTCAAGGCGGCCAGCAGGAGCTGGAACAGTTTCGGGATGGGTTGATTCTCAAGGGTAAGACGTTCCACGAGTTCCGCGCAGTAGCTGGCCGTGGCCAGGCGGTCCAGGTCATCCTGGAGAAAGCCAAAATCCTCATCTGCCTCTCCCTGTGTGACGGTGTCCAGGTTCTTACCTGTGTATAAAACCAGGTGGGTATGACTGAAAAGCTGGACTGCCCCCCGGAGGCGGCTCGTGGGTTTTCGCACCCCTTTGGCAATCGCCGAAATCTTTCCCCATTCTTTGGTGAAAAGGCTTAAGATCCGGTCCGCCTCGCCGTAAACACGGCTCCGCAGGACAATGGCTTCCGCCTTGTAGATGCCCATCTTGACGCCTCCCGGGCCATTATATCAAAACGGTATTCTCCTTGCTACATCTCCACCCATCCAACAGCGCTAATGGAATTATAACTCGGTGATTATCTTACAACCAAAGGTCGCAATATCGAAGATGATTTTATTATGATGTGCGACTTAGGTGTATTTTATGATTGGTTGACATATGAAAACAGACCGCATAAAAAGTACTTATTTACACAATAAACGTTAACGTTTAATTTTATAGATGGTTGACATTTGAGTCTTTCGGAAGTAAAAATAAAATCATCAACAAAATATCTGCCTGAGGAGGGGTGCAGGTTGTTTTTGCTGATGTGAGTAGCCAGATAGACATAACTGCCCAAACGAAAAGGATGTGAAAATGAGCAATGAATTCTAAAAAAGCATCATTACGTGGAATGGTCTACGCATCTATGTTTGGCGCTATGACCGCGCTGGGGGCCTATATCACAATCCCCCTCCAACCTGTCCCAATAACCCTGCAATCACTGTTTTTAAATCTGGCCGGCGCGCTTCTGGGCGGATATCTCGGAGCCCTGAGTCAGGTTATTTACGTTCTTCTTGGGGTGATGGGACTGCCTGTTTTCGCCGGGGGTAAAGCCGGTCTGGGGGTTCTGCTGGGTCCTACCGGTGGCTATTTAATCGGATTTATCATCGGAACTTTTTTGATCGGAAAACTAATTGAAGTCAAGGAGAAACCGGGTTTTACCTGGGTTTTATTCTCAATGATAGTTGGACATGTAGTGATCTACGGGCTGGGGATAATTCAGTTATCTGTTGTCGCAAAGCTTTCTCTTGCGAAAGCTGCTGTTGTCGGAGTAATCCCCTTTCTGGCAGGAGATACGTTGAAAATTATTGCAGCCGCCGTTATCGCTCTCAAAGTAAAGGACAGGATCAAACTCTAGGAGGCATCCCAGCCATGATCAGGGTGGAAAACCTGGTTTATAAATACGATGCAAATGATACTCCGGTGCTCAAGTCCGTAAACCTGGAGATAAGAGACGGTGAGTACGTTGCCCTCATCGGGCCGAACGGCTGCGGAAAGACGACTCTGATAAAGCATTTTAACGCCCTGTTGTCTCCTGTCGAAGGTGACGTGTGGATAGACGGGCTGAATACTAAAGATCCTTCCGCCATTGACGAAATACGGCAAAGGGTGGGGATGATTTTTCAGAATCCGGATAATCAAATCGTGGGCATGACTGTTGAAGAAGACGTTTCCTTTGGCCCCGGAAATTTGAATTTACCTCCCCGGGAGATACGGCAGAGGGTTGATGAAGCGCTTGAAGCTGTGGGGCTAACCGGCTACGCCGGGCGTCCCCCCCATACCCTTTCCGGGGGGCAAAAGCAACTCCTGGCAATAGCAGGCATACTGGCCATGATGCCGAAGCACATCGCCCTTGACGAGCCGACTTCTTCTCTCGACCCGGCCGGACGGCGCAGTGTCACCGCAGTTTTGAAAAAATTGAACAAACAGGGGATGACAATAATTCACATCACTCACAATGTGGAAGAGATTGTCAGAGCAGACCGGGTTATTGTGATGGATGCAGGCAGTATTCTTCTCGATGGCAAACCGGAGCAGGTTTTCAGCAAAATCGAACGGCTAAAAGCGCTGGGCATGGGTGTTCCACAGGTTACAGAGTTGATGTGGCGACTGCAACAGATGGGAGAAAATGTTCGCACCGATATCCTGACCGTTGACGATGCCTGTATTGAAATATCTTCGTTGTTAATGAAGCGCATAAAAGCAGCTTCTACCTCTCCCGGCAGACAAGCAAGAGGTTGATAAATATGTATAATTTGGGTCAATATATGCCTGGCGAGTCGTACGTTCACAAAATGCACCCGCTGGTCAAAATCATAGTGGTTATAGTCTTGAGCATAATAATTTTCCGCGCAGGCGTATTTATTTTAGCAGCGACCAGCGGCTTTCTGGTTGCAACTGTACTCATTTCCCGGTTAACACCTAAGTATCTGCTGAAAGCCATCAGGCCGGCGCTGCCATTTTTCGCCCTCATCTTTTTGGTACATCTGCTTTATACTGATGGAACCCCCATTCCGCCATTCCCGTTGTGGCATGTGAGCATCACTTACGAGGGGCTGTGGCAGGGTGCGCTGCTGGTATGGCAGTTCGTGTTGCTGGTTTTAAGCGCATCGATTCTAACTATGGTCACCTCGCCGTCCGAGCTGATCATCGGTATGGAAAGGCTTCTCAAACCGTTAAGGTTTCTGGGGATTTCTTCACACGATCTGGCTGTAATGCTGTCCATTGCCTTAAGATTTGTGCCTACCCTCCTCGAAGAAATTGACAGGATCAGAGAAGCCCGGCTGGCTAGAGGGGCCGATTTTAATAAGGGCAGCCTGCTGAAAAGAACGAAAGACATTACTTCATTAGCGATACCCCTGACTGTTAACACTTTCCGCAGAGCTGAAGAGCTTGCAACGGCAATGGAGGCACGCGGCTATCGAAGAGGCCCCAGAACCTATTTAAAGGAACTAACCATGACCCCCCTCGATTATATAGTGATGGGAGCAGCAGTAATAGCAGGAGCGGCTTCCTTTTTATTCTCCTGAACTTTCTTGCTCTCTTTGCCGGGAGCAGCCTTAGCATCCCTTCGGAAGGCTAAGGCTGAGGAAGCCGCTCCCTTCACCGCCCGCCGGCATTACAAGGCAGACCATCACGTCATCTCCGGTGACACCAGCTGAGAATGAAATCCGGTTATCCTTGCGCTTGCTGCGGAGGTAGTCGAGAATGCCCCGCGCCGGCGATGAATGGGAGATATAACGGGCAAGGGTCCGGCGAAAGGCAGCTTGAGGCGCATACATCCCCGGAAAAATAAAAGAACCAGAGCGCGCTCTGATTTTGAAGCAGGATAACGGTATTTACTCCTCCTGAGTTTATCAGTTGGCCCCGGATTCGGCCATTTTTGAAAACGAAAAATGGCTTAACAACGGCATTTTTGGCAATGACGATATGAAAATTTGCAAAAAGTGTAGTGGCAAACATATTACCATA
>CADDZA010000040.1 GCA_902812435.1 Clostridia bacterium
CCGTCTAAGTATCGGGCTCAAAGCACCAAGGTATTTCGACCTCGTTACCAGCCGCTAAAGGTTTTATTCTACTAACACCCATTTTCATCCTCTGTTGGTGTCACCGGAGGTGACATGGGTGTCTAAATAGAAAAACGGCCTGCCGCGCATACTACAGTGGAAACCACTTCAAGAAAGGAGCGCTAGTCGTTGGCGGAATTCAGGATCAAACCAGATGCCGCAGTGTCTCAAAAGCAGGAGAGAGAAAAAAGAGAAAAGGAAAAAGACGCCTGGAATGAGCAGACGGGGAAAAACCCGGACGACATGGAGATTTATCACGATCCGGAAAACCTCTAGTGGTTGTTATGCTTGGGGAGTGGGAGAACTTTGACGCCTGTATACATTTTAGGAATTGAAACCAGCTGCGATGAAACGTCCGCTGCGGTGATCAGGGATGGGCATTTTGTCTCTTCGAATATAATTGCGTCCCAGATCGACATTCACCGCCGGTACGGGGGTGTAGTCCCTGAAGTCGCTTCCCGGCAGCACCTGGAAAAGATCACTTTTGTGGTTGAGCGTGCTCTAAAGGATGCCGGGCTTGAGTTTTCTGATCTCAACGCCGTTGCGGTAACGGTAGGCCCCGGTCTGATCGGGGCATTGCTTGTGGGAGTTGCTGCGGCTAAGGCTTACGCCTTTGCGCTACGGCTTCCACTGGTACCTGTCCACCACCTGGAGGCTCACCTTTACGCAAATTTCCTCGAACACCCGGAACGCAAACCCCCTTTTGTGTGTTTAATCGTCTCCGGCGGTCACACCAGCCTGGTCCTTGTAAAGGAACACCTCAGCTATGAATTACTGGGCTCCACCCGGGATGACGCCGCGGGAGAAGCCTTTGACAAAATAGCCCGCCAACTGGGCCTTGCTTATCCCGGCGGCCCCGCTCTGGAAGCACTGGCAAGGGGAGGCAACCCGGAGGCGATCCCTTTTCCAAGGGCATGGCTCGGGGAGAATGAGCTGGATTTCAGCTTCAGCGGCTTAAAAACGGCGGTTATCAATTACCTGCAACGTACCCGCCAGAAAGGGGGTGAGCCCTGTCTGGCAGACATTGCGGCGAGTTTTCAAGCTGCCGTGATCGATGTGCTGGTTGAAAAAACCGTGTGGGCGGCGCGGCTAACGGGTGTTAAGCAGGTTGCACTGGCCGGTGGTGTTGCGGCGAATACCGCCCTCCGGAACCACTTTCAGACAAGAGCCGGTGAGGAGGGGCTGACTTTTTTTTATCCCCCCATCGAATTCTGTACCGACAACGCGGCAATGGTTGGATGTGCCGGGTATTATCATTACCTAGCCGGTCATTTTGCTTCTCTACAGCAGGAGGCCTACGCTAATTTCCCCCTTGTCAGGAAAAATAAATAACCGGGTTATTGAGTTGAAGTCCTATATATAGATAGGCTCAAGTCCTGTAATATGTGAATTTTTAGTGTTATTTAATTTTAACAAAAAGGGGTTTTCTTTGTTAGCTTTGGGGATAAATTTATTGAAAACCGATTTAAACACAAATATAATTGTGGATAAACCTGTGAATATGTGGATTGTTTGAAGATTAAGAATTTTTATATCCGAAGGTGGTTTGAGTAATGCATCCTATTTTGTTTCAGTGGGGATCCCTGCGCGTTTACAGTTACGGCTTTTTTGTGGCTCTGGGAGTTCTTGCGGCTACCCTGTTACTGGTTAAAAAGGTTGAAAAACAGGGGAAGTCACCGCAGTTTGTGATCGACCTCGTAATTCTGATAGTGGTTGCTGGGATTATTGGTGCCAGGTTGGTTTACGTTCTTCTTTACGAGCCGGGCTACTACCTGGCGCATCCCTTGCATATCCTGATGCTACGGGAAGGGGGCCTGGCCTTTTACGGCGCCCTGTTATTCGGTCTTTTGACCGGCTATCTTTACTTGCGAAAAATCGGTGTGCCTTTTTTGGCATTTCTGGACCTGGCAGCCCCGGCTGTTGCCCTGGGGTATTCCTTTGCACGCATCGGTTGTTTTCTTAACGGGTGCTGTTACGGTGTTCCCACAACCTTACCGTGGGGAGTCGTTTTTCCGGTGGTTGATGCTTTGCCCAGGCACCCCACCCAGCTTTATTCACTGCTCTCCGGTGTCATAATTTTCGTTATTTTGGAGTTGTTTTCGCGTCGTATCCGTTTTCGCGGCCAGATCTTCAGCTTGTTTTTAATCCTGTACGGACTGTCCCGTGGTGTTATTGAACTCTACCGCGAAAACCCCTTTGTTTGGGGAGGATGGGTTGCTACCATGACCGCTCTCACCGTGGCTCTGGTAGGAGGGTTGCTTTATTTTTACCTGTCCCGGCAGGGGACGCCTGCCTACCTGGACAGCCTGGAACGGAGTAAACGGAGTAATTAGATGGCGAGAGGTTACCAGGGTGCTTGGTTTTATTCTGCGTAAAACGGTGAGCGAGGGGAATATCCTTCCTCTTACCTCCACCTGCAATCTCCGCTGCATTTTTTGCAGCAATGCCCAGAATCCAAAGGGTGTTGAAACCTTTTTCCTGCCTCCCTTGCCGCTTCCCCTTGTGCGACAACTGATTGCCTTGCTGGATCCGCGCAGGAAGATTATTATCGGCGAGGCTGCTTCACGGTTAACCGAAGGTGAGCCCCTGACTCATCCCGATTTCTGGACAATACTGGCAATCATAAGAAGGATTTACCCTAAAACGACCATTCAAATAACAACCAACGGCTGGCTGCTGAACAGGACTGCAATCAAGAAGCTTTCTGACATGCGGCCACTTGAGATCAACCTCTCCCTGAACAGCGCCACTCCCAGGGGAAGATGGCTTTTGATGGGGGACCGCCGTGCGAGCCGGGTTTTGGAAGCGGCGGATTTACTGGCAGAGGCCGGTATCACCTACCACGGCAGCATCGTTGCCATGCCGCATCTGGTCGGATGGCAGGATCTCAAACTGAGCTGCAGTTTTCTGCAGGAGCATGGGGCGGCGACAATCAGGATCTTCCTGCCCGGCTTTACCAAATTGACGTTGCTAGCGCTTCGTTTTGATCCAAGGATTATATATCATAAGTTAAGACAATTTCAGAAAGAGCAAGAGGCAGTCTCAAATATACCGTTGCTTCTGGAGCCTTTCTTGTGGGAAGATTGGCGGGGTTTGCAGGCCAGGGTAGCCGGGGTGATCCCCGGGTCTCCGGCGGAAAGTGCCGGTATCAGGCGGGGAGACATTATCAAGAGTGTAAACGGAAACCCTGTAAAAAGCCGTGTGGATGCCTTCAAGAGGGTGTATAAGTCTGTTCACCCCTGTTTGGAACGTGAGGGAAGGGAGTTTCCCGTTTCTTTCTGGAAGGAGAAGCACGACGGAGCCGGCATCGTCATGAATTACGATCTTGATTGGGTGCTTGTTAAAAAAGCCAGGCGAGTCATCAGGGATCACAAGGCGAGAAATGTCCTGGTTCTGACCTCGATCTGGGGCATGCCCTGGCTGCGGGCGGTATTGCCCGAGTGGGAGGGTGACGGCGCTAAGATTCACCTTGCTGCTGTTTCCAACGGCTTTTTCGGGGGATCTATCGCCTCGGCCGGGCTCTTGACGACCCTTGATTTCCGGAAAACCCTTCGTGAAATTATCGAAAATCAAGGGGACGTTTTTGATCTGGTGCTGCTTCCAGGCATAGCTTTTGATTCCTCGGGGAGAGACCTGCTGGGAAGACACTATTCAAGGCTTCAGTGCCTGACCAGGGGAAGAGTCAGGATAGTATAAAAAAGCCCCCCAAAAGGGGGACTTGAAAAAAGCAACAGAAATGTAACGGCTTATCTTTACTTGTAGAAGGCATGGTTCCCGATGGTGCACAGGTAGGTGAGAGTGTTAAAGAAGCTGCCGTCCGCTTTGCTGGGATTAAAGAAGTAGAGTGCTCCTCCTGTTGGGTCTGCACCTGACAGGGCGGCGTCTGCTGCCTGTATGGCAATCGCATCGGGCATCAGGTTGATCTGGCCGTCCAGCACTGTCTCAAACTGCCAGGGTTGATAGATAACGTCCCTGATTGTTTTTGGGAAGCGGGGATCCTTGACCCGGTTGAGAACAACAGCTCCAACCGCCACCTGTCCCTCAAAGATTTCCCCGCGAGACTCGGCATAGATCAACTTGGCGAGCAGGTAAGCGTCTTCCGATGTTACCTCTCCCCGTGAGGCCTCCGAGCCCCCTCCGGTGTTTACCGGAGTGCTTTCGGGAAGATACAGAACCTGACCCGGGTAGATCCAGGTGGTGGTAAGATTGTTGTCCGCCATAATCCTGTCCACCGTCGTGGCGTGTGCCCTTGCGATCAGGTACAGGGTGTCGCCGGATTTAACGGTGTACCGGGTGCCGGAAGAATTCTGGCCGGGGTTACTGGGCGGCAGTTGAAGAACCTGCCCCGGGTAGATGGTTGTCGTTTTGAGGTTGTTGTAGGCCATAATGCTGTTAACTGTGGTCCCGTGTGCCTGGGCGATCAGGTACAGGGTGTCACCGGGTTTGACAGTGTACTGAAAACCCGGGGAATTGGAAGCCGGGATCGTAAGTACCTGGCCTGGCATGATCACAGTGCTAGTGAGGCCGTTTGCGTTGATGAGGTCTTGAGGCGTGAGGCCGTAAGAGCGGGCGATGAGATAGAGGGAATCACCCGGCCGGACTGTGTAACTTACTGCCGCATAGCTTGTGCCTGCGAACAGCAAGAAAAATAGGAACAACCCGAAAACGACAAAAAGACTCCTCCTCAAAAAGTTTCTCCTCCTTTCGTTGCCTCCGGGGTAAGCTGATGGGTTCGGATGAAAGGTACCCCCTACCCCTGCACTCAGCGCTTCCCGTTATTGTTTAGGAAAGAAGAGAATAACCACTGAATGCCGGGGATTCACCCCTTGCACACCCTTTTAAAAGTGGCGTGCTAATATTGGTTCCCCCGTACCGTACTCTTGTGGAACGAGAGTACGGATTCGGCACTTAATTTGGTTTGGTGGTAATTATGCCATTAGTCTACATAATTGATCAATTTTTAATATGAGGTAAGAACCGAAGTTACATTCCTTATTCACTGAAATTTTAAAACTATGCAAGAATTTTGTAAATTTGACTTTTCCAAGTAGGTTTGAGATAGTCCAGTCAAATTTAGGAAAACTGGATTCATCCTAAAATGACCCTATAATTGTGAATTTCCCTGCTTATTTTTTTTCATGTTTGCAAGAGGATTTTTTGATTAACTGTCGAATAGAATTTGTACTGGCGTGCTTACTGAATATCGACGCACGGCAGGGAAATTTCCTGTTCACCGGACTCATGTTCAGGGAGAGCAGGTTATTAAATGTAAACTTAGAAAGGAGGGAAATTAATTGAGTAGCTGTGCACAACCCGCCGAGGATGTCCAGAAGGAGAAGGAGTTGCTTGAACTTTTTGAAAAATGGCGTGGTGTCAAAGGGGCTTTGATACCGATTCTGCAGGGGGCACAAGCCATCTACGGATACCTGCCAAAGGATGTCATCCTGCGAATCAGCCGTGAGTTAAAGCTGCCGCCGAGCCGGGTTTACGGAGTTGCTACATTCTATGCCCAGTTCCACTTGAAGCCCCGCGGTCGCAACATCGTGAGGGTTTGTCTCGGCACAGCCTGCCATGTGCGGGGTGGGGCCAAGATTTTTGAGAAGATGCAGAAAGAGCTGGGCATTGGGAACGGGGACACAACCGAGGATCTCCGCTATACTCTGGAAACTGTTGCCTGCCTTGGTTGCTGCGGCTTATCTCCCGTCATCATGGTCAACGATGATACCTATGGCCGCCTTACTCCTGATAAGTTGAAGGGTATTTTGGACAATTACCAGTAGTTTTGCTCTATTGCGAGTGGTATTTGTCAAGGTTATTCCCAAAACCAGGGAAGGGAGGTGAAGCCACCAGGTTGTGTTTTACATCGATAGATGCATTACCCGTGACTTTTCAACCTGGTGGAAAATTGTGAAGCTGACAAGCAGGGAAGATTTAAAGAAACTGCGTGAGGAAACTAAAGCGCTTGTGGCGGCACGCAGCGCAGAGGAGACCAAAATTATTGTCGGGATGGGAACTTGCGGGATCGCAGCAGGAGCGGGCGAAGTAATGAATGCGATACTGGAAGAACTAAATAAGCGCAATATTAAGGCAACAGTAACCCAAACCGGATGCATCGGCATGTGTGAGAAAGAGCCCCTTGTCGACGTACAGCGGCCGGGGGGGAATCGGTTCACTTATGGAAAGGTAAAACCCTCGGATGTTCCCAGGATCATTTCCGGTCACGTGTTGCACGGGAACATCGTTGAAGACCTTGTGGTTGCCCGTTTTGAGGAAGTGTAAAAAAGTTTCCTAATGGAAGGAGGGATTACGGTGCAGCTAGTCAGAGCTCATATTCTGGTATGTGGGGGTACAGAATGTACTTCCTCGGGTTCCAAACAGGTACAGGATGCCCTGGCGAAGGAACTCGAAAAACACAAACTGGATAAGGAAGTAAAGATCGTAGAAACTGATTGCCATGATGGTTTCTGCGAGATGGGACCACTTGTAATAGTTTATCCTGAAGGTACTTTCTATGTCAGGGTAAAGGCCGAGGATGTTCCCGAGATCGTTGAGGAGCATTTGCTGAAAGGGCGGATAGTGAGCCGTCTTCTCTACAAGGCTCCGGCCACGGAGGAACAGATCCCGGGTTACAAAGAAACCGATTTCTACAAGAAACAGCAGCGGGTTGCCTTGCGGAACTGCGGTATCATCAACCCTGAAGTAATTCAGGAATACATTGCCCGGGACGGTTATGGGTCCCTGGAAAAGGTCCTGTTCGAAATGACCCCCGAACAGGTAATTGATGAGATCAAGCGTTCCGGTTTGCGTGGTCGCGGAGGCGGCGGTTTCCCGACCGGTATGAAGTGGGAGTTTTGCCGCCGTTCACCCGGAGATATGAAGTACATTATCTGCAACGCAGACGAGGGTGACCCTGGTGCCTTTATGGACCGCAGCGTGCTTGAAGGGGACCCCCACAGTGTTATCGAAGGAATGGCCATTGGGGCGTATGCGATTGGCGCCCGGGAAGGTTATATCTATTGCCGGGCGGAGTACCCGCTGGCAATTAAGCGTCTGAAAATCGCCATCGCCCAGGCCGAAGAACTGGGTTTGTTGGGAGAAAACATCCTCGGCTCAGGCTTCAGTTTCGACCTGCACATCAAAGAGGGAGCAGGAGCATTTGTCTGCGGGGAAGAGACTGCGTTGATGGCTTCAATCGAAGGCCGCAGGGGTATGCCCAGGGTGAGGCCGCCGTTCCCGGCCCAGAGCGGCCTTTGGGGCAAGCCGTCCAACATCAACAACGTGGAGACCTTTGCCAACGTGCCTGTGATCATCAAGCGGGGTGCCGAGTGGTTTGCCAGCATGGGCACGGAAAAGAGCAAGGGCACAAAAGTGTTTGCCCTGACCGGGAAGGTCAATAACACCGGACTGGTGGAAGTCCCGATGGGCATCACTTTAAGAGAAATTATCTTCGATATCGGCGGCGGGATTGTAGGGGGCAAAAAATTTAAGGGTGTTCAGATTGGAGGTCCTTCAGGTGGATGTATCCCGGCCCAGCTGATTGACACCCCGGTGGACTATGAATCGCTTATAGCAGCAGGGGCAATGATGGGTTCCGGCGGTCTTGTCGTCATGGACGAAACCACCTGTATGGTCGACCTGGCCAGGTTCTTCCTGAACTTCACCCAGTCCGAATCCTGCGGAAAGTGTACACCATGCCGTGAAGGGACAAAGCGGATGCTGGAGATCCTGACGCGGATCTGCAATGGAGAGGGTGTACCCGAGGACATTGAGACACTTGAACGCCTGGGACGCGTTATTAAAAACACTGCATTATGCGGGTTGGGAAATACTGCTCCGAACCCGGTACTGTCGACCCTCCGCTATTTCCGCCACGAGTACGAAGCGCATATCTTTGAGAAACGCTGTCCGGCTCATGTCTGTACCGCGCTACTGGTCTACAGCATCGACGAGGAGAAGTGTACCGGCTGCGGCCGCTGCCTGCGGGCATGCCCTGCTGGGGCGATTACCGGGGAGAAGAAAGAACCGCATAAGATCGATCCCGAGAAGTGCATCAAGTGCGGCAGTTGCTTTGATGTGTGTAAGCAGGGAGCGATCATACGCTTGTGAGGTATCTTAGGGAAAAGGAGTGAGAGAAAAGTGGCTCTTGTAACTGTCACCATTGATGGCCAGAAGATAGTGGTCGAAGAAGGAACTACGATACTTGATGCCGCTCAAAAGTTAGGGATCAAAATTCCGACACTCTGTTATTTGAAAGACATTAACGAAATCGGGGCCTGCCGGATCTGTGTGGTGGAAGTAAAAGGTGCGAGGACATTCATGCCGGCCTGTGTTACTAAGGTGACAGAGGGAATGGAAGTCCGCACCAATACTCCGGCCGTTATTGAGGCCCGCAAGGTGGTTCTCGAACTGATCCTTGCCAACCACCCGATGGAGTGCCTCACCTGCGTCCGGAACCAGAACTGCGAGTTGCAGAAGCTTGCTGAGCAATTCGGGATTAAAGAGGTCCGGTATGAAGGCGCAAAAAGAGAATACCCCATAGACGATTCTTCTCCCGCTATCATCAGGGATCCGCGCAAGTGCGTTCTCTGCCAACGCTGCATAGCTGTCTGCAGCAATATCCAGACAGTGGATGCTCTGACCGACCAGAAGAGGGGCTTTGATACCCTGATCGCTCCTGCCTTCAACGAGAAGCTGGCCAACATGGAATGTGTCCAGTGCGGCCAGTGCTCCCTGGTCTGCCCGACTGCAGCAATCCAAGAGGTGGACGATACCGATAAGGTATGGGCAGCCCTGGCAGATCCGAAGAAATACGTTGTTGTTCAAACAGCGCCGGCTACCAGGGTACAGCTAGGCGAAACCATGGGAATGGCACCTGGCAGCATTGTTACCGGTAAGATGGTTGCAGGGTTAAGGCGCTTGGGCTTTGATAAGGTGTTCGACACTGACTTCACTGCCGACCTGACCATCGTGGAAGAAGGCAACGAATTGCTCCAGCGGATCAAGAGCGGCGGCGTCCTGCCCATGATCACTTCCTGTTGCCCGGGCTGGATTAAGTTTGTTGAGCACTTCTATCCGGACCTGCTGCCTCATGTATCCACCTGCAAATCGCCGCAACAGATGTTCGGTGCTATGGCAAAGACCTATTATGCACAAAAAGAGGGCATTGACCCGGGCGACATCTTTGTCGTCTCAATCATGCCCTGTACCGCCAAGAAGTTTGAGTGCCAGCGGCCGGAAATGAAATCCAGCGGCTACCAGGATGTCGACGTGGCCCTCACCTCCCGCGAGCTGGGACGCATGTTCAAACAGGCCAATATAAGTGTTGCCGAGATGCCTGAAGAAGAATACGATGCTCCGCTTGGCATCTCCACCGGCGCCGGTGCAATCTTCGGTGCTTCCGGCGGCGTTATGGAAGCCGCGTTGCGGACAGTATACGAAGTTGTTACCGGGAAAGAGCTTGAAAATATCAACTTTGTGGAGTGCCGGGGTCTTACAGGCGTGAAGGAAGCCACCGTTCAGGTTGGTGATATGCCCGTCAAGATTGCCATCGCTCACGGCTTGGGTAATGCCCGGAAGGTGCTGGACAAGGTTCGTGCCGGTGAAGCGGATTACCACTTTATTGAAATTATGGCCTGTCCCGGCGGTTGCATCGGGGGCGGTGGTTCACCCATCCCGACCGACACTGAGGTCCGTCTGAAGAGGATTGACGCCACCTATACTGTAGACGAGCGCATGGTGCTGCGTAAGTCCCACGACAACCCGGCTGTGAAGGCTCTCTACGAAGAATTCTTGGAGAAGCCGCTTGGACACAAATCCCATGAACTGTTGCATACTCACTATACGCCGAGGGGTATTTGCGAGTAGGACAACAATTATATTAGGTGATTCTGCTGCAAAAAGTCCATTTGAGTTCATAGAAAGCCGATAATTAGTGTTCCGTATGATTGTCAACTACTAAATGCACTTGCTTGGGTGACTAAATCGATGTTTCTGCAGTGGAATCATTATGTTGATCTATCAGGACAAGAGAGTATAATATTTAACAAGACAATTAAATAAATACCTGACAGGATGGTTATTTTCCATGCTGGAGGGGTTGTTGGACTAACTCTGCGAAAAAGGGAATTACCCTGCATTCAAGGAGGATGCCGGCTGTACTGGTATAAAGAACGAGTTGGGAAGCCCTTTTATCGCACTGCGGTAAAAGGGCTTTTTAAAGTTCTGGGGGTGTTGTCAAGTTTGGAACAGCGGGTTGGCGTGGTAGGCATTGTTGTCGAGGACCGGGAGAACGCCAGGAAAATCAACAGCATTCTAAGCGAACATAATGAGATCATAGTAGGGAGAATGGGTATACCTTACCGGGAACGGGGCATTTCGGTCATCTCCCTGATAATCGACGGTTCTACGGATGAAATCGGCGCCATGACGGGAAAGCTCGGCAGCCTGAAAGGCGTTAAGGTAAAGACGGCTCTGGTAACCAAGTGAGCATCTTTCGGAGGTAATAGTTGTGGAGTATCGCGTAGAAAAGGACCTCTTAGGGGAAAAAAAAGTACCCCGGGATGCGTATTACGGCATTCATACTTTAAGGGCAGTTGAAAATTTCCATGTATCCGGCATTAAGACGCACCCTGCATTAATCCGCTCGATGGCGCAGGTCAAGCAAGCCGCTGCACTGGCCAATATGGGCGCCGGGCTTCTCGAACGCCGGGTTGGGGAAGCCATAGCCCGTGCCGCGGAAGAAATTGCCGCCGGCGGTTTGGCAGACCAATTTATTGTCGACGCTTTTCAGGGTGGAGCCGGCACGTCGACGAACATGAACCTCAATGAGGTTATCGCTAACAGGGCCATCGAGCTATTGGGTGGTGAAAAAGGCGACTACAACCTGGTGCACCCGCTGAGACACGTAAACCTTTCACAATCCACCAATGATGTCTACCCCACAGCCCTGCGGGTGGCTGCTATCGGCATGGTCCTGGAGCTAAGCAACTCCCTGGCCGGTCTGCAAGCCGACCTCCAGGACAAAGAGGCCGAATTTGCAGGTATTTTGAAAATAGGGCGCACCGAAATGCAGGATGCGGTCCCGGTAACACTTGGTCAGGAATTCAGTGCCTATGCCGAGGCCATAGCCAGGGACCGCTGGCGCCTGTACAAGGTGGAGGAAAGGCTGCGGCAGGTGAACCTGGGCGGAACGGCGGTAGGTACCGGATTGAACGCTGACCCCAATTATATTTACATGGTCATCGAGGAACTGCGTTCCATTACCGGATTCGGTCTGGCCAGATCTGAGAATACCATTGACCTTACTCAAAACGCCGATGTTTTTGTCGAAGTTTCTGGATTGCTGAAAGCACTTGCGGTTAATTTAGCTAAGATCTCAGGAGACCTGAGGCTTCTTTCTTCCGGGCCGCTGGGGGGCCTTGCAGAGATCAGCCTGCCCCAAGCGCAGGCGGGTTCATCCATTATGCCGGGCAAGGTAAACCCGGTCTTTCCTGAAATGGCCTACCAGGTTGCCTTGCAGGTAATGGGAAACGACCAGGTAATTGCCGCAGCGGCGGCAGCTGGACAACTGGAACTTAACGCTTTTATGCCCTTGATTGCCCATAACCTGCTTCATTCCCTGGAAATGCTGATAAACGCCGTTGAACTTTTAGCTTCGAAATGCATAAAAGGTATCCGGGCGAACGAGGAAAGGTGTCGGCGCTGGCTGGAAGAAAGCTATGGCTTCATAACCGCTCTGACGCCTCACTTGGGTTATGAACTGGCGGCGGAACTTGTTAAAAAGGCTTACAAAGAAAAGAAAAACTTGCGGGAGGTAGTTATTGAGTCGGGCCATTTCACGGCGGAAGATCTGGACGCTATATTTACGCCGGGTGAGTTGACCAAGCCAGGCGTAGCTGGTGCAAAATTTTTAAAGGGTAGGGGATTGAGTTGAGCGTAGGCAGCTTGAATGAAACACCTAGGGGCAGCAGGCTTCATATAGCCATATTCGGTAGGCGGAATGCAGGGAAGTCAAGCCTGATCAATGCTTTGACCAACCAGGATATAGCCATTGTTTCAGACGTGCCGGGAACCACCACCGACCCAGTATACAAGTCCATGGAAATCCTGCCGGTTGGGCCGGTGGTTATTATAGACACGGCCGGGATCGACGATATAGGTGAACTCGGTGAAAAAAGGGTTAAAAAAACGATAGGCGTGCTGAACAAAGCAGACTTAATGATCCTGGTCATTGATCCCTGTCAGGGTGTTGGAGAATACGAATTAAACCTGATTAAAAAGTCCGGCGAGCAGGGAGTGCCGATTGTAGGTGTGTTGAACAAGATCGATATCAGCCCGGAAGCGGAAATACCGGTACTGGAAAAGAAACTGGGGATCCGGCTCATGCCGGTAAGCGCTATCACCAGGCAGGGCATTGAGGATCTCAAAAAAGAAATAATCAAGTCGGCGCCAAAAGATTGGACCGCTCCTACTATTGTTGGTGACCTGATCGACCCCGGCGACACCGTGGTACTGGTTGTCCCAATTGACCTGGCTGCTCCCAAGGGAAGGATTATTTTGCCCCAGGTGCAAACTATCCGGGATATCCTGGATCATGATTCCATTGCCCTTGTTGTTAAAGAACGCGAATTGAAAAAAGCCCTGGCAGGCTTGAGCCACAAGCCGAAACTTGTAGTAACGGACTCGCAAGCTTTCTTGAAGGTAGACGCAGATACCCCGAGAGACGTAATGATGACATCTTTCTCAATCCTTTTTGCCCGTTACAAGGGAAATCTGGAAACACTGGTCAAAGGCGCGCTGGCAGTAGACGGCCTGAAACCGGGAGATCGCGTGCTGATCGCAGAAGCCTGCACCCACCACCGGGTGGCGGACGATATCGGTAAGGTAAAAATTCCGCGCTGGCTGCGTCAGAAAGCTGGCGGCGAACTGCATTTCAACTGGTCTAGCGGTACCGAGATGCCTGAAAATTTGGGGCAGTACAATCTGATTGTTCATTGCGGCGCTTGTATGATCAACCGCAAGGAAATGCTGCACCGGATTATGCAGGCTACCAGCGCCGGTGTACCGATAGTCAATTATGGCGTCTTAATCGCTCATATCCACGGCATCCTGAGGAGGGCGCTGACGCCGTTTCCTTCTGCTTTGCGCTTACTGGATGAAAGCAGCGAAGGGGTGAGCCGGCATGAGAACAGAGTTTCTGGAAGCGTTGGAGCGCGCCTCTAAACCGGAAGAACTTACCAAGGATGATTTGACGGTATTGATCAGCGCTGATAAGGAGGAAAGCGCCGAACTTTTCAGGCTGGCTGACCAGGTGCGCAGCAGGGTTATGGGAGATGAGGTGCATTTAAGAGGGGTTATTGAGTTTTCAAATTATTGTAGGAAAAATTGTCTTTACTGCGGCTTGAGAAGGGATAATTCGGCCCTCCTCAGGTACAGGATGAAACCGGATGAAATCATTGAGGGGGCGCGGAGGGCCGCAGGTCTTGGCTGCAGGACAGTTGTGCTGCAGTCGGGGGAAGACGGGTTTTACTCGGCACAGATGCTGGCGGAGGTTGTTTTCAGGATTAAGAAGGAGCTTGACGTGGCAGTGACGCTTTCAGTAGGGGACAGGTCCAGGGAAGAATACGCGTTATTCAAGGAAGCAGGTGCCGATCGATACTTACTGAAGCACGAGACTTGCGACGCCAAGCTTTTTGCCGAGCTGCGTCCCGGAACGTCACTCAAAGGTAGGTTAAAAAGGTTGAGGTGGCTGCGCGAACTGGGCTACCAGGTTGGATCAGGCAATATGGTAGGCCTGCCAGGTCAAACTGCGGAAACTCTTGCGGGTGACATAATCCTGATGCGCGAGATGGAGGTGGAAATGGCTGGTATCGGCCCGTTTATACCCAATAAACAGACGCCTCTGGGCAGTTGCAAGGGGGGTACTCTGGAAATGACCCTCAAGACTCTTGCTGCGGCAAGGCTTGCCCTGCCCTGCGTTCACCTGCCGGCAACTACTGCCGTTGCAACAATCCATCCATCAGGCAGGGTAAAAGCCCTGCAATGCGGGGCGAATGTAATCATGCCGAACATTACACCGCTGAAATATAGGGAGAGTTATCTCATATATCCTGATAAAATAGGTTTGAATGATACACCGGAGGAAAGTTACAGCAGAGTGGTCAACACGGTTCTAAGCGCTGGGCGGTCAATTAGCAGAGGTTACGGCCACTCGCTGAAGTATGAAAGAAAATGTGCAGGTATTTAACGGAATTGAGGCGCAAGGCGGCTGGATCATTGGATGCCTGATTAAAACAGCCGCGTAAGGAATGTGAACCGCTGTACTTGAGGCGTGGGATTTTGTTTATGAGCGGAATTAAGCGTCAGGTATAATTTTAAATTAACTTAGGGAGTGTTCTTTATGGCCACATCAAAAGCTGATTTTATTAATGATGAGTTGGTTTTCAGGCTGCTGGAAGAGGCTAAGGCCGCCCCCATGGAGGAAGCTGAAAGGATAATTGAAAAGGCGGCCCACGCAAAAGGGCTCAGCCCGGCTGAGGTTGCTGTCCTGCTCCAGGTTGAAGACCCTGAACTTTTGGAAAAGATTTACCAGACAGCCAGTAGGATAAAAGAAAAGATCTACGGGAAGCGTCTGGTCTTTTTTGCCCCCTTGTACATCAGCGACTTCTGCATAAACAACTGCGTATACTGCGGTTACCGGAGACACAATAAGTTTAAAAGGCGCAGGCTGACCATGGAGGAAATCAAGGAAGAAGTGACCGTGCTCGAAGAAATGGGGCACAAGCGGCTGGCTCTGGAGTGCGGTGAAGATCCTAAAAATTGTCCCATTGATTATGTAATTGACGCCATCAACACTATTTACTCAGTTAAGGAAAAAAAAGGCAGTATAAGAAGGATCAACGTCAATATCGCCGCGACCACTGTAGAGAACTACAGGCGCTTAAAAGAAGCTAAAATCGGAACCTATATTCTTTTTCAGGAAACCTACCACCGTCCGACTTACGCAAAGATGCACCCGTCGGGTCCCAAGAGGGACTACGACTGGCATACTACAGCTTTTGACAGGGCCATGGAAGCAGGCATAGATGATGTAGGAGCCGGCGTTCTTTTTGGCCTGTACGACTACAAGTTCGAGGTAGTAGCCTTGCTACTGCATGCTCTGCATTTGGAAGAGGCCTTTGGGGTGGGGCCGCATACCATTTCCGTACCGCGGCTTAGGCCGGCGCAGGGGGTCAACCTGGAAACCTTCCCTTATCTTGTTTCAGATGCTGACTTTAAAAAGCTTGTCGCAATCATCCGCCTTGCCGTGCCCTATACTGGAATGATACTTTCAACACGTGAAAGTCCTAAATTCCGGGACGAACTCCTTTCTGTAGGAATCTCCCAGCTTAGCGCGGGCTCTTGCACTGGCGTGGGAGGCTACTGCAGGGAAAAAGAAGGCAGGCCGGAAGACGATGATGCGCCGCAGTTTGTTGTGGAAGATCACCGTAGTTTGGACGAGATAATAAGAAGCATCTGCAGGTCCGGTTATATTCCGAGCTTTTGCACGGCATGTTACCGCAGCGGCCGGACGGGGGACCGTTTCATGTCCCTGGCAAAAAGCGGCCAGATCCAAAACGTGTGCCAGCCGAACGCCATTCTCACGTTTAAGGAATTTTTAATTGACTATGCCAGTCCCGAAACCAGAAAGGCCGGAGAAGAGGCCATAGTCAGACATCTCGATCTGGTAAGCAACCCGGCGGTACGTGATAAAGTCGTAGAAAGGCTCCACAAGATTGAACAGGGCTACAGGGATTTCTACTTTTAGGTAAATACTAAAAGTATAACGGCGCGCGCTAATTAATAATTTCATCCTGTAAAGTCAGGATGTTTTTTTTATGCTGATAATCACGCACTGACAGA
>CADDZA010000041.1 GCA_902812435.1 Clostridia bacterium
CATGCGAAATTCCCCCAAATTATTGTCGTTAGGGGAAAATTCGCGGAATTTTCTGGAATTCCTCCTTGCTCTGAAAATTTTTTTTAAAATTTTTTCTTAATGATAATGGTAGGGTGCGGAAGATGGGGCCCAGATTTGATCTGCTACCTTTTTCCAGTCGGCGGCCCGCCGGTCCAGAAAACTCCCGATCTCTCCTTCCAGGATGGTATCTGCTCCCGCATGGGTGGGACGGGCACCGGTATTTCTGACGATCTCTCGCAGCGCCTCCGGGTTGTCGATGATCGGGCACGGCAGTAACATGTTTTCGGAAAAAGGCTGGCGTTTCTGGTATTCGGTAAAGAGCGGGTTTCTCAGGACCTCTTTCAGGCTCTTGTCCCTGATGTTGTCCACGGCAAAGTGAACAAAGGCGCACGGTTCCACATCTCCGCGGGCCGTAATGTGGAAGTAGGCGCTTCCGCCCGCGATGCAGCCACCGGTCAATTCCCCGTCGTTCCAGAAGTCCGCGATGGGCAGCGGTTTATGGGTGCGCAGGTAGGGGATGCGTTCCGCCAGGTAAGCCCGCTGCTCGGGCAGGATCATCAGGTCCACGTCGGGCTGCCGGCCGATGGGGATGTAGTGGAAGGTCCACATAAACCTGACCCCTTTGTCAATCAGGAAATCTATAAATTCGTCGCTGGTGACGGTTTCAACATTGTGGCGGGTGATGGTCACCGAGGCCCCGAATAGCACTCCTCTTTCACGCAAGCGATCCATTGCCGAAATGATCTTTTTGAAGATTCCTTTTCCCCGGCGGGCATCGGTGGCGTCTTCCCATCCCTCCATACTGAAAGCCGGTGCGATATTGCCGAGGGCCTGGAGCCTGTCCACCATGTTGTCGTCAATCCTGGTGCCGTTGGTATAAATCATGAATGACATGTCGTTGTGTTTTGCTGCTATATCGGTAAGGTACGGGTAGACAAAGGGCTCTCCCCCTGACATGACGATTGCATAAATTCCCAGCTCTTTGGCCTCCTGCAGGATCCTGTCGAGCAGTTCCGGTTCCAGTTCATCATGTTTGGAATACTCTCCGGCCCAGCAGCCGGTGCATTTGAGGTTGCAGGCGCTGGTGGGATCGATCAGGATTGTGTAGGGAACATGAATCCCTTCCTTTTCTTCAACCTGCTTGCGGTGTTGGAACGATAAAAGCAGACTGTTGACCACGAAATTGCACATCAGCCGGTGGCGCATTCCCCTATCAATCTCGGTAAACATTCTATTGAAATAGGTTCTCAAGGCGGTGTTGTTTTCATAATTATATCTGATGTTCCTGACCATTTCTTTATGCACCGGCAGATAAGCAAGGGTTTCCATGACTTTTAACAGGCGGGGAATATTCGTGTCCGGATCCCCTTCCAGGTATTTTAATACCTGCTCGAGGAGTTTTTCCGCGGCGTAGCGTTTTGCATAATCCCAATTTAGTTTGGGCAATGCTCTTTTGTCCACTATCATTTTCTTTCGCCTCCATCTATTCATTATTAATAGTTATACCCTAAAAAACGTCATTATTATCAAACAAGGGTTTTAGCCTTCCCCAAAAGACCCAACAACTGAACGAAATCAGGAAACTGCCTGCAGTAAATCACTGAGGAAACCGGCAAGCAGGCGGTGCTGTTTCAGATCGATCCCCGCCAGGTGCCGGTGAAAATTATTAACAAAGCCGGCCATCATGCCGTCCTTACCGCCTGTTGTCGTTCCTGTTACCGGATCTTTAGATAAAATGCCTACGATTGTGCCCGAAAAAAGAGCGAGGCGCTGCTCAGGCTTTTTGATCAGGTCGATAACCTGGCGGACAAGTCTCATTCCTTGTTCGTTGAATACTTTTATGTAAGCGACAAAAAGGGCAATTAAACATGCGCAGTACATTATTGAACCCTTTGCCTCCGGCAGTAAGGCCAACAGTTCCTCGATCTGATCGTGCCCGCTGCAGCCGGTTGCGGACTGCAGTTTTTTAACGCTGTTAACCAGCAACTGCCTCCATGCCAGCCAATCCTCCTGTTTACCCGCATCCTCCTCCATGAGTTGTTTCAGCTTGGAAGTCGGTGTGTAGAACAACTGCGATCTGCCTGGGTTGCCCTTTTCCTTCACCCCGTAATGCGAGGAAAGATAACCCGCTTCTCCCAGGCGTTTGAGCATGTCATAAGCCGTCCATTTACTCACCCCCAGCCTTTTTGCAACGGTTGTGTAGTGAACCGGGTTCCTGTGTTTTAAGTACTGTTCAAAGATACATGCCAGAAACTCTTGCTGCCGCTTGGTCAAAGACAATGTTTTCACCCCTACCCAAAAGACCAAAATTATCCCTAAAAAAGAAAAGGAAAAATAATTATTTAATTGCTATTATATTCTTAAACTTCTGATTCTAAAACTTTCATCTGCAGCCCCACACGTCCAGGAACGGGCGTGAACCCTTACGAGGGCTTGTCTTCGCAGTTATCCGGCTTATTCTGTAGTTTACAGGCTGTTCTCACCTGCTGTAACTGCAGGACTATTGCCGGTCTCAGTCGACAATTCAGTGATTAAAGAAGGATGTCGTCTACACGCCGCATTTATGGTATCATACATGGTATGGAACTGGAAAAGACATGAAGGCAGGTTGAATATCATGGAAAATTCGGGGATGGTTTTGATGCCCGGCGGCGTAAGGGACATGCTGCCGGCCGAGGCCAGGCGGAAGCGGGAACTGGAGGGCTGCCTGTTGACGCTGTTTGAGTCCTATGGCTACCAGGAGGTTGTTACTCCGACCTTTGAGTTTTATGAAGTGCTGGAACCCGCTCTGGACAAGGGGATGCATGAGCAGCTCTACCGGTTTATTGACGACAGGGGCAGGATTATGGTCCTCAGGCCGGATATGACCACCCCCATTGCCAGGCTTGTAAGCACGCGCCTGCGGGACAGGGATCTCCCCATGCGTTTCTGTTATGTGGCCAATATTTTCAGACGCGAGAACCATGCCGGGAGGCAGAGAGAATTTTACCAGGCGGGTGTTGAATTGCTGGGCGCGGCGGGTGCCGAGGCCGATGCCGAAGTGATCAGCCTGGCCTGCGAAGCCCTCAGGCTGGCCGGTGTCGAAAACTTTCAAATCACCGTTGGTCACGTTGAGGTTCTGGCCGGTGCGCTTACAGGGGCAGGCTTAACAGAGGCCGAACGGGATAAGGCCAGGCTTGCCCTCAGCAATAAGGACTTTGTTACCTGGCAAAACCTGATCTCCACCTCCCGCATTTCCCGGGAACACAAAGAAGCCCTGGTAGACCTTCCTTACCTGCACGGAGGAATTGAGATGCTGTCCCGGATCGAAGGTTTGATATCTCATCCCGGGGCCCGGGAAGGTGTTGTCCGGCTGCGTAAGGTCTGGGAAATATTGGCCAGCTACGGATTCCGGGATCAGGTGTGTATAGACCTGACCCTGCTCAGGGGACTGGGCTATTACACCGGGATAGTCTTTGAAGGCTATACCCCGGGTGTCGGCTATCCCCTTTGCGGCGGGGGCAGGTATGACGGACTGCTTGCCAAGTTCGGATTCGACTGCCCGGCAACCGGATTTGCCCTGGGTATCGAGCGGATTATGGCCGCACAGGAAAAGGAGGAGCTTCCCGCGGAGCAGGTGCCCGATTACTACATCACCGGAACGGACCTTAAAGAGGTCATCCGGCGGGCGAGGGCCCTAAGGGAAACCGGCTGCAGCGTGGAAATAGATGTTTCCGGCCTTCCCCAGGAGGAATCTATTGCCTACGCCTCCCGCAGGGGAATCCCGCACATTCTTGTGGTAGAATAGATAGAAAAGGGAGAGGAACATGAGCCTGGAACAGATCACTTTCGCGCTTTCAAAAGGGCGCCTCTTTCCACCCGCGGTTCACCTGTTAAGGGAGGCGGGTATCTTGACATCTCCCCTTGAAGAAAAGGGACGCCGCCTGGTTTATACAGATCAGGGATCGAATGTGCGTTACCTGATCTGCCGCGCCGCTGATGTCCCTACATTTGTGGAATACGGGGCGGCGGATTTGGGGATTGCCGGAAAGGACGTTATCCTGGAACAGGATAAAGACATCTGCGAGTTGCTGGACCTGGGTTTTGGAGCCTGCAAGTTCGTGGTAGCCGTCCCCGCGGCCAAACTCGGCGAGTTTCAGGACGGCCTGTGGGGCTACCTTGCCCGTCACGGGCAGCTTCGTGTGGCCACAAAATTCCCTCGGGTAGCCGAAGAGTTCCTGCGCAGCAGGGGTTTGCCGGGAGAGATCATCGAGCTCTCCGGGAATATCGAGCTGGCCCCTCTTGTGGATTTGGCCGAAGTTATTATCGACCTGGTGTCCACAGGACGTACCCTGAAAGAGAATAACCTTGTTGCCGTGACAGAAATTGCGGGGGCAACCGCCAGGTTTGTGGCGAACCGGGTTGCTTACCGTCTGAAATATACCAGGATTGCGGCTATTATTGATGCGGTCAAGGCTGCAATGGAGAGGAGCACGAAGGATGTTCAGAGTGGTATCAAGTAAGAACCAGCTGGTTTACAGGTTGCGGAAGCGCGAGCATCGGGGCGAGGAGCTTGAAGCCGCAGTGCGCTCTATTATCGAGGCCGTACGGAATCAGGGGGATGCCGGTGTTTTGGCGGCGACCAAAAAGTATGACCACGCCGAGCTGGCAGCGGCACAACTCCGGGTGACACCTGCTGAAATAGAGGCCGCTTACACTAAAGTTTCGCCGAAACTGCTGGAATCTCTCAGGATTGCCCGGGACAGGATCCATGCCTTTCACGCCCGGCAGCATTTCCAGACCTGGTTTGAACCCGGCCATGACCGGGAAATCGTCGGCCAGATTTACAGGCCGTTAGAGAGGGTGGGTATCTACGTGCCGGGTGGTACAGCCGCTTACCCATCCTCCGTTTTGATGAATGCCCTGCCGGCAAAGGTGGCGGGTGTCCGCGAGATCATCATGGTTACTCCGCCCAGGCCGGATGGTACGGTCCCGCCTCTAGTTCTGGTGGCAGCTGCGGAGGGGGGCGTAACCGGTATTTACAAGGCGGGCGGAGTGCAGGGGATAGCTGCTCTTGCCTACGGGACGGAGACCATCCCTAAGGTGGACAAGATCGTGGGGCCGGGCAACATCTACGTGACCATTGCCAAGCGCCTGGTCTTCGGGCTGGTTGACATCGATATGCTGGCAGGTCCCAGCGAGATCGTGGTGGTTGCGGATGACAGCGCCGATCCCGAACTGGTTGCTGCGGACCTGCTGTCTCAGGCGGAGCACGACCCGCGGGCGGCGGCCATTTTGCTCACACCGGATGAGCAGCTCGCACGGAATGTGCAGGGGGAAATCGAGAAGCAGCTGGCTGTTTTGCCGAGACGGGACATTGCCGGGGAGGCCATCGAGAACTACAGCGCCGCAGTGGTCACAGAAGATCTTTTGGAGGCCATCGAGCTTGCCAACGAGCTTGCTCCAGAGCACCTGGAGCTTTACGTCCGGGAGCCTTTCTCCTGGCTGAGCCGTATCAGAAACGCCGGCGCCGTTTTCCTCGGCCCTTACGCATCCGAGCCTGTTGGAGACTATTTTGCCGGGCCGAACCACGTCCTGCCCACCGGCGGTACGGCAAGGTTCTTTTCGCCCCTCAGCGTGGAGGACTTTATGAAGCGCACCAGCGTAATTTACGGTACCGCCGATACCATGAGGAACTGGGGGCCGCACATCGTCAGACTTGCCGAGGGTGAGGGGCTCCAGGCACACGCCCGTGCCATCGCCCTGCGGCTGGAACGGCTGAAGTAACGCTCTGGCGAAACCTTTATTAGACGGGCAAATGCTTAGTTCTGTCCGGTGCGAGGAGCAAGCGGAAGGTTCGCCGTCCAGAAAAGATCGGAATGGAGCTTATATAAATCGATAAGAAACGAGGGGGAGAGTATGGGGCGCATATCCGAGGTGGATAGGGTAACGGGCGAGACCAGGGTGAAGGTCAGGCTTGATCTTGACGGGAAAGGAAGTTTTCAGGGAGCGACGGGGATCGGCTTTCTCGACCATATGCTTCATCTCTGGGCGCGCCACGGACTGTTTGACCTCGCCGTAGAAGCGGAGGGTGACCTGCAGGTAGATGCCCACCACACTGTGGAGGACATCGGGATCTGTCTGGGAGAAGCCCTGCGCAAGGCCCTCGGAGATAAAGATGGGATCAACAGGTACGGCTCCGTTCTGCTCCCCATGGATGAAGCCCTCGTAATGATCGCCGTGGACATAAGCGGAAGACCATACCTGGTCTATGACGTTCAGGCAGAAGGGTGGGCGGCGGGTGATCTGCCCGTCGAGCTGGTGCCGGAATTTTTCCGAGCTTTTGTGAACAATGCCGGGCTGACGCTGCATCTCCGGCTGCTCTCCGGACGGAATACCCACCATATCGTCGAAGCCCTTTTCAAAGGATGCGCCCGTGCCCTGCGCCAGGCGGTTACCAGGTACGACCGGGAAATCGGAGTGCCGTCAACCAAGGGTATACTTTGAGGACGGGAGAGAGAAATGATTGCGATCATCGACTACGGGATGGGAAACCTGAGAAGTGTTCAGAAGGGTTTGGAAAAGGCCGGGTATCCTGCCGTCATCGCCACAGCCCCGGAAGAACTCGAAGAAGCGCGGGGGATCATCCTTCCCGGTGTGGGCTCCTTCGGAGATACCATGGCCAACCTGCGGGCAAAGGGCTTCGACCTTGCCATACGACGGGTGATTGAACAGGGGAAGCCTTTTCTGGGCATCTGTGTCGGGCTCCAGGTTCTCTTTGATTACGGTGAAGAGATGGGCTGCCACGAAGGCCTGGGTATTTTCCCCGGGAGGGTGCGGCGTTTCACAGGTGACCTGAAGATACCGCATATGGGCTGGAACCAGGTAATGTTAAAACGGAAAAATCCGCTTTTTGATGGTATCCCAGATCATTCTTACTTTTATTTCGTCCATTCCTATTATGCCGAAACTCCGGCTCAGGACGCTGTCGGCGGTACGACCATCTACGGTGTCGAATTCCCCTGCGTGATGGTCAGGGATAACGTCTTCGCGGTGCAGTTTCACCCTGAAAAAAGCAGCACCCTCGGGCTGCGAGTCCTGGCAAACTTCGGAAAGCTGGTGGCCTCATGCTGATTTTTCCCGCCATTGACCTGCGTGGAGGGAAGTGCGTCCGCCTTCTGCAGGGGCGTGAGGATGCCGAGACTGTTTACGCCGCAGACCCAGCGGCGGTTGCCCGCCTCTGGATGGAAAGGGGGGCACGCTGGCTGCACGTGGTTGATCTCGACGGGGCCTTTGCAGGGGAACCCCGCCAGCTCCCCCTGGTCGAAAAAATTGTGAAGAGCGTTGCCATACCTGTTCAGCTGGGGGGCGGCCTGCGGACTCTGGAGCAGATCCGGGCGGCCTTTGGGGCGGGAGTGGCCCGGGTGATTCTAGGTACCGTAGCCGTCAGCAACCCGGAGCTGGTGAAAAAGGCCTGCGCGGAATTCGGGAAGGGCTGCATTGCGGTGGGAATCGACGCCTCAGACGGTTGGGTGGCGGTCAGGGGATGGAAGGACATCACTTCCAGGCACTTTTTGGAGGTAGCCCGGGAAATCCGGGAACTGGGAGTTGAGCGCCTGGTCTTTACGGACACTTCAAGGGACGGCATGCTCTCGGGGCCTAATTTCCAGGCCACCGGGGAACTGGCTCAAAGGACCGGTCTGCGCATCATCGCCTCCGGGGGAATCAGTTCACTGGAGGACCTGATTGAATTAAAGAAGCTGGAACCCGCCGGGGTTGAAGGAGCCATCCTGGGAAAGGCTCTTTACGAAGGAAAGATTCGGCTCGAAGAGGCTATTTCTGTTGCTTCTGGCAAAGAATAAGCTTGGTATCCGCGGCATTTGCGGGAGGGGAGATTATGCTGGCAAAAAGGATTATTCCCTGCCTTGACGTGGATTGCGGACGGGTTGTGAAGGGAATAAAGTTCGTGGATCTCAGGGATGCCGGGGATCCGGTGGAACTGGCTGCTTGCTATGACGCCGCCGGCGCAGACGAGCTTGTTTTTTTAGATATAACGGCTTCCTATGAGGAACGGGATACGATGGTTGATGTGGTGAGTCGCACGGCTGATACCGTGTTTATTCCCTTTACGGTAGGCGGTGGGATCCGCACCATTGAAGACATCCGGAGAATGCTCCAGGCCGGAGCGGATAAAACCGCCATCAATACCGCAGCCGTGCTGAATCCCTCCCTGATCGAAGAAGGCGCCCGGAAGTTCGGCAGCCAGTGCATTGTGGTGGCTATTGACGCCCGGCGGATCGGCCCCGGCCGCTGGGAGGTGCTGACCCACGGTGGGAGACAGGGGACCGGCATCGACGCCCTTGACTGGGCGAAGGAGGTTGAGCGGCGCGGCGCCGGGGAGATCCTGTTGACCAGCCTCGACCGGGACGGCACGAAAGACGGCTACGACCTGGAGCTGACCCGTGCAGTGAGCGAGGCTGTCCGCATCCCGGTGATCGCTTCCGGTGGAGCCGGGACACTGGAACACCTTTACGAGGGCCTGACACTGGGGGCGGCTGATGCAGTTCTGGCCGCATCCATTTTTCATTACCAGGAATATACCATCAGGGATGCCAAGGCTTACCTGATGGAAAGAGGGGTGACAGTACGGCTGTGAGCGCGATACCTGTTCTATCGGATGAGGATGAGATCAGGACTGCCTTGGAAAGGATCAGATTTAACGGAGACGGCCTGGTTCCGGCGGTGATCCAGGACGTTAAGAACGGCGAGGTGTTGATGGTCGCCTACATGAACCGGGAATCCCTGGCACGCTCCCTTCGGACGGGCAGAACCTGGTTCTACAGCAGGAGCAGGAAGTGCCTCTGGCTGAAGGGGGAGACAAGCGGACACCACCAGTATATCCGGGAGGTGCGGTTCGACTGCGACGCGGATACCCTGCTCATCAAGGTCGAACAGGTAGGGCCCGCCTGCCACGAGGGTTACCGCTCCTGTTTTTTCAGGTGCATTGGACAACCCCTGCAGAAAGATGAAAAGCACGGGGATATCATTCCAGAGCTATTTGCGGTGATTAAGGAACGGCAGCGGACCCTTCCCGAAAATTCTTATACTGCAAAACTTTTTCGGAAAGGTATTGACAGAATCGCCCAGAAAGTAGGGGAGGAAGCGGTAGAAGTGGTGATCGCCGGGAAAAACCGGGACAGATCGGAACTGGTCGAGGAGACATCGGACCTGGTTTACCACCTGCTTGTTTTACTGGCGGAATGCGGCGTCACCCCTGACGAGGTATGGGCAAAACTTGACGAACGGCGACAATAGGTGATAGTGATGAATTTTTGGGAGGATTTGAATCCGGTACAGCAGGAATCTGTGCGCCAGACAGAAGGGCCAGTGATTATTTTCGCGGGAGCGGGAAGCGGGAAAACGCGCGTCCTCACATACCGCATCGCCTATCTTTTGCAGTCCGGGGTCTCCCCCTTCAGGATACTGGCGGTAACCTTTACCAATCGAGCGGCTGCCGAAATGCGTCAGCGGGTCTGGAAACTGGCGGGAGCAGGCGCCCGGGATGTCTGGATCAGCACCTTTCACTCTCTGGCGGTCCGCATACTCCGCCAGGAGGCTCGCTTCCTGCCGTATGACCGCAATTTTGTTATTTACGACGACGATGACCAGTTGACGGTGATGAAACACTGCCTCCGGGAGCTCAATGTTGACGACAAGAAGTACCGCCCGCGCAGCCTGTTGGCAGCCATCGGAGGCTTGAAGAACGAACTGATAGCGCCTGATGATTACGCCCGCAGGGCACGCAACCCTCGGGAGCAAACGGTTGCCCGCGTTTACACCTATTACCAGGCAAAGCTGCTCCAGCAGAACGCTATGGACTTTGACGACCTTCTCTTCCAAACAGTGGCTTTATTCCGGGCGGAACCCCTGGTGCTCCAGAATTACCAGCACCGTTTCCAGTACATCATGGTGGATGAATACCAGGACACGAACCGCGCCCAGTACGAGCTGGTGCGTCTGCTTGCCGGCGGCCATAGGAACCTCTGTGTCGTCGGGGATGACGATCAGTGCATTTACGGGTGGCGCGGGGCCGACATCAGGAACATTTTAAGTTTTGAGAAGGATTACCCGGAGGCGCGGATTGTCAAGCTGGAGCAGAATTACCGTTCCACGCAGCGCATCCTGACCGTGGCGAATTCCATCATTGCTCACAACCGGGGAAGAAAACCCAAGCAACTGTGGACCTCCAACGGAACCGGTGAGCCGGTTTTCTGCTACCAGGCAGTGGACGAAAGCGACGAGGCCAGGTTTGTAATGGCTGTCGTGGAGAAGCTCCACCGGGAAGAAGAATATCAATACCGGGACTTTGCAGTTTTCTACAGGACCCATGCACAATCCCGGGCCTTTGAAGAGGAGTGCGTGAGAAAGAACATCCCCTACCGGATCTTCGGGGGGGTCAGGTTTTACGAAAGAAAAGAGATCAAGGACATCATTGCCTACCTGAGAGTGGTTGCCAACCCGGCAGACGAGGTTTCCCTGCGAAGAATCCTGAACGTGCCGCGCCGGGGAATCGGCGATGCGGCATTGGCCCGCGCCGAAAAAATTGCCCTGCAGGAAGATCGCAGCCTGGCCGAGGTTCTGGCTCATGCGGGACAGATTCCCGGACTTGGCGCACGCACGGTCAGAGCACTCCAGGCATTCTTCGATATGGTCGAACGCTGGCGCCGGCAGAAGGATGATCTGGGAATTGCGGGGCTTGTCGAGAAGATCTTGGAAGAGACTGGCTACCGTTCCCTGCTGGAGGTCGAGAAGACTGTTGAGTCGGAGACCAGGCTGGAAAACCTGAAGGAATTTATAGGTATGGCGCGGCAGTACGACGAGGAGAGCACCGACAAATCCCTGGCCGGCTTCCTGGAACAACTGGCCCTGGTGACCGACGTCGACAATTACAGGGCCGATGAAAATGCTGTAACCCTCATGACCATTCACAGCGCCAAGGGTTTGGAGTTTCCCGTGGTATTCCTGACAGGTCTCGAGGATGGCATTTTCCCCCACGCTCATGCCCTGGGAGAAGAGGAAGAGTTGGAAGAGGAGCGACGGCTTTGCTACGTGGGGATCACTAGAGCGCAGCAGCGCCTCTACCTCTCCTGGGCCTGCCGGCGTTTTCTGCACGGCAGCGGGGTTTTCCGGGAGCCCTCCCGTTTTCTTGCCGAGATTCCGGAAGAGTTCCTTTATCCTGTCATCCCAGCAGGAGGGCGCGAAATTCCCAAAACCGGAACTCTGGAAAACAAACCGGAAAACAAACAGCAACAGGAAAGAAAACTTCCCTCTGTTTTTACAGGGCGCGATCTCCTGGATGCGGTTGCGAGGAAGGACGAGGTGACAGGGGTCAAGGGAACGGTGAGGGAGCAGGAAGCCGCTCCTGAACAGGCGTGTAAACAGGACAACATTTTTCAGATTGGCGACAGGGTGGAGCATAAGAAGTTCGGAAAGGGGAGAGTGACGGAAACCAGGATTGGCCCTGGCGGCGACCTGGAGATCTTCGTATCTTTTGATACTGTTGGCCTGAAACACCTCCTGGTGAAATACGCTCCTCTACAGAAGGTCTAGGGTATGGATGTTATTTAATGTATAAGACCTTCATGTCACCTCCGGTGGCGCCATCAGAGGATGAAAATCTGTTTATCCTTGCGCTTGCTCCCGGACTCCGGTTTAACTCGCCCTAAAACTCGATCCGACCGCCTCCTACGCTGCATCCATGCATCGGAGTCGGCTACTTCGGCATCCACGCCTCAGTTCGGCTGCCGTTAGCTGCTCTTCGTTAAGGGCGAGTAATAACCTTCGTAGGTCGCTGCGCCTGCAAGGATAACCAGAACGAATTTACAGGGTAGAAATGGGGAGTATAGTAATGGCAGGAACGATTTGGGTCCTCGGGCACGTCAATCCGGACACCGACGCCATTTGCGCGGCGCTGACCTATGCCGAACTGAAAAGAATACTTGGTATCACCCAGGCACGGGCGGGACGGCTGGGACCCCTGAACAGGGAAACATCTTATGTTTTAAATAAACTGGGCGTTGAACCTCCACCTGTTGTAACCGATGTGCGCTCACGGGTAATGGATATGATCCGGAAGGAAGTCATCAGCTGCCGCCCGGAGGCAACACTGCAGACCGCCGGAAGGTTAATGCGGGAGAACCAGGTCAAAACCCTGCCTGTAGTGGATGCCGGGGGGCACTTGTTAGGTATCGTGACCATCGGGGATCTTGCCCGGCACCTGCTGGAGGAGCTTGACCTGGAAGAACCGGCAATCAACTCCAATCGTGTGCGGGAGATTTTGTCCGCTCCCATATCAGCCATTATGAAAACCAGCGGGGTTGTCACTTTTCAGGACGATGACCTGGCTACCTACGCCAGACGGGTTATGCTGGAAACCAGGTACCGTAACTACCCGGTCGTCGATGAACACGACCGGCTGCTGGGGATGGTGGCGCGCTACGACCTGCTCGCCCTGCGGCGTAAGCAGGTCATCCTGGTGGACCACAACGAACGTGCCCACGCCGTTCCGGGGATTGAGGAAGCGGAGGTATTGGAGATAATCGATCATCACCGGTTAGGAGACATTCAGACGGGCGAGCCCCTTTATTTCCGCAGCGAACCCGTCGGGAGCACCTGTACGATCATCCGGAACATTTACCAGGAGCAGGGAATTACCCCGGCCCCCTTAACGGCCGCATTGATGTGTGCCGGGATTCTTTCGGATACGGTTATCTTCAAATCCCCGACCTGCAGCGCCAGGGATCGGGCAGCGGCACAGGAACTGGGTGAAATTGCGGGTCTTGACATAGAGTCATTTGGGCGCGACATGTTCCAGGCGGGATCCGCCCTGGCGGAACGACCCGCCGGCGAGATCCTGAAAGAGGATTTCAAGGTTTTTCAGCTGGGCAATCTCAAGGTCGGTATTGGGCAGGTGGAGGCCCTCGGAACAGGCGGCCTGGAGGATGTGAAGCGGGCTTTAACCAGGGAGATGGAGAGCATGGTGCAGCAGGAGGGATATGACCTGCTGCTGATGATGTTGACTGATATTATCCAGGAGGGGACCGAGCTGCTGGTAACAGGCCCTGCCGGGAATCTCGTAGAGGAAGCCTTTGGCCGGGAGGTACGGAACAACCGGGTTTTCCTGCCGGGTGTGATGTCCCGCAAGAAACAGATGGTACCTCCCCTGGCCCGTATAGCGGCACTGCATTAAAATGGATAAAATAAAAGACGGCGGCTGCATTTTTCATCTGTTGGTAGCACAAAAAGTGACATGGTGATCAAGGGGATAGCATTCAAGCAAGGTACAGGAGGGGGCGGTGTTTATGCTTTCCCTTCAAGAGGCCAGGAAAAGAGTGGAGGAACTCCGCAGGGAGATCCGGGAACATGATTACTACTATTACGTCCTTGATAATCCGCGGATCTCCGACAGTGAATATGATGCCCTGGTTCGAGAACTGGAGAATCTGGAGAAGCAATATCCTGAATTGATTACCCCGGATTCACCCACGCAGCGGGTGGGAGGAGAGCCCCTTTCGGAGTTTAAAACTGTCCGGCACCCGGTGCCGTTACTTAGCCTAGCCAATGCCTTTGAGCCTGGCGAACTGAAAGATTTCGACCGCCGGGTACGTCAGTTGGCAGGCACCCAGGTGGATTATGTGGTAGAGCCCAAGATCGACGGTTTGACGGTGGTGCTGACCTACGAAAACGGCGTGCTGGTGCAGGGTGCCACCCGCGGCGACGGGGTAGTGGGTGAAGACGTGACGGAAAACCTGCGCACAATCCGTATGCTCCCCCTTTCCCTGCCGGATGCGCCGCCGCGCCTTGTGGTGCGCGGCGAGGCGTTCATGTCTAAAAAGGCCTTCCTGCGGCTCAACGAGGAGCGCGACAGCCGGGGCGAGCTTCCCTTCGCCAATCCCCGCAACGCTGCAGCTGGGTCTATCCGCCAGCTTGATCCCAGGATTACCGCAAGCAGGCCGCTGGGGATTTTCACCTACCAGGTGCTGGTGAGCGAAGGGGTTACACTGGAAACCCAGGCCGAGGTCCTGAAATACCTGGAGCAGGTGGGCCTGCCGGTACAGGAACACTGCCGGCACTGCCGCAACATCGACGAGGTCATCGATTACTGCACGGATTGGATTGAAAAGAGGCACAGCCTGCCCTATGAAATCGACGGAATGGTTGTCAAGGTTAATTCTTTGCGTCTTCAGGACGCCCTGGGAAGCACCGCCAAGAGTCCCCGTTGGGCGATAGCCTACAAGTTTCCTGCCGAGCAGGTGGTGACCCGTATATTGGACATTATGGTTCGTGTTGGAAGAACAGGGGTGCTTACTCCCACCGCCATTCTGGAACCGGTGCAGGTGGGCGGGGTAACTGTCAGCCGGGCGACTTTGCACAACGAGGACATGATCCGGGAAAAGGACATTAGAATCGGCGACTTTGTGGTTGTCCAGCGGGCGGGAGACGTTATCCCGGAGGTGGTCAGGGTACTTACCGAGCGGCGCACCGGGAAGGAGAGAGAATTCCGGATGCCGGACCGCTGCCCGGAATGCGGCAGCAGGGTGGTACGCCTGGAGGGTGAGGTGGCCGTGCGCTGCACGGGAATTGCCTGTCCTGCACAGTTGAAAGAACTGATCCTGCACTTCGTGTCGCGGGACGGGATGGACATCGAGGGGATCGGCCCTGCCCTTGTGACCCAACTGGTCGACCGCGGCCTGGTGGAGGATCCTGCAGACCTTTACTTCCTCAATAAAGCTGAAATAATTGGCCTTGAAAGGATGGGGGAAAAGTCGGCAGAGAATCTGCTGAGGGCGATAGAAAAAAGCAAGGGAAGAGGACTTGCTCCACTTCTTTTCGCACTGGGAATCCGGTTTGTGGGAACCAGGGCGGCGGAGATACTTGCCGAGCGATTTGGATCTATGGAAGCACTGTCCCAGGCCAGTGCCGAGGAATTGACGGCAATCCCTGAGATCGGCCCCAAGATTGCAGCCAGCGTCGTGGCCTTCTTCCAGGAGGACCAGACCAGGCGGGTGATAGAAAAGCTGAAGCAGGCAGGGGTGAAAATGGAGCAGGAAAAACCCGCGGCAGGCCCCGGGGATCTCCCTCTGGCCGGAAAGCAGTTTGTGCTGACGGGGACACTTTCCTCTTTTACCCGTTCGGAGGCAGAAGGGTTGATCAAGCGGCTTGGAGGTAAGGTCTCGTCCAGTGTCAGCAAGAAGACGGACTATGTTGTGGTCGGGGAGGATCCCGGTCAGAAATATGATAGAGCGCGGGAACTGGGAATTACCATACTGGACGAAGCGGGGTTTATTGACCTGGTAAGCTCGTGAAATGCAATATAAGAGTATATCTACCCTGGCCGCCTGGGCGGTATGAGCGTCTACCCTGTTATTTCATGGTAGCGCCTGATGAAATCTTCAAGCAGAGCTTTATTTTTTTTGATTTTGTTCACCCAGACATGCAGCAGGGCTTCTCCTTCTGGT
>CADDZA010000042.1 GCA_902812435.1 Clostridia bacterium
GCAAAACGTGTGCCTATGCATTTTTCGTTTTTGCCTCGGTTCCGAACCCGCTAACCCTTGATATTAAAGGATCGCTCTTCGAAATTATCGCTAAAAATGCCTCGGTACTGTCGAACTCCGGTCCTTGAGGATTCGTTTTTCGCCTTGTTCAGCATGGGAGGGTACATCATGATGGCATGATTTTCGGCTACCATTTCGTCGGCAATAATCGTCTGCCGGGAATCGAGGATACGGCGGTGGATTCTGTTATGCCTCATATAACCCCACGGTTCGTGGGTGATGAGATGCTCCTTCTCGTAAACCTGGTATGTGTATGATATAGGCCGATCTGAGCGCCATTCACCGTACAGATGGGTATCGGTCAGCCAGAGGCGCAGATAAAAGGTCTGTTCGGTATCGTTTCTGATCTGAAGATCGATATAGTTAAAAACAACGGTGGCACCGCTCCCGAAGGGTTGTGTTCGGTCTACATCTGGGAAAACGTCATAGTTATGACGCCAGCGTTCCACTACCGTAAGCGGTGTATGCAGGGTCATCCAGTATATAAGGTTCGATAGCTGGCAGAGACCGCCTCCAATACCAGGTACAACGCGGCCTTCATAGAGAACCATGCCTTCCACGTAGCCTTTCCGTTTCGTGGGCTTCCCCAGAAGGCGCCAGAAAGAAAAGGTTTCACCGGGACGCAGCGCGAGACAGTTCAGCTTTGCCACGGCCAGCCTTAAATTGATTACCTTATTCTGCTGTAACCACATATCCGCGTTGCGGAGCCTGCGATAAAGGGGGGTTCGGTGATGGAAAATCGTACATGGATAGTTACCGGGATTCGTGTCAAAGTTGCGGGCGAAAACGGAGCGGGAAAAGAACCACTGCCGGTATCTTTTGATGCAGAAATATAAGGTTCCCACAACAAACCGGAACCTGGATCTTGTCTTCGGCCTTAGGCACATGCTCTCCACCTATATCCCCCCATCTCCCGGTTCCTGAAATTAAAGATGCATTTTCTTATTAACTACTATTCGCCTTATCTAATTCTTACACATCCACATCCTCCTCTGACTCCGGCCGGCCGTTTGATTCCCGGCAACTCTGTCGAAAACCCGTTCTCCGAGATACCATAATCCATCTTCGGAAGGAGTATCGGTGCTCCGATCATCAGTGAAACGGATGTCTGAGGGAACTGGCAGGCCGCTCAACCTATCCGCTCACCGCAGGGCTACCCTTTCTCTGCAGGCAAAGGTGAAGGGATCGGGATGGGAGATCCCCGGATTCGCCGCAAAGAGAAGGTGCCCTCCTCAGGAAAGCCCCTCGATCACTTACGGTTCTGTGTTTCCGGTGGCGATGTCGTAGGCCTGCCGCAGGTGGACATAGGTCCTGGGCCCCACAATACCGTCGGCAACAAGTCCCTGATCCCTCTGGAAGGCAACCACGGCCTGCCTTGTCAAAGGACCGAAAATCCCATCTACCGCCCCGGTGTAATACCCGAGCACACTCAGTTTTCGCTGCACCTCTGCCACATCATACCCCGACGTGCCCTCCGACAGCAGTCTACCGGTATAAGCACCACCGATGATCCTCACCGCTGTACCGATCTGAACCAGGTTATACACTTCTATGACATCGTCGTTGTACATGCGCACACACCCGTGGCTGACCGCCTGACCGATGGAAGCCGGGTTGTCCGTGCCGTGAATTCCGTAAGCGCCCCAGTAGATGCTCAGCCTCATCCACCTCGCCCCAAAAGGGCCCCCCGGGTTTTCGACCTTTTCGGTGATCGTCCAATCACCCAGCGGCGTGGGAGTATCCGGCGCCCCCACCGCCACAGGAAAAGTTCTCACAATATTCCCGTCCCTGTACAGAGTGAGTCTTCGCTGCACAACATCCACCGTTATGCTGTAAGGCTGAACGGTTTCGGCCCCGCTCAGCCTTTTCCAGGTCAGGGGGCCGATAATGCCGTCGGCCACAAGCCCGTTCGCCCTTTGAAAGGCTCTCACCGCCGCATCGGTCTGCGGGCCGAAGACCCCGTCGGCCGGACCCGGGTTGAAACCGTTTTCCAAAAGTCTTTGCTGCGCATCACGCACATCCACCCCTTCCATGAAGGGCGTGGTCAACCTCAAGTACCTGCTTGCATAGACCATCTTTCATTCCTCCTATCAGGTTCTGGAATATTCTATGCAAGCGGGAGCTTTTCAGCCATGGGGCTGGTTGGGCACTGTCCCGATGCCGCATATCCTGTTCCCGTTACCGGCTGCAGAGGCGCGAGGGATAAGGATCGCTGCAAGGAATGCAGACAGGCCTGCCGTCCCTAAGTCTCGCCCGGGGCTCCATTACCTGCTCCCCGCAGACCGAACATATAACGGATGCAAAGATCCTCGCCCGCGGCGGCGGTTCAAGCTTAATGTGCTTTATGGTCAGCACATCCTGCTCCGGGGCGTTCAGAATCCTGCCGGGGGCATCGGCCTGCATCGCACGGAAGCGCTCCCTTTCCTCCCCGGTGGCATCCCCGGCCATCACCTTCCTCCTGAGGGCCTGAAAGTCCTCCCCCATAACCGCTCCCGGTCCCTTGACCACAACCCTTACAGCCTCCCCGGTATCCCTCCGCCCGAAAGTGTAGGCGTTCTTCCCGTAATCCCGGTAAAAAAGGTTCCCCTTCCCCATCGTACATCCTGTTACCACCTGGATGGCATCCACACCGCAGTTGTCGTTCTCCACGATCACGAACAGTTCCTCGTCCGGTGACCTGCTTGATTTCAATTCCCGCATCCCCGCCTGGGCGGCACGGTATCCCATGGCCAGGCCCGGGCAGACATGCCCGTGAAAATCAACCGCCTTTTCCCAACCGGTTTTATCCCCACTCACATTGCATTCCTCCTGTTGATCAATCAATTCCTTCAGTAATTCATATAGAAATCATCAAAGAATAATTCCACCCCTCGAGTCATACTCCTGCAGAACCTAACAGGCTCAACACCAATATTATGCGGAGAAACACGGGAAATTAATTGACAGCTGTCATGAACAGTGGCATTTTAAAGATCGGGAACGTTCAGATAAGCAGTCAACCTGTCAACAAGCCCTTTGCTGAAATCCGAACAACCGGAGCCGGAAACAAACGGGCGCAGTAGGTTTCTTTATATCCGAAGGCAATCGAGAATTCCCACAACGAGGTGATATAGATGGACATCAACCGTTTCACGGAAAAATCGCGGGAGGCGCTGGGAAGCGCCCAGCAGCTCGCCGCCGAAAGGCATCACCAGGAGGTCACCTCCAAGCACCTGCTGGCCGCACTGCTGGACCAGGAGAAGGGAATGGCCGGACACTTCCTCATCCATGCCGGAGTGGAAACCGGCGCCTTCCGTCAAAGGCTGGAGGACCTGTTAAATAAGATACCATCCGTCTACGGCTACGAAGGCCCCCTGCACGTAAGTACCGGGCTGTCCAGGGTCCTGGCCCGGGCAGAAAAGGAGGCCAAACAGTTAAAGGACGAGTATATCAGTGTGGAGCACTTCCTGCTGGCAATTCCGGAAGAGGGTGAGGATGATGTCAAAAACCTCTTTCGCCAGACGGGAATTACCAGAGACAGGCTGCTTCAATCCCTGCGGGAGGTCAGGGGATACCAGCGGGTTACCGGTGAAAACCCGGAGGATACCTACGAGGCCCTGGAGCGGTACGGCAGGGACCTGACCGGTCTGGCCCGGGCGGGCAGGCTGGATCCGGTTATCGGCAGGGACGAGGAGATCCGCCGGGTGATGGAGATCCTGTCCCGGCGCACCAAGAACAACCCCGTCCTGATCGGGGAGCCCGGGGTTGGCAAAACCGCCATCGTGGAGGGGCTCGCCCGGCGCATCGTCGCCCGGGATGTCCCCGAGGGGCTGAAGGACAAGAGAATCATCGCCCTGGATATGGGAGCACTGGTCGCCGGGGCAAAATACCGGGGCGAGTTCGAGGAGCGTTTGAAGGCAGTTCTAAAGGAGGTGGAGAACTCCCACGGCCAGATCATCCTCTTTATCGACGAGCTGCATACGGTGGTAGGGGCAGGAGCGGCGGAGGGCGCCATGGATGCGGGAAATCTCCTGAAACCGGCCCTGGCCCGGGGAGAGCTGCGGGCGATCGGTGCCACCACCATTGACGAGTACAGGAAGCACATCGAAAAGGATGCAGCACTGGAGCGGCGCTTCCAGCCGGTCCTGGTGAACCCCCCCTCCGTGGAGGATACCATCTCCATCCTGAGAGGGCTGAAAGAGCGCTACGAGGTGCATCACGGGGTCCGCATCCAGGATGCCGCCCTGGTGGCCGCGGCCGTCCTGTCGGACCGCTACATTAGCGACCGCTTCCTGCCGGACAAGGCCATCGACCTGATCGATGAGGCGGCAGCGCACCTGCGCACCGAGATCGACAGCATGCCCAGCGAGCTGGACGAGATCACCCGGCGCATCATGCAGCTGGAGATCGAAGAGGCGGCCTTGAAGAAGGAGAGGGATCAGGGATCACAGGAGAGGTTGAAGCACATCCAGCAGGAACTGGCCAACCTGAGAAGCGAGGCGGACGCCATGAAGGCCCGGTGGCAGTCCGAGAAAGAGGCCATTACCAGGATCAGGGAGATCAAGCGGAAGATCGACGAGACCCGCACGGAAATAGAGAAGGCAGAGCGGGAGTACGACCTGAACCGGATGGCGGAGCTGAAATACGGGCGCTTGAACGAGCTGGAGCGCAAACTGAAGGCGGAGGAGGAGTCCCTTGCCGGGAAGCAGAAGCCCGGCGCGCTCCTGAAGGAAGAGGTGGACGAGGAGGACATCGCCAGGGTGGTCAGCCGCTGGACGGGGATACCGGTCAGCAAGCTGATGGAGGGGGAAAAGGAAAAGCTGATCCGCCTCGAGGAGATCCTGCACGAGAGGGTGGTCGGCCAGGACGAAGCGGTGCACGCGGTGGCCGATGCCGTGCTCCGGGCCCGGAGCGGGCTGAAGGATCCCAACCGCCCGGTGGGAAGCTTTATCTTCCTGGGGCCCACCGGGGTGGGCAAGACCGAACTCAGCAAGGCTCTGGCCGCCGCACTCTTCGACGATGAGCGTAACATGATCCGGCTGGACATGTCAGAGTACATGGAGAAGCATGCGGTGGCACGGCTGATCGGGGCGCCTCCCGGATATGTGGGATACGAGGAGGGGGGCCAGCTCACCGAGGCGGTCAGGAGGAAACCCTATTGCGTGGTGCTGTTTGACGAGATCGAAAAGGCCCACCACGATGTCTTCAACGTCCTGCTGCAGATCCTGGACGACGGGCGGCTGACCGACGGCAAGGGGAGGCTGGTGGATTTTAAAAACACCATCATCATCATGACTTCCAACATCGGCAGCCAGGAAATCCTGCAATACCAGGAAAGGGGTGGAGATTACGAAAAGATGAAGGAACGGGTGCTCTCCCTGCTGCGGCAGCATTTCCGCCCCGAATTCCTGAACCGGGTTGACGAGGTGCTCGTCTTCCACGCCCTGGAGCAGGAACAGATCCTGAAGATCACCGAACTCATGCTCGGGAAACTGGCGGAGCGAATCCGGCAGTCCCTGTACGGCACCCTCAAGTGGAATGAGGAAGCCGTAAGATACCTGGCCGAACGGGGCTACGAGCCTTCCTTCGGCGCCAGGCCGCTCAAGCGGGTGATCCAGCAGGAGGTGGAGACCCCCCTCTCCCGGAAGATCGTGGCCGGAGAAATCAAAGAGGGGGATACCATCACCATCAAGGGTGGGAAGAACGGGCTGGAATTCGAGGTAAGTTAAATGTCCCTTTTATTGAGAAACCGGACGGCAAAGAGCAGGCAGACCAGCAGGTAAACCACTGCGTACACCACCATCCAAAGGCTGGGAACAGAAGCGGCGCCAAAAGGTCCCATACTTTGAAAGATACTGGGCTTCGATCTGTTCCACCAGCCCCCCGACCAGGGCGATACCATATAAAAATACGGTATTGAACGGTTGGAAAGTGTTAATAATATTGGAGAAAAGTTATTAGAAGGGAGCAAAACAATGCGGGAAATCAGCATCAACCTCGGCCCGTCCATCGACCCGGCGGATCTGGAGATAGTCAAGGCGGCCACGTCGAAAATGGCTCCCGGCGACCACCTGCTGCTTAACCTGGAGGCCGCCGACGCCCACGAGACAGACCGGATCCTGGACCTTCTCCGGGAAGCAAACATGGACTTCCACACCCATGGAAGCCACAGCGGCCAAACCTTTTACATCATCGCCACACCCAGGGAGAAGACCGCCCCTTAATTTGCCTGCCCGGAACTGCCCGCGGTTTGACTTCGCCTGCCGAGATTGAGCAGGGTTTTTGCTCCATAGAGGGCGACAAAAAATAAGAGGGCTGTGATCACGATACATCCGCCGGCCGCGATCCCCAACTGGTAAGATGCCATCAGGCCGCAGAGGGTCGCCGTTACCCCGGTGATTACCGAAATCAAAACCACCTGCCGGAAGCTTCTCCCCACCAGGAGCGCGGCCAATACCGGGATCACCATGAGGGCTCCCACCAGCAGCGTCCCCACTATCCTCAGGCAGACGGCCACCGTCACCGCAACCATGAAAATAAAGAGGAGATTCAACCGGTCAACGGGCAGCCCGGCAACCCTGGCCGACTCTTCGTCCGAACATACGTAATAAAATTCCTTTGCCAGCAGCACCAGCAGAAACAGAACACAAACAGCAACGACCAGGATCAGCCAGACGTCCCGACTGCCTACGGTAAGCAAGCTCCCGAAAAGGTAAGAAGTGACGTCAACTGGCGCGCCCCTGGCCAGGCCGAAAAAGACCACGGCCAGAGCCAGGCCTCCGCTCATCATCAGGGCGAGCAGGGCATCCGCCGATACCCTCTGTCTCATGCGGAGCCTGTCAACCAGCAAAGCGCCGCAGACGGCGACGGCCAGGGTCAGGAACGGCGACAGGGCCGAGGCAACCCCGAGCCAGAGGCCAAGAGCCACACCGGCCAGGGAGATGTGGGCCAGGGTGTCGGCCATAAAGGAATAGCGCCTCAGAACCAGGAAAACGCCCACCGCCGGGCAGACGATACCCGTCGCCACACCCGCAATCAGGGCGCGCACCATAAAATCGTACTGGAACATCGAAAGCAAGTTTACCACCTCACAAAAGTCAATGGCTGTGGGCCACGGCTCGCACCTCGGTCCCGTACAATCTTGAGAGGTTGCCGGAGTTCAGGACCTCCTGAGGCGTGCCGTGGCAGATCAGGGTCCTGTTGAGGCAGGCCACCCGGCTCACCCAGCGCCCTATTACCCCCACATCGTGGGAAACCATGAGCAGGGTAATGCCCCTCTCGTGGTTCAGGTATTTCAAAAGCCGGTAAAACTCGTGCAGAGCGCGGTCGTCCAGGCCGACCTGGGGCTCGTCGAGTATCAGGAGGTCCGGCTGCCCGGCCAGGGCCCTGGCAATAAAGGCGCGCTGCTGCTGTCCACCGGATAACTCGGTGACGGGGCGGTCGTGCAACGGCAGCAGTCCCACTACATCCAGGGCTTCTTTTACAGCCTGCCAATCCCTCTGCCCTAACCGGCGGCCAAGCCCCACCCTTCCAAAGCGCCCGGCTGACACCACCTCCGCTACGGTTGACGGAAAAGTGGTGTCCAGAGCTGGCCTTTGGGGAACGTAGCCCACCCGGTACCATTCCCTAAACTTCCCGGTTTCGGTGCCGAACAGAAATACCTTTCCCTTCAGTGGCTTAAGGAGTCCCAGCACAATTTTGACAAGGGTGGTCTTGCCCGAACCGTTCGGACCGATCAGAGCCAGGAAATCCCCGTACCGGACGCTGAGAGAAACATTCTCCAGAATCATCTGTCTGCCGTAGGAAAAACATACATCCTGTAAACGCAGCACTTCCATCTTCACTCACCCAGGGCTTTCTTGAGATTATTCAGGTTTTGCAGCATCAGGTCAAAATAATCGCAGCGGCGCTCCCTCTCCTGCTGGGACAGGCTATCGATAGGGGTAAGGGGTAGTACCGGCACCCCCAGTTCCCGGGCGACAGTCTCGGCAACACGGGGATTGACCGTTGGTTCGGTGAAAACATACCGGATGCCCTGTTTCCTGCCGTAATCCACGATCTTTGCTAGGGTGGCCGCATCGGGCTCCTGCTCCGGCACCAGTCCGAGTAACGGCACCTGTCGCAACCCGTAGCGGCGCCCCAGGTAGCCGAATGCGGCGTGGGAAACGATGATGTCCTTCCTGCGGAAACCCCGTGCTGCAACGGTATATGCCCGGTCCAGATCGGCCAGCCTGTTCTGCAGGGCCTGAGCCCTCCTCATGTAATCAACCTTGCCCGCCGGGTCCACTGCGATCAATTCCTTTGCCATGCGAGACACGATTTCTCGCGCAAGCAGGGGATCAAGCCAGGCATGAGGGTCAACCGGTGCGTCGTTCATCTCGCCTTTTTCCCGGAACCGGCCGGAACCGTTTACATAGGTGGTCCACCCCTGTTTTTCTTCCTCCGCAAATGTCAGGAGTTGTAAGCCTTTGGTGGCCTCCATAGCCCTTACCCCCTTTGATTGCAGAGATGGTAAAAGGCGTGCCATCCAGGGCTCCAATCCCGCACCGTTATAGATCACCAGCTTCGCCCGGTATAGTTTCATTATATCCTTCGGAGAGGGCTCCCAGTCATGGGGCTCTGCCTCCTGCGGCAGCAGTTGGGTTACCGACACCCGCTCCCCGCCTACCAGCCGCGCAAAATCGGCCAGGGGATAAATGGTAGCCACAACCTGGATGCGCCCTCCGGATGCCCCTCCCGACGCAGGGCTGGGTTTGCGCTGCCCGCATCCCCCGAGGAATACGCCGGCCAACATACCCAGGGCGGTAAGAAGGATCAAAACCCCGATTTTAAATCTCAACGGTTTCCCTGAAAACATTTCGGTTTTCCTCCCGGCACTTCGGGCAGTACCCGAAGACGGTAAAAGCATGATCCTCTATCTCGAAATCCGGGCAGTATTCCTGCACCCGGACAAGACAATCCGCCGGACAGAACGGCAGTTCACGGGAGCGGCCGCACCTCAAGCAAACCAGGTGGTGGTGATGTCCTCCCTGCAGCACCAGCTCAAAGCGACGGCAGCCGTCCCGGAAGTTTACCTCCCGCACAAGTCCCAGTTTCTGAAAAGTTGCCAAAGTCCTGTAAATCGTATCTGGACTTACACCCGGGTAACGTTTCCGTACAACCTGCAGGATCTCCTCGGCGCTCTGCGGCTGACAGTCCCCTTGCAAACCGTCGAACAGCGCCTGAAGCACCTCCTGGCGCTGGGGTGTCAACCTGATGCCCGCCTTCCTGAGTTCCTTTAAAACATCTTGCAGTAACATTGGTATTCCTCCTAGATAGGAAATATTCCTAGTTCCGTTACATTATTAAAAATAAAACAAAAAATGACCCTTGTCAAACAGGTCATTTTCCTTAGATGCTCATGCCGCCCAAGCTATGAAAACATACCGACGGGTCTACCGCCGCGGCTTATGGAAGGCCGGGACACAGTACAGGCGAGGAAAAATCCTCCTACATGTGAAAACGGGCAAACAGGACCGTGAAGAAGATGGCCACAAAGATGGCGGGGAGTAGATTGCCCACCTTGATGCGGACTTTGTCGATCAGCATATTGAGACCAATCCCGAAAATCAGCAGGCCGCCGGTGGCAGTCATCTCCCGGATGATCGCCCCGGTCAGAAACGCCTTTACGTAAGCTGCCGCCAGGGTGATGCCGCCCTGGTACAAGAACACCGGAATCGACGAGAAAGCCACCCCGATCCCCATGCTCGAGGCGAAGACGATGGAAGTGACACCGTCCAGGATCGACTTGACGAAAAGGGTCGTGTGGTTTCCTGTCAGGCCGCTCTCAATAGATCCCATGATGGCCATGGCCCCCACACAAAAGACAAGACTTGCGGTAACAAAGCCCTTCGTAAAATTGCCATCCCCCCCGCCGAAGCGGCTTTCCAGCTTCTTGCCGAACCCTGCCAGGTGGTCTTCGATCCTTAAAAGTTCGCCCAGGATGCCCCCGACCACGATGCTCAGGGTCACCACCAGGACATTCTGGGTTTTGATGGCCATCGATATCCCGATCAGGATCACCGTCAGGCTCACGCCCTGCATGACGGTGCACTTGATGTTTTCCGGGAAGCCCCCTTTTAAGAAGTTGCCCAGCATAGATCCCAGGATTACTGCCACAGCGTTGACAATCGTCCCCAGCACGTACACTTCTCCCCTTCAACAATATTTACCATCCATTATAACATGAACCAAACCTTTAGCAGACATTGTACAAGAGGGACCGCAATCCATCATACGCTCAGCCATTGGAGCAGCATTAGATGCAGAGTTCCCGGAATACGTGTGTTGCAGTTCTTTGATATTGTCACCATGTAATGGTTATAATGAACGATGCCGGTTCCACATTTTCGCTGAACATTTCAGCTGCCTGCCGGTTATGGAAAGCAACCACGGTCCATCAACCAATTTACTCTACAGGCAAACGTAACTCAGTGAAAATTATCGTGTGATGGCAGGGTTGAATTTTGTAGAGTGATTCCGACTGCAAAACAGGCAGGGTTACCCCTGCCTGTGGTGTACCTTTAACCGCTTTTGGAACTCGTTTTCATCCTTTTTCCCTTCGACATCACTCTCCTTTTCCTGCCACTATTTGCCTTTAACAGATTTTCCTGGTACAGCACCCCCTTTTTCAAGTAAGTTGGCCATGGGAGATAATTTAAATCACTTGATGAACCTGATAGTGCACGGGTAGCGGTAGTACTCGCCGTTGCTCGCTTTCACGGAAGCGATGATCACCAGGATCAGATCGGCCAACCCAATGGCGATCAATAATATGATGCCGACCACGACAAACACCAAGAGTGCCGCAACGATCCCGTAAATGGTCATGGATATCTGGAAGTTCAGGGACTCCTTGCCCTGCTCATCGATAAATGAATCATCATCCCGCTTGATCAGCCAGACCACCAGCGGCCCGATAATGTTGCCGAACGGTACCCCGATGAAGCCCAGTAATGCGGCGAGATGGCAGAACATACCCCACAAGTGAACCTGTTTTTCGTAATTTTCGACCACGGGGTTCCTCCTCTCTCTTGCGGTGCTTCTTCCGAGGTGAGCGATAGATACACGGATTGTTTCGGGGACAAGGTAGTTATCGCTTCTTCCATATATATATGATGGTAGTGGAAAAAATTTTAATTGCCGCTCACCCCTCTCCGGCAGGGATTGCAAGAGAAATAAGGAAATTAGAAGTAAGGGAAGTTCAAGAATGGAGGAAGATATATGGCGAAGCTCACCTTTATCGGCGGGGTCGGCACCGTTACGGGTTCCTGTTTCCTCCTGGAAACCGAAGATTTGAAAATTCTTGTGGACTGCGGGATGTTTCAGGGAAGGCGCGAGCTGCGGATGCGCAACTACCGTAACCCGCTGGTAGCTCCCCAGTCCATCGACTATATCATCCTCACCCATGCCCACATCGATCACTCCGGCCTCATCCCCCGCTTCTACAAGCAGGGCTTCAGGGGAAAGGTTCTTGCCACCAGGGCAACCCACGACCTCTGCAAGGTGATGCTCCCGGATAGCGGCCACATCCAGGAGATGGAGGCGGAATGGGAATCACGCAAGGCAAAGCGCCGAGGGGAAAAAGCCCAACTACCGCTCTATACTGCTGCAGACGCCGTTGAATGCCTCCAGCTTTTTGAAGGCGTCCCCTACGAACAGGAGGTTTCTTTGAACAACGCGGTGCGGTTCCGCTTCCTGGACGCCGGGCACATTCTTGGCTCCGCCATCATCGAGGTCTGGGTCAGGGAAGGCGGGAAGGAAATGAAGCTCGTCTTCAGCGGGGACCTGGGGAAGACGGGCACCGCCATTTTAAGGGACCCAGCCTATGTAGCGGAGGCCGACTACGCACTGATCGAATCAACCTACGGCGACCGCTTCCACCAGCCAATTGCGGACGAGGCTGCCCGGCTGAAAGAGATCATTCTGGAAACCGTCAAGGAAAAGGGAAACGTTGTGATACCCGCCTTTGCGGTAGAAAGAACCCAGGAAATCCTCTACGAACTCAACAACATGATTGGAACCAAACAGGTACCGCCCATCCCGGTCTATATCGACAGCCCGCTGGCCGTTTCCGCCACCGAGATCTTCAGGAATTGCAAAGACTGTTACGACGAGGCCGCCCGGAAGCTTCTTCAAAGCGGCGACGATCCCTTCAACTTTCCCGGTTTAACCTTTGTGCGCACTGCCGAAGAATCGAAGACCTTAAACAACCTCCCCGGCAGCAAGATCATCATCTCCGCAAGCGGGATGTGCGACGCCGGGCGCATCAAACATCACCTGAAGCACAACCTCTGGCGCCCGGAATGTGCAGTTGTCTTCGTTGGATTTCAGGGCGAGGGAACCCTGGGCCGGCGGATCCTGGACGGAGAAAAAAAGGTGAAAATTCTGGGCGAGATCATCCAGGTTGCCGCCAAAATCTACTCCCTCCAAGGCTTTTCCGCCCACGCCGATCAGGCGGGCCTCCTGGACTGGGTATCCCACTTTACCCAGAAACCGCAGCGCCTTTTCGTGGTGCACGGAGAGGCGCAGGCGTCCCGGACACTGGCAGAGTTGATTGAACAAAAATTCGCCATTCCAACGGTGATCCCGAACATGGGCGAGGAATATCTCCTCAAGCCTACCGGAGTAGAACTGACGAAGGTTGCAGTAGCTTTCCAGGCAGCAGCGGTTAATACCCGGCAGCAGCTTTTGCTGGCCATCTCGCGGTTGGAGCAGAAAATTGCCGGTCTCAAAGAACAGTTGCTCCTTAACGGACATGGTAACGGCGAGGAAGCGGCTTTGGAAAAACTGATTCAGGACATTGAGGATAAGATAGACGAAGCAGAGCAAATGGTAACCAACAAATAGCCCCAAAATCGGAAACCGCCCGCAAAGGGGCGGTTCTTTTAATTATCCTCTTTAACCTCTGCAATCTCTCCCCGGGCCAGTTTGTCACAGCGCTCGTTCAGGGGAATCCCGTCGTGCCCCTTAATCTTGTGCCATTCCACGCGGTGAACGGCAGTGAGGTCCAGCAGGGCCTGCCACAGATCGATGTTTTCCACCTTCTCCTTCCTGCTGTTTAACCATCCGTTTTTCTGCCACCTGTCGATCCATCCCTGCCGGAAGGCATTGATCAGGTAAGCGCTGTCCGAGTACACTTTCACTTTGCAGGGCTCCTTCAATGCCTTGAGAGCCTCAATCACCGCAATTAATTCCATGCGGTTGTTTGTAGTGGTCTCCTCCACCCTGCCGCTGATCTCTTTCTTGTGCCCGTTGTATATCAGCACGGCGCCCCAGCCCCCGGGGCCGGGGTTTCCGGAACAGGCCCCGTCCGTGTAAATGGAAACTTCCTTCATCAACAACCCTCCGTTTACTGTATACGTATATAGGATTGCTCATACCGGATTGGTTATTCGCCTGTTTGAATTCGTCATTTCCCGGATCTTTCCTTCACCCTGCAAAAAAAACCGCAGCCTTTGCCGCAGCCCATTTCTTTCTAGCCTATTTAAAATAACCACTCCTCAAGCCATTTCAGCACTGGATTGGTAATCTTGTTTTTCTAAAAGTAATTGGTAGGAACAAGCTAAAACAGGTTCCGCCAGGTCAGCCGCTCGCGCTCTGGTATATGTTCGAGCAGCAACAGGGCCTCACTATAATCTGCCCTGGCCTCGTCATCTTTTCGGGAGCGAATGAGTTCCTTAAGCCGTACAAGCCTCATATCCACGTTGTCGATCTCCAGGTGGTCGACTACCAGAGCCCAGTTTCGGCGCACCACCCGCCAGCGTTGCTCGAAGCCGAAAAATGCCCGTTCGCTCTGCTCCCAGTCCTTATGTTCCAATGCCTTTCCCACCTCCTGAAGCCTGGCGGACAATTCACTCCCGGTCCTGTCCAAATATCTTTGCACCAGCGCACCGCTCACACCAATGATTAAAACAATGACGAAAACAAGCAAGTAGCCGCTCCACTTTCTCATACATCGTCACCCTCCCCTTTGAGATGGAAGTCGATGGTCCCATCGGTTGTCAGCTGGGCAAAAAAGACGTCCCTGAGGTCGTTGATGCCTTTGGCTTTTGCCTGCTGCATCAGGGTATCCACGGTGATTCCGGCAAGCTGCAGGTTGTGGAGGTTGACGTTGCCGTCGAGGATCAACGTGATGGGAAACCGGGGTTCGGTTACAGTGGTTCCCAAATCCTTTGCCGCAGGTGGTTTGACGTTAGCCTTGGGTATAACACTCAAGGTCCCGTTGTTCTCCAGGACGGCGTAGGCGATATCGGAAACGTTCGGGTACTCCTTGGACCGTAGCTGTTCCAGCAGATCGTTTAAATTGACCCGCAAGCGCTGCATGTTCTTTGTCATCAGCTTTCCGTTGTTGATCAGGATCGTCGGCGTCCCGCAGATAATCTTCCGGGCCGGCTCGCTGTGGAGGACCAGCAGTGAAAGGAAGATCTCCGCCGCAAGCAGGACCAGGATGCCGATGATGCCGTTGGTGAGAGGGATGCCGGTATTGCTCATGGGGATGACCGCCAGCTCGGCGATAACGATGGTGATGACCAACTCGAAAGGCTGCAACTGGCCGATCTGCCGCTTTCCCATCAGGCGCATGACCACAACCAGGACGGCATACAGTATTAAAGCCCGCACGGCGATCAAAAGCATCGGACCAACCCCTTAAAAAAATTCCAACTGATATTTTGGCCGGATATCTCAAGATTCATTCTGTTAACAGCCATCGAGATTCAATTTGACGGCAACATACCTGTAGTAGTTATTCCAGCAGTTTCAGGTTCCGCCCTTGTAAACCGTCAAGAAGGCGGTGAAATAATATAGGAAGCCGGTCACTGGCTTGGTTCTCTTTTTCCCTCATCCTGGCGCTTATCTTATCATGGAGCGGCTGCTAAAAGAGCTGCTGGCTGAGGAGAAGACGGAGATACCTCCGGTCATATTTCAGCAGACACACCGACTTCTTTCTCGGGCAACACGGATCGTTTAACCGAGGGAATGGTAAGTTAAGGGATTTACTCTTGATGTATCCTAACTTGAAGCCAGTACCAGAAGATGCAATAGTCAGCCAGTAAGAATGCAGCTTTTGGAAAATTGGGCTACCTTTTTATGGTAACATTCGTGCTTTGTTCCTCCTGGAAAGTTAGCTGCGTCCAGCAGTGCAGGTTAAATTACCGGTCGAAGCCGTTAGCTTGTCGGGTAAGATTACTTCTCTACCTCTGTTCACCCAGGAGTTCGACAAAAAGCTACAAAAAATACCCATTGCTTTTTTTTTGCTGTATGTTAACCGGAGTTCGACAGTACCGAGGCATTTTTAGCGATAATTTCGAAGAGCGATCCTTTAATATCAAGGGTTAGCGGGTTCGGAACCGAGGCAAAAACGAAAAATGCATAGGCACACGTTTTGCGTT
>CADDZA010000043.1 GCA_902812435.1 Clostridia bacterium
GTTTTTGCTATTTATGGGGTATTTTCCTGCCTGCTCGGGTTAAAAAATGCGAATTTATAAAGTTTTGCCTTGATACCGCCTTTCTTGCGCTGCATGGGCTTCAGGGATTAGATGCGGAGTTCCTGTACCGGAGGCTCCTCAGATAATCCAGCACTTCCACAAATGCAGGCGGCGGCGGGGCCTCAAAATTTAGCAGTTCTCCGGTACGGGGATGGGTGAAGGTTATCCGGTAGGCATGCAGGGCCTGGCCCCGCAGGTTCAGGGGATTGCGGCGCGGCCCATAGACGGGGTCTCCGGCAATGGGATACCCGGCGTAGGCCAGGTGCACGCGGATCTGATGGGTTCGTCCTGTTTCCAACTCCACATCTAGGAGAGTGTAACCCGGAAACCTCTCTTTCACACGGTAATGGGTGCGCGCCTCACGCCCGTACGGATCATCTTTCGGTAGAACGGCGATTCTTTTTCGATTTAAAGGATCCCTTCCGAGCGGAGCATCGATAAAACCTTTTTCCTCTCGCACCTCCCCGTGAACCAGTGCAAGGTACTTTCTCTTGATCTTCCGGGCCTTGAGTTGGGCGGCCAATTCCTGGTGAGCCAGGTTGCTCTTACTTACAAGCATCAGCCCGGAAGTATCCTTGTCCAACCGGTGTACGATCCCTGGACGCAGGTACCCGCCTATCCCGGATAAATCTGGGCAGTGGTTGAGAAGGGCGTTTACAAGGGTGCCGCTCCAGTGTCCTGCGGCGGGGTGGACAACCAAACCGGGAGGTTTGTTGATCACCAGCAGGTCGTCGTCTTCGTAAAGGATATCCAGTGGAATGGGCTCTGGAGAAAGTGTGATTTGTTCGGGAGGTGGAACGACCATCTCAACTTCGTCGTTTAAACGCACTCGAAAACTGGAACGTTCCCTCTTTGAGTTTACCAGTACATTCCCTTTTTCAATCAGGCGCTGCACCTGGCTGCGGCTTAAGGACGGGACGCAATGGGTAAGAAATTGATCGAGACGTTTTCCGGCCGCATCCCAGTCAACTTTAAAGCGGTATATTTCCGCCAAATGCATCACCTACCCCTAACTGCGCCTCGCCTGAGGCTGATTAATATTAAAAAAAGGAGAAATATCCCGATAAAAATGAATATATCCGCAAAGTTAAATACAGGCCAGATGTGAAAATCAAGAAAATCTGTCACATATCCGGTGCGGACCCTGTCAATTAAATTTCCCAGAACACCGCCTGTTAAAATTCCAAGGCTCAAGGTCAGCTTGACATCCCTTTTTGGTAAATACAAAAGTGCAGCAACAACCCCGATAACCAGAAGAAGCCCTATGGCTATGAACAGAGGAGTTTGGTGCGCCAGAATCCTGAATGCCCCGCCCGGGTTTTCGGCGTAAGTAATGCTGAATATATGCGGTACAACAGTGATAGACTCGCCCAGCTTCATGTGTGAGATGACGTAAAGTTTTGTCAACTGGTCAATGGCCAGAGCCGCAAGGCAGATCATGATAAACAAAACCATTAAATCTCTTCCTCGGCTAAATTGTCGATAATATCTCGAGCACCGGCGATCAGGGCATTGTACACCTTTTCGAGGCGAACGGCCATTTTATCCGCCGAAAGCCGCTCTGCTCTTCTTTGACCCGCTTCTCCCATCCTTTGGCGCAGGTCCGAATTCTCGAGAAGGGAAAGAATCAATTCTGCGAATTTCTCTTTACCCTCTTTGCAAAGATATCCGGTCACACCGTCCTTAACCATTGCCAGAGAGCCATAGGCAGCCTGAGCCACCACAGGCAGTCCCGCAGCCATCGCCTCTGCCAGGACGAGCCCCTGGGTTTCTGTTACCGACGGAAAAACAAATATGTCCGCGCTCTTATAGGCTCCTACCACCACTTCGGGTTCCAAGATGCCGGTAAAGTTCACCTTGCCGGAAATACCCATATCCCGGGTCCTCTCTTGCAAATCCTTCATTTCGGGCCCGCTTCCCACTAAAACAAGGGAAACCTGCCTGTTTTTCTGGAGCACAAGAAAAAAGGCGTCAAGCAGATAATTAAGGTTCTTCTCCTTGCCGATCCGTCCAACAAAAAGAAGAATCTTGTCTTCAGGGGGGATTCCAAAGCTGTTCTTAAGATAATTGGTGTCCCCGGAGCGGAAACGTTCGGGCTCAATCCCCGTCGGGATAGGAACAACGGGTGTTGTTATTCCGTAACCGGTCAGGAGATCTTTGATGATCCCCGTGGGCGTTATCACCAGGTTGCACCGGTTACAGAAATCTCTGGCGATGGCAATTACCCCCTTCTTAACAAGGCCGGTGGCTATTGGAAAGTAGTGAATGTATTGATCATATAAAGTATGATAGGTGAACACGAGCGGGAGATCTAATTTGCGCGCGAAAAAAGCTCCCAGGTGGCCGAGCAAAAAAGGCGAGTGAACATGGATCACATCAAGATCCCACTCGGATACATACCTTTTGGCTGGCCAGGGAATAGGCAGACCGATGTAGAAATCTGGATAAAAAGGCGTATGGAACGAAGGAAACCTGTAAATGTTTACCTCATCCTCGCCGTTGTACGGATAACGGGGAGCAAATATATATACTTCGTGGCCGCGGCGCATCAATTCGCGAGAAAAAGTATCAATAGAACGCACCACGCCGCTAATGTAAGGCCTGTAGCTGTCCGTAAAGAAACCGATTTTCATGATATTCCCAAACTAAAAAGATTCATCCCCCGGTGTCCTCTCATCATCTTTGCCCCGGTAATCCCGGTAAATGGTTCCATCTGGATCACGATAATAAGGGACAGATTCCACATCTTCCACTAATCCCAAGTCTTCCCCTGCTTCGGTCAAAGGAAGTCCCAGCTCCCCTTTCACTACATCGGAAGAATTTCCGTAGCGGGCCACCGCCTGCCAGGAATCTTGCCCGTCGAACTCCACTTCCTGCTCCGTATAAAGACGGTCCTCAGGAAAGCCGCCATAGGGGGGCATCACGACGCCCTCCTCAACGGGCCTCCGGTAAAACCTTAACCTTTCCTCCTCCCCGCGCTGGCACTCCAGACACAGGGCTGCGGACGGCACGGCTTCGAGCCTTTCTTCAGGAATCTCTTTCCCGCACCGCTCGCACCTGCCATAAGTCCCGTAATCAAGTCTCTCAAGGGCACTCCTGTTTCTGGCGAGCTGAACCCGGATCAGATCGCGCAAACCAATGTCCTTGCTCCTCTCAAAGGTTTCCGTTCCAATATCCGCCGGGTGGTTGTCAAACATGGAGAGTTCGGAAATGGAATCCTGCAGGCTGTTTAATACTTCGGCATCTTCCATATGTGATAACCTATCCATCAATTCTCGCTTTTCCTTTTCCAGCAGTTGTCGAAAATATTGCAGCTTTTCCAGTTCCAAATATAGTCATCCTCCATTGCGTATAAAACCTTAAGAAACCCCGGTATGCAATTGCAACTTTACCAGGCGGATGATTTGGGCAATAAAATCGCTGATGACAGGCAGATGAAGCACCACCAGGCGCTGTAAAATAAGCAACAGCAGCGCTCCAAGCAATGAAAACCCCACCGCAATACCCAACCCCCTGGCCAGCCCGGAGATAAAATTGATATACAAAAGACGACCGGGTTTGTTGAGCAGTTCCACATACTCGGCCAGCTTCATCCGCTCAAGATTCAGAGACAGTTGATCAACCTTATCTTTTAATGCCGCAATAAGATCTCCTGTTATTTCCTTCAATCGTGACTCCCCTGATTTAATTCTGCCCAATATTTCAGTTTTCAATTAATCTTATTTAATTGGTCAGGGCCTGGAGAGGAGCAGGTATGCGGCCACCGCGCCGGACGAAACGAGCTGCGCTGTACCTGTTAACAGCCATTACAGGTGCCCTTCCAAGCAAGCCCCCAAACTCCACATAGTCACCTGGTACCTTGCCCGGCGCAGGAATAATCCGGACACCCGTAGTTTTCTTGTTGACCATTCCAATCGCGGCTTCATCCGCAATAATTGCAGCAATAGTTTCCACCGGTGTATCCCCGGGAATAACGATCATATCCAAACCTACGGAACAGATGCAGGTCATGGCCTCCAGCTTCTCAATGCTCAAGGCCCCCTCTGCGGCAGCTCGTGCCATGCCCGCATCCTCGCTGACAGGTATAAAGGCTCCACTAAGGCCTCCCACGTAGGAGGATGCCATCGCCCCGCCCTTTTTAACAGCATCGTTTAGAATGGCCAGAGCAGCCGTGCTGCCGGGTGCGCCACAGCGCTCCAGGCCCATTGCCTCAAGAATGTCGGCCACACTGTCCCCTATTGCAGGAGTAGGAGCAAGGGAGAGATCAACCACGCCAAAGGGAACGTTCAACCTTGCTGAAGCGGCACGCCCGATCAGTTCACCCATACGGGTGATCTTAAAAGCGGTCTGTTTAATTAAGGTGGCCAGGGTTCCCAAATCGGCATCAGGGTGATTGCGCACCACGCTTAAGATTACTCCTGGCCCGCTCACCCCTACGTTCAAAGCGCATTCCGGCTCTCCAACCCCGTGAAATGCCCCTGCCATGAAGGGGTTATCCTCAGGGGCATTGCAGAAAACCACCAGCTTGGCGCAACCGAGACCGTCCCTCTCGGCGGAAAGCTCCGCCGTCTCCTTGATAACCTCACCCATCATCATAACAGCTTCCATATTAATTCCGGCCTTGGTGGTGCCGACATTTACGGCAGCACATACACGCTCCGTCTGGCTTAAGGCACGCGGAATTGATTTAATCAGTTTGAGATCCCCTGATGTGAACCCCTTATGCACCAGGGCAGCGTACCCTCCGATAAAATTGACGCCGATTTCCTGACCGGCTTCTTCCAACACCTCGGCCAGGCTGTAATAATCATCCTCGTCACAGCTTTCTGCTACCAGGGAAACAGGTGTTACCGCCACCCTTTTGTTGATGATAGGGATGCCATAGGTGCGCTCCAGTTCTTCTCCGACCTCAACGAGGTTACCGGCGGTGCGCACAATCTTCTCATAAATCTTTTTTCCAACAGTTTTTATATTTGAATCCGCGCAATCTCTCAGGCTGATACCTAAGGTGATTGTCCTGATGTCCAGGTTTTCTAATTCCACCATTCGGACTGTTTCGAGAATCTCTTCGGGTGCATAAGGAAGAGGCATGATACACATCCTTTCTCCGTACACCAAGGCGAAACCATAAAGAGCGCCGGGCGCGTTTTAACTGTTAATCAGAAACAATTTACATTCAGACCCGGTGCATATACCGGAAGATGTCTTCATGCTGCAGGGTGATGTTTAATTCCATTTCCTCACCTTTATCCTCCAGCATCTTGCGCAATGTTGCAAAATCAACCCTGCACTGAGACAGGTCAACGATCATGATCATCGAGAAGAAGTCCTGCAATACAGTCTGGCTGATGTCCAGAATGTTGACGTTAACACCGGCCAGGACACCGGACACACTGGCGATAATACCAACTCTGTCATAACCAAGGACGGTTACTATCGCCCGCTTAATCTCCTTTTCTTTTCCGGTCTCCCGAACAGGATCTGAATCTTGCTCCCTTAAAAAACCCAGCTTGATTCCCTTTTCCCTTGCCCAGTCCTTTGCTGCGTGTGTCAGAATCGTCCCAACCGGAAAAACAATCTCTTTCCGGTCGGCGGCCATTTTTTCGAGTTTTGCTTTTGTTATGACTTCCCGCATATTTACTTTCACCTCCGCCGCAAGTTAGGTTGGGATCTTCGTTTCGTGTTCACGGACTACAGTGTAACATCGCTTGCAGAGGGTCGGGTGCTCGCCAAAGGTGCCCACCGATTTATCGTAAAGCCAGCACCTGGTGCATTTCTTCCCACCGGCCCTCTCTACATGTATTTTTAGGGCGTGGCCGTTTTCCGCGCTCACGGCAGTCGCGGGAGCGGCCTCCCAGATTTCGTGAATCTTGAATCCCGATACGATCAATAATCTGGCGAGTTCACCCTCAAACTCCCTTAAAAATGCAAGTGTTTCCTCGTTTTCCGGGTAGATCGAAATGAATGCCTCCGTGGAGGGTCCGATCAGTTTCTGTCTTCTTGCCTCTTCCAGGATTCCGGTAATCTCTTCTCTGATGCCTATAATCCGTTCCCACCTGTTCTCCAGATCCTTATCCAAATAACTTCGGTTTACCTCCGGCCACGACGCCATGTGGATGCTCTCCCAGCGTTCTTTGGCCCGGGGGAGGTAACCCCAGATTTCTTCGGTGGTAAAGCTTAGAATGGGAGCAAGCATTCGGGCAAGCACATGGCAGGTTTCGTAGAGAACCGTCTGGATGCTGCGTCGCTCACGGCTGTCTGAGGAGGAACAATATAATGTATCCTTAGTGACGTCCAGATAGAAAGAACTCAGATCAACCACGCAGAAATTGGCGACCGCATGATAAACAACATGGAATTCGTAGTTCTCATATGCCTTTGTCACCCGCTGGAGCAGTTTGTGGAGTTTCAACAGGGCATACCTGTCAAGCAGACTTAAATCCTCGTAGGGAAGGGCATCCCGGAATGGATCAAAATCGTAAAGGTTTCCCAGCATGAAACGGAAGGTATTGCGAATCTTCCGGTATGCGTCCGTAAGCTGGGACATAATGTTCTGAGAAACGGCCACATCGCTCCTGTAATCGGCAGAGGAAACCCAGAGCCGGAGGAGATCGGCGCCGAATTTCTCAATCAGATCGTGGGGATCTATGACATTTCCAACGGATTTAGACATCTTCCGGCCCTCTTCATCCACTACAAACCCGTGTGTCAAAACCGCCCTGTACGGGGCAGTACCCCTGATAGCCACCGAAGTACAAAGGGATGAGTTAAACCATCCTCGGTGCTGGTCACTGCCTTCAAGGTAGAGGTCGGCCGGCCACCGCAGTTCGGGGCGCCGATCGCAGACCGCAACGTGGCTGGAACCGGAATCAAACCAGACATCCATCGTATCCGTCTCTTTTCGGAAACGCTTCCCCTTGCACTTGGGACAGTTGAAGTCAGGTGGCAGAAGTTCCTGGGCAGAGCGCTCAAACCACACGCCTGAACCATAACGCCGAAACAGCTTCTGGAGCCAGCCTATAGTCTCGTCGTTGATAATGATCTCCTCGCAATCATCGCAATAAAAGATGGGAATGGGAACTCCCCAGACACGTTGCCTGGAGATGCACCAATCCTCGCGTTCGGCCACCATATTATGAATACGTTCCTTACCCCAAAACGGTATCCATTTTACTTCCTCAATGGCATCCAGAGCCTCTTTTCTGAAACCCTCGATAGAAGCAAACCATTGTTCCGTTGCCCGGAACATCAGGGGCTCCTTGCAACGCCAGCAATGAGGATACTGGTGGGTAATTGTTTCCTGGTGGTACAAAAGGTTCCGCTTTTTCAACTCATCGATCACTTTGACGTTGCCATCCCAGATGCTTACACCGGCTACAAAACCGGCCTCTTCAGTAAAGATTCCCTTACCGTCAACCAGTGACACAACCGGGATGTTGTATCTCTGGCAAACCAGGAAGTCATCCATACCGTACGCGGGAGCCGTGTGCACGGCACCGGTGCCCTGTTCCAAAGTGACGTGTTCACCCACCACTACCAGGGAATCCCGGTCATAGATGGGGTGTGCACAGAGCAGGCCCTCAAGCTGGCGTCCCTTCCAGGTACCCAGGATCTGGACGTCGGCTTCCATTTTCCCCTTTATGCCAAGCACCGGTCTTAAGAGTTCTTTGGCTACCAGTATTTTCAACCCGTCAAGATCCGCCATTACATAGTCGTAATCAGGGTGCAAACTGATTGCCATATTGCCAGGGATTGTCCAGGGTGTGGTAGTCCAGATCAGGATGAAGGTTCGATCATCCACCGGAAATAATCCCTTGCTGTCTTTAACCGGGAAAAGAACATAAATTGAGTGAGACTCATCCTCCTGGTATTCTACCTCGGCGTCGGCCAGGGCTGTCTCACAGTCAGTGCACCAGTAAACCGGTTTTAAACCTTTATAAATGAATCCCCGTTTGGCCATTTCACCGAAAACTCCGATCTGTACAGCTTCATAATCAGGCTCGAGAGTAAGATAGGGATGTTCCCAGTCCCCGAGGACTCCCAAGCGCTTAAACTCCTCCCGCTGAATATTCACATACTTGAGGGCGTATTCTTTACACATCCGGCGAAATTCGGAAATGTCCACCTGATGGCGGTCAACTCCCAGGGCTTTTATAGCCTGCTGTTCGATTGGAAGACCGTGAGTATCCCACCCGGGTATGTAAGGAGCGTCATACCCGGTCATTGCTTTGTATTTTACAATGATATCCTTCAGGATCTTGTTCAGGGTGTGCCCCAAATGAATATGACCGTTTGCGTAGGGAGGGCCGTCGTGAAGGATAAATTTCGGTTTCCCCCGGGACTGTTCCTGAATTCGCCGGTAAAGGTCCATTTCATTCCAATAGCGCAGAATTTCCGGTTCTTTTTTCGGCAAATTGGCACGCATGGGGAAATCGGTCTGCGGTAAATTCAAAGTAGTTTTGTATTCCATCACTCCACCTCATTATATTGGCAAAATATGAACCTCTCACCTTCATGGGCGAGAGGTTTTTATCCTAATCCTCCCACTCTTTGTTATCTGCTCATAAAATTTTATTTTTTTCATAATTCAACTTTGAAGTAATTATACGGAATCTTACACTTTCCGTCAAGGATACCAAGATTTTATCGTTCGCAAGGGTGTAACCCTGCTTTCAAAAGACTGCGCTCAAAATACTTAATTAAGAAAACCCGAATTGGGATAGGATTCTTGAGCAACATATACCGTTATTAGAAACGAACATCCTGTCGCCTTTGGTGACAGGATGTTTCTTCACTTAGATACCACAAACCCCGTTTAGAATTTAATAATGCCCAAACCACTCAGCAAAACGATAAAGATTGCAATAGGAGCCACATACCTTACAACAAAGGTGAACACGCCCATAATGGCTTGGTTATTTAAAACACCGTGGTTGGAGGCCTCATCAAGAATTACCTGCTTACCCAGTTTCCATCCGACAAACAGGCAGATAAAGATGCCTCCCACTGTCAGGAAGATGTTGGATGATAGGTAATCAAAGAGATCGAAGAAGGTTTTCCCGAATACCAGGGTCTTTGAAAGAACGCTGGTTGAAAGAGTAGCCAGAACCCCCACACCGCCCATAATAACAGCAGATACAATGGTAGCAGACGTTCGCGACCATTTCCACTGCTCTGTAAAATACGCAACCGGCACTTCCAGTAGAGAGATCATCGCCCCCGTTGCGGCAATGGCACTCAGGATAAAGAATAACACCATGAAGATCTGACCGAAGGGCATCGATTTAAAAACTGCCGGTATGGTAATGAACAAGAGAGAAGGGCCGGCGTCAGGTTTAAAACCAAAGGCGAACACTGTTGGAAAAATTGCCAAGCCGGCCAGAATTGAAACCAACGTGTCCGACAAGGCGACTCTGAGGGCATTGCGCGGGAGGTTTTCACCGTCGCCGATATAGCTCCCGTAAGTGGTCATGCACCCCATGCCCACAGACAGTTTAAAGAATGCCAGTCCCAGGGCCGAAAGAACAACCGCTCCCGTAATTTTTGATAAATCAGGTTTGAACAAGTAAGCGACCCCTTTTACGGCGCCCGGTAAAGTCAAGGCCCTGATGTCACAAATTACCAGCAGTACAAACAGGATAGGGAGCAGGGTTTTGGTCATGCGCTCAATTCCATTCTTAACACCGGCAATGATGATAATACTTACAACCACCAGTACAACCCACTGCCAGAAGAGAGGCCCCCATACCCCGGAAATGAAGCTTGAAAAAACATTGGCCGTTTCAGTGGGTTTGATTGTGTTAAAAACACCTGAGGCGGATCTAAAAATATAAGAATAAACCCAGCCGGCCACGTCGGTATAAAAAAACATGATCAGGAAAGCGGATAGAACGCCGATCACACCGGTCAAGTACCAGGGTTTGTTTGGTTCCAATATCTGAAATGCGCTTACGCAGTTCGCCTTTGCCCTACGACCAATAATGAACTCAGAGATCATGACGGGTAGTCCGATAAATAAAACACAGACCAGGTAAAGCAACACAAAAGCAGCCCCACCGTACTGCCCTGTCATGAAGGGAAACTTCCAGATGTTTCCTAAACCTACCGCGGAGCCCAGGGTGGCAGCCAGAACTCCCAGACTCGTTGCAAAGCCTTCTCTCTTGGCATAAGTTGACGGCTCAGTTTTAATGCTCATGGGATTCCTCCTAATTGCGATATTACGATTACCTTATGGAATTCGGTCATCTATCTGCTGTTGCTATCAGGTAGCAAAAATACCATATTTTATTTATTCAACCATTTCCCTTAAAATTACTTCTTATTTCGTAGCCATGTGAAATATTTAACAAAAAAGTTTAGCCCTCACCTTTCCTCTCTTTCATAAGGGAGCCCGAGCGCCGCCGGGGCTCCCGCTCGAAGCCGCCGGTTACTGGATGTAACCAGTATCAGTACAAGGATTGTAAACAGGTAAGGGAGCATCTTCAAGTAGAAGGGCGAAACGGTGATCCCGACCGCCTGTAAACGGAATCCAAGTGCCTCGATACCACCGAAGAGATACGCTCCCAGCAAAGCCCTTAAAGGATCCCAGATTGCAAAGATTACAAGGGCCACCGCAATCCATCCCCTTCCTGCCGTCATGTTCTCAAGCCATGATGGAGCATAAGCCAGGGAAAGGTAAGCCCCTCCGATCCCGGCCAGAACTCCCCCCATACATACGGCTGAATACCTTATCCGATTGACGTTCAACCCCGCTGCGTCGGTTGCGCCCGGATTTTCGCCTGCAGCCCTGAGGTTCAGGCCGGACGGAGTTTGATAAAAGTAGTACCAGCAAAGGGGTACCAATAGATAAGTAAGATAAACCAGGGCATCATGCTGAAAAAGAATCTTCCCTATAAAAGGAATGTGGCTTAAAAATCCCAGTTCGAAGCTTTCAAAAGGCGAAGGAACAGGTGTGCCGATCATGCTCTTTCCCAGATAAGCACTGAGCCCTGTTCCAAATATGGTTAGAGCAAGTCCACTGACTACCTGGTTCGCCTGCAGGCTGACGGTCAGAACTGCATGTATGAGAGCCATAAGACCGCCTGCAACCATCGCCACCAGCAACCCCAACCAGTGGTTGCCGGTATGCACCGTTGCTATAAAACCGCTAACCGCCCCGACCAGCATCATGCCCTCAACGCCCAGATTTAAGATACCTGCTCTTTCTGCAAACAATTCACCTAATGTAGCATAAAGGATCGGCGTTCCTGCCGTTACCGCCGCCGCAAGGACTGATACCACAACAGATTCCACCTTACCTGTCGTTCCTCCTCTCCACCACACAAATGCGATAACGGGTTAGTATTTCTCCCGCCAACACAAAGAAAAGGATCGCCCCCTGCAGTATCGATACGGTTGCCGCTGGAAGTCCGGCAGATTGCATAGTGTAACCACCCACCAGAAATCCCCCAAAGAGGAAAGAAACCACAATAATCGCCCACGGGTTTAATTTGCCAAGCCAGGCAACAATGATAGCCGTGTAACCATAGCCGGGTGAAATGGATTCCTGGAGACGGTGCGTAATCCCGGCCACTTCACAATAACCGGCCAGGCCGCTCAATCCACCGCTGAGCAACATAACCAGGAGTATATTTTTTACGACATTTATCCCGGCGTATTTCGCCGCCTTTTGGCTTTCGCCGATGACGCGGATCTCATAACCCCAGACGGTGTGCTTCAGAATAATGTGGACAATAACCGCAGCCGCCAGAGCAAGAAATACCCCGGCATGGATTCTTGTATTTCCCAGGGTTGGAAGGATAGCGGCACTGGAAAACTGTGCAGTAAGGGGAAAATTATAACCCTGTGGGTCCCGCCAGGGCCCGTAAACCAGCGAATCCACCCAGAGAATGGCTACGTAGTTGAGCATGAGTGTTGTGAGAGTCTCGTTAACGCCAAGGAGAGCCCGGGGGATAGCCGGCAGAAGCCCCCAAAGAGCTCCGCCGGCAAACCCTGCTAAAAGCATCCCCGGCATCACCAGGTACGTCGGAGCGTGGGGAAAGGAAAGGGCCACCCAACTGGCGGCAAATGCCCCCATATAAAACTGGCCCTCGGCGCCAATGTTCCAAAGCAGCATGCGGAAGGCCAGCGCCACCGCCAACCCTGTCATCAACAAAGGAATGGCATTGACTACGCTTTCCGAAAGGCCAAAAACGGAACCAAACGCCCCCTTAAACATGACACCGTAAACTTTCCAGGGATCGTTTCCTGTCAGGCTAAGAAAAATCGCTCCCACGAGCAATGCCAGAACAATGGAGGTAAAGGGTATAAGCAACGAGATCCAGGGTGAAACACGAATCTGTTTTTCGATTCTGAGTCCAAAACGATTTACTAACCAGCTATTCATCATGCTCTGCTGCCCCCCGTTACCAGACCACCAACCATCATCAGACCCAGTTCCTCGATCTCTGCATCTCCGGCAGAAACAACACCCATAATCTCACCCCTGAAAAGGACTGCAATCCGGTCCGACAGGGTGAGAAGCTCATCGAGGTCCTCGGACATCAAGAGGATGGCTGTCCCGGCATTGGAAAGTTCAATCAGCAACCGGTATACTGCCTCGGTAGCACCGATATCCAGTCCCCGCACCGGGTACGAAGCAACAAACAGCTTAGGCTGCAAAGATATCTCGCGAGCCAGGAGGAGACGCTGCAGGTTGCCCCCTGATAACATCCTGACAGGATAGCTCAGGTCTGAAACCTGAATGTTGAACTTGGATACCAGGCGACTAGCCTTTTCTCCCGCTACGCGGTGATTTAAAAAGGGACCTCGCCTGATTGGCGGCTTACGGTAGTCTTTCAAAATCACGTTATCATAAAGATCCAGGTTGGGGACCAGTCCCGTGCCCAGGCGATCTTCCGGAACACTGCTGACCCCGGCTTCAATAAAACGGTACGCGGGTTGATTTGTGAGATCCTGGCCGCCAACAATAATCCTCCCGCCGGCAACAGGCCTGAGACCGGTGATGGCCTCTGCCAACTCCCTCTGACCGTTGCCTGCTATGCCGGCAATGCCCAATATTTCACCGGCATGTACCTCCAGCGAAAGATTTTTGAGGGCAGGGATGCCCCGGTCACCAACAACGTTGATGCCTTCCAGGCGCAAAACGGTGGGACCGATGTCATGAGAACGATTTGTCGTACTGAAAAGAACATCTCTTTCCACCATCATTCTGGTCAGTTCTCGCTCATCTACATCCTTCTTAAAGACCGTTCCCACGTTTCTGCCCTCCCTGAGGACAGTGATGCGGTCAGCCACTTCCATAACTTCCTGTAATTTATGTGTAATCAATATAATTGAACGACCATTATCGGCCATTTGACGCAGTGTCTGAAAGAGTTCTCTGACATTCTGAGGGGTTAAAACAGCCGTAGGTTCATCCAGGATTAGGACATCGGCACCCCGGTAAAGGAGCTTCAGGATTTCGATTCGCTGCTTCTCGCCTACCGATAACTGCCATACCTTAGCCCATGGATCGATAGTTATTCCGTAGTTTTGTGCGAACCGGACGATTCTATCGGCGAATTCCTTGCGATTTAAATAAAACTGCAGTCTGCCTGTTGTACCAAGGACGATATTTTCAGCCACACTGAAGGGTTCAACCAGGCGAAAGTGCTGGTGCACCATGCCTATTCCGTGCTCCAGGGCTTCACGCGGCGAACGCAGGTTGACCTTTTCCCCCCGGATGCGGATCTCTCCACCATCAGGCCGGTAAAAACCGCTCAGGATACTCATCAGGGTACTTTTGCCGGCTCCGTTCTCTCCCAACAGGGCATGGATTTCCCCCCTGTAAACCTGAAAGTTCACCTCATAGTTTGCCGTGATACCGGGAAATCGTTTGGTTATCGACCGCATATCCACCAGGACTTCGGACACTGCTAAACCTCCCAAAAATTCGGTTGCTGGCAGAAGGAGTTCTGCCAGCAACCCTTCATTCCATTATTTCTCAGCTATTTCTTCGTGGGAATGGTACCCTGCACCCCTTCTACGAACCAGTCGAAGCTGAGCATAGCCTGGTCGGTCATCCTCTCCCCATCCTTGACCCTTACTTCACCTTTCTGGTCCTTGATGGGGCCTGTGAACACATCCCATTCACCCGATAAAATTAACTGTTTCTTCTCTTCAACAAGCTTTCTGACATCTTCCGGAACCTCCTTGCTGAATGGTGCCAGTCCTACAACGCCGTCCGACATTGGTCCCCAGTACTGGCTGCTCTTCCACTTGCCTTCCTTGATCTCATTGATTACTTTCACGTAGTAAGGGCCCCAGTTCCAAACCGGTGCTGTCAGGAAAGCCTTGGGTGCGTATTTTGACATATCACTGTTATAGCCAATGCCATAGGCACCCTTTTCCTGTGCGGCCTGAATCGGGCCAGGAGTATCCTGGTGCTGCGTAATAATGTCACACCCCTGTTCAAGCAAACTTTTTGCAGCATCTTTTTCCAGGGCCGGGTTTAGCCAGGTATTGGTCCAGACCACATTGACAGTGGCCTTGGGATTCACTGCACGCACCCCAAGAGTAAAGGCGTTAATTCCCCTTACCACCTCGGGGATCGGAAATGCGGCCACATAGCCGATCTTGTTTGTCTTCGTCATCTTGCCGGCTACAATTCCGGAGAGATAGCGGGCCTGATACATCCGCCCGAAGTAAGTGCCCACGTTCGGTGCGGTTTTATATCCGGAGCAATGCAGGAAAATAACGTTAGGGTACTTCTTGGCAACATTGATTATCCCATCCATATACCCAAAACTTGTGGCGAAGATAACCTTATACCCCTCTTGAGCAAGCTGGTTCGCTACCTTTTCACCGTCAACCTCAGGCACGTTTTCGACTATTTTTGTCTCAATGTCGGGAACGTGCTGCTCCAGATACTTACGCCCCTGCTCATGGGCGTAAGTCCAACCTGCATCGCCAACCGGACCGATGTAAATGAAGGCCACTTTCAGCTTTTCTTTTCCTTCACTTGCGGTAGGCTGGGTAGTTGACTTGCCACACCCCATTAATCCAAATGTCAGGATAAGTATTAATGCAACCCAAAAAGCTAACCTTCTCAACTTGATCATTTTTTGACCTCCCATTCTTTTTGTAGTTTCTCGGAAACTCCACTTGCTTGCGGCTAAAGCATATTTCTAGCCACATCATTTGGTTTCACCTCCAATATCTTTGGGTGCGTAAAACTACGTAAGAACGAGATATTGGAAGTTACTCAA
>CADDZA010000044.1 GCA_902812435.1 Clostridia bacterium
ACTTGTTGTCTGGGATATCCTCCGCTAACATAGTAGTTGTGAGCTATCTGCATGTAACGGAGATCTCTGACTCTAACAATGCGTATGAACATGGATCTTTAATCCATCATATCTCGGTTGAAGAAGTGCTTGTAACGAACAGTTTCCTGTAAGCCCCGCCCCGCGGGGTACCCACACTAAAGTAATTAGCCCCCTGCCTCTACGAGAATATCTATCCGAGTTGCTCCGGGATTCCTATGTGGTTGTCAAGGATCAAGTCTATTGGTTTAGAGCAAACTAATTCTAATTCTATAGGACAAGGAGGTGAGATGGTGAAAGAGATCCTTATCGATCTTGACCGTTGTCAGGGGTGTAAGTCTTGTGAAATATCGTGTGCTGTCGCCCATTCGGGATCCAAGTCTCTTTTTGGCGCTCTCTATGAGTCCCCCTCACCGCGAAAGCGAATTTACGTCATGGATATTGATGGTAGTCCCGTTCCCATCAACTGCCGCCACTGCGAACAAGCCGCCTGCGTTGCGGTTTGCCCGACGAAAGCAATGTACAGAGATGAAAATACGGGGATAGTGCACCATAACCCCAACCGCTGCATCGGCTGTGGTTTCTGCGAGATGGCATGCCCCTTTGGTGTGCTCAACCGCTACCCCGGGAGCAAAATTGTCGCCAAGTGCGACCGCTGCCCGGAGCGGGAAATTCCTGCCTGCGTGGAAGCCTGCCCGACACATGCTCTCCTCTTCTTAACGCCGGAGGAAGCGCAGCTGGAGAAACGGAGAAAAGCCGCGGCGCAGCTCTCGCAGCCCGGTGCCTAGCGGGCTAGAAACCGCACGTTTTAGTATGGTTGATTGGAAAGGGGAAGGAGGAAATATTTTCATGGGAGAAAAAAGCGTTGATCAGGCGTCATTGAAAATGCTGAAAAAAGCCGCCCGGGAGGGGATCAGTACCGCCTGGGACCGCTTCGAAAGACAGCAACCACAGTGCGGCTTCGGCCTCTCCGGGATCTGTTGCAGGAACTGCAACATGGGGCCCTGCAGGATCGATCCCTTCGGGGAGGGTCCAAACGAGGGGATTTGCGGGGCGACTGCCGATATCATTGCCGCCCGCAATCTGCTGCGGATGATCGCAGCCGGAGCGGCCGCGCACTCCGACCATGGGCGGGATGTCGTGACCACACTCTATGAGACCGCGCTGGGTGAAGCGCAGGGATACCAGATCAAGGACGAGGAGAAACTGCGTGCTCTGGCCGCCGAATTCAACATCCCCGCCGAGGGAAGGAGCAAGGAGGAGATCGCCTGCGACCTCGCCCGGGAGGCCATGGAAGAGTTTGGGATGATCAAGGGAACCCTGCAGTTTTTGAACCGGGCACCCGAAAAGCGGCGGGAGTTGTGGAAGAAGCTCGACATATCACCCCGCGGTATCGACCGGGAAGTGGTGGAATCCATGCACCGCACCCACATGGGGGTGGACAATGATTACGTCAGCCTCACCTTGCACGGTGTCCGGACCGCTCTGAGCGATGGCTGGGGCGGCTCGATGTTTGCCACCGAGTTTTCCGACATCCTCTTTGGAACGCCGCAGCCCGTGCGGGGTAAGAGCAACCTTGGAGTATTAAAGGCGGACCAGATAAACATCGTTGTCCACGGGCACGAGCCCACCCTTTCGGAGATGATCGTGCTGGCTGCCCGGGACGAGGAACTGCTGGAGATGGCACGCCAGAAGGGTGCGGTGGGGATCAACGTGTGCGGTATGTGCTGCACCGGAAATGAACTCCTGATGCGGCACGGAGTACCTGTTGCCGGGAATTTCCTGCAGCAGGAGCTTGCCCTGATCACCGGGGCGGTGGACGCAATGGTAGTGGATGTCCAGTGCGTGATGCCGGCCCTTGCCCAGGTGGCCAAATGCTACCACACGAAAATCATCACCACATCCCCGAAAGGGAGGATGTCGGGGGCGGAGCACGTCCCCTTCGGCGAGCACACCGCCCTGGATACCGCCCGGAAGATCGTGATGATGGCCATAGAAAACTACCCCCACCGGAATCAGAAGCTGGTCGAGATCCCCGATGAGTGTATGGAATACATGGCCGGATTCAGTGTGGAGGCGATCCTGAAGGCCCTGGGCGGTTCCCTCAACCCGCTGCTGGACGCCATCAAGTCCGGCCAGATCAGGGGGATCGCCGCAATAGTCGGCTGCAACAACCCGAAAACAACCCAGGATGAGGGGCATCTGGTACTGACCAGGGAACTGATCAGGAACAATGTGCTGGTGGTACAGACGGGATGCGCCGGGATCGCATGTGCGAAAGCCGGGCTGCTGCTGCCGGAGGCGGCGGCCGAAGCGGGTGAGGGGCTGCGTGCGGTCTGCCAGGCCCTGGGAGTGCCTCCCGTTCTCCATATGGGCTCTTGCGTTGATATCAGCCGTATCCTGGTGGTGGCCTCCGCTGTAGCCAATGCACTGGGTGTGGACATCAGCGACCTGCCCGTGGCAGGGGCGGCCCCCGAGTGGATGTCCGAGAAGGCGGTTTCCATCGGGGCATACGTGGTGGGCTCCGGAGTCTTTACGGTGCTGGGCACTGTTCCCCCGATCCTGGGCGGAAAGGGTCTGGTCGACCTGCTGACAGAGGGAGCGGATGGCGTGTTGGGAGCGGTCTTTGCGGTGGAACCGGATCCTCGTAAGGCAGCTTCCCTGATCCTCGATCACATCAGCGCCAAGCGCAAGGCACTTGGCCTGGAGCCTTAACCGCCGGAAAAAAGGTATTGCAGGGCAGGGGGTTAAAAACAAAGGGGGGCGGATCAAAATAGACTTCTGCCCCTTCTGACCTTTCTGGTAGAGCCAGTTAAAAAGGAGAGGATGGTTAAGATGGCTGGAGACATCCGGCAGGCGGCGGCCCTGCAGGAGATGGAACAAATAATTGCGCAATATCCCGCCGAAAGGCGTTATATCCTGGCGATCATGCAGGATTTGCAGAAGAAATTCAATTATCTTCCCAAAGAGGGGCTGCAAATGACCGCAAGGCACGTCAATGCCCCCATGAGCACGGTTTACAGCATGGCTACCTTTTACAAGGCCTTCAGCCTGGTGCCCAAGGGCCGCGTCAACTTCAAAGTGTGTGACGGCACCGCCTGTCACATCAAAGGTTCCCAGACTATAATCAACGAAATCTACCAGTGCCTGGGCATCAAGCCCGGCGAAACCACCCCGGACGGGGAGTTCTCCCTGGAGACGGTGAACTGCCTGGGGGCCTGCGCCATAGCCCCGGTTCTGGTTGCCAATCAAAAGGTTTATGCCAAGGTTACTCCGGCGGCCGTCAGGGAGATCATCAAAGAGCATGGGGGTCAGATCAATGAGCCAGCTGTCAATGAATAACACGGCGGCCAGGACGATCCTGGTTTGCTGCGGGACGGGCTGCCAGGCCAACGGGAGCATGGCCGTCTACCAGGCCTTCCGGCGGGAACTGGCAGACAGCCCGGGCACCCAAGTACACACCTACACCAAATCCACCGGCTGCAACGGCTGGTGTGAAAAGGGCCCCTTAGTTAAGATACTGCCGGACGAAATCACCTATTGCCGTGTGAAGTCAGAGGATGTCCCTGAAATCATCGCCTCGCTGCGATACGGAACGGTGATGGAGCGGCTCCTGTACCGCGATCCCGTTACAAAGCAGGTCTACAGGTCGCATCGTGATACCAATTTCTACAAAAAACAGAGGAAGGTCGCCCTGCGCAATATCGGCGAGATCGATCCCGCCAATATCCAGGACTACCTCGACCGGGACGGTTACAACGCCCTGCGCAAGGCTTTGACCATGCCCCCGGCTCAGGTGATCGAGGAAGTCCTGCAGTCCGGGCTGCGCGGCCGGGGCGGCGGGGGATTTCCCACCGGCCTCAAGTGGAAGGCCTGCGCAGCGGTGGAGCGCACCCCGCGCTACGTCATCTGCAACGGAGACGAGGGGGACCCGGGCGCCTTCATGGACCGTAGCATCATGGAAGGCGACCCCCACTCCGTGCTTGAGGGAATGATCATCTGCGCCCACGCCATCGGAGCCTCCGCCGGGTTCATCTACGTCCGGGACGAGTACGACCTGGCCGTACACCACCTGAGCCGTGCCGTTGAAGACGCCCGCAAGCACGGTTTTCTGGGAAAAAACATTCTGGGCAGCGATTTGAGCTTTGATATCGAAATAGTCCGGGGCGGAGGAGCTTTTGTCTGCGGCGAAGAAACAGCCCTGATAGCTTCAATAGAAGGCAACCCTGGTGAGCCCAGAGACAAATACATATTCCCGACCGAAAAGGGATTATGGGGACAGCCTACGGTGATCAACAACGTGGAGACATGGGCAAACGTGCCGGTGATCATCAACCGCGGTGCCGCAGAGTTCGCATCCATCGGCACCACGGGAAGCAAGGGAACCAAGGTATTTTCCCTGGTGGGCAAGGTGGTCAACACAGGTCTGGTGGAAGTGCCCATGGGTACCACTTTACGGGAGATCATCTACGACATCGGGGAAGGCATCCAGAAAGGCCGCAAGTTCAAGGCTGTGCAGACAGGCGGGCCCTCCGGCGGCTGCATTCCGGAAGACCTGCTCGACCTGGAGGTTGACTTCGACTCCCTCACCGCCGCCGGATCCATGATGGGATCGGGCGGACTCATCGTCATGGACGACCGCACCTGCATGGTGGAAGTAGCCCGTTACTACGTAAACTTCCTGGCCGGCGAGTCCTGCGGCAAATGCGTTCCCTGCCGGGAGGGGATCAGCCTCCTGCTGGAGACCCTGACCCGCATCTGTGAGGGAAAGGGGAGGCTGGAAGATCTCGACCTCCTGGAAAGCGTAAGTGCAACCCTGCAGCAGGCCGCACTGTGCGCACTGGGCAGGACGGCGCCGAATCCCGTCCTTTCGACCTTGAAGTACTTCCGTGACGAGTACCTGGCGCACATCGTGGATCACAGGTGTCCGGCGGGTATCTGCAAGGAACTTACCGAGTTTTACATCGATCCCGAACTGTGCACCGGCTGCGGGCGCTGCCGGAGAAAATGCCCCGCCAATGCCGTTGCGGGCGAGAAGAAGCAGGCTCATGTGATCGATCCCTCCAGGTGCATTAAGTGCGGTGAGTGTATCAACAACTGCAACTTCCAGGCCGTTAAGGTGAAATAGGGGGTGGGAAGATGAGGATCAAAATTGACGGAATCGAAATCGACGTAACTTCCGGTGAAACCATACTGGAGGCGGCCAGGAGAGCGGGGATTCACATTCCCACCCTGTGCTATCATGAAGCCTTCGGCGGGCAGGGGATCTGCCGCATGTGCATCGTGGAGGTTAAAGAGGGGAACAGGACGCGCCTGGTGGCATCCTGTACCTATCCCGTAAACGGCGAGATCGAGGTCAAGACCTCAACCCCGGAGATTGAAAGGATCAGGCGTAACATAGTCATGCTTTTATACAGGCGCGCCCCCAACAGTGAGTTCATGAAAAGGCTTTACGAGGAGTACGGGCGCCCCGCTGACATCACGCCGGCCGATCCGGAAGAGAGCTGCATCATGTGCCGGCTGTGCGTCAGGGCCTGCGAAAAGGTGGGGTCCCACGCCATTTCCGCCGTCTTGCGCGGAACGGAGAAAAGAATATCCACACCATACGACGAACCCTCCCCGGACTGCATCGGTTGCTGCGCCTGTGCCCAGGTTTGTCCGACCGGAACCATCAAGGTTTCTACAATGCCGGGCAAGTATGAGATCTGGAACAAGGCCTTTGAAATGGACAGGTGCGAAAGCTGTGGCAGGCCTTTCGTACCGCCGGTCATCCTGGAACACGTCAGGTCCAAACTCGGCCCGGAGTTCACAGAGGAGCACCTGTGTCCCGACTGTCGCAAGAAAAAGACGGGTAAGATCATGGCGGACAGCCACATGAGCAAATAAGACGGGAAGTGCCGAAAAACGACTGTGTTACAGAATAACGTTAAGCAATAACGCGATTTTGTAAGCGATTGCCGCAAATGCGGCAATCGCTTATTTGTTCACCCAGCATGTCTGCCGAGCCGATGGCTTGAAAGAAACCTGTCACCTAACCGGCGGGAAGACAAACCCCGTTGGGGCAACTGTGGCCGCCCGACGGCGCGGGCACTTTCCGGCGGGCGAAAAAAGGATTCCCCGCCGGGGATGGCGAATTGCATGGGGAATGAGTTTCTGGAGATGCTTGAAGGAGGGAAGACGGGAAATTGCAACAGAAGGTGATTTTGTCCGGGAATGAGGGTGTCGCCAGGGGTGCCTGGGAGGCCGGGGTCGGCATGGGGATCGGGTACCCGGGCACGCCGAGCACCGAGATTGTGGAGACCCTGGCGAAGATGGAGGGCCCCATGGTCGCCTGGGCGGTTAATGAGAAGGTAGCTCTGGAGCAGGCCTACGGGGCGTGCGTAACTGGTCTGCGCAGCCTGGTGACCATGAAGCACGTCGGCCTGAACGTGGCGGCCGATCCCCTGTTCACCACCGCCTACATGGGCGTCAACGGAGGACTGGTCATCGCCGTGGCCGATGACCCGGGCATGCACAGCTCACAGAACGAACAGGACAACAGGTGGTATGCCCTCCATGCCAAAGTCCCGATGCTCGAGCCGTCAAGCAGCCGGGAGTGCCGGGACTTCACCAGGCTGGCATTCGAGTTGAGCGAGCGCCACGACGTTCCTTTTCTTTTGCGCCTGGTGACCCGGGTAAGCCACTCCCGCGGCGTGGTGGAGATCGATCCGGCGGCGGAGTACCGCCGGCGGAGCCGCAGCTATGAGCGCAATGTACCGAAGTACGTCGTCCTGCCGGCCCACGCCCGGGCGCGGCGAGTGGCGCTGGAGGAAAACCTGAAGAGGCTGCTCGCCGACCCGGAGGCCCGGGTGGTGAACAGGATGGAGATCACCGGCAGCGAGGTGGGGATCATCACCTCCGGCGCCTCTTACAACTATGTCAAGGAGGCCTTCGGGGACAGGTACTCCGTCCTCAAGCTGGGGCTTGTCTACCCGCTGGACGGGGAACTCATCCGGGAATTCGCGGCAAAGGTGCAGCGGCTATACGTGGTGGAGGAGCTCGACCCCTACCTGGAGACCCATGTCCAGGCGCTGGGGGTTACCTGCGAGGGGAAGAAGTGCATTTCTCCCTTCTTCGAGCTGAACCCGCAGGCGGTGGCCACATCCCTTGCGAAGGCAGGCCTGGAGCCCCTGGAACAACTGGAGCCGGCGACCGCGGAGCCGGTGACCGGCATTCCCGCCCGACCGCCCATCCTCTGCGCCGGGTGCCCTCACCGGGCCTTCTTCTACCTGGCCAGGCGGGAAAAGGTGATGGTGGTGGGCGATATTGGGTGCTATACCCTGGGTGCCATGCCGCCGCTTGACGGGATCGACGTTTCCGCCTGCATGGGGGGAGGGTTTTCCATCGCCCTGGGGATCAGTACCAACCTCCCGGAGGGGGAGAAGGTCTTCGGGGTGCTGGGCGATTCCACTTTCTACCACTCGGGGATCACCGGGGCGGTCGATGCCGTCTTCAACAGGCGCCCCATCGTCCCCGTGGTGCTTGACAACAGGAGCACGGCCATGACCGGCCACCAGGAGAACCCGGGGACGGGGCGGACCCTGGATGGGGAGCCGACGGTAATGCAGGACCCGGAGCGCATATTTCTGGCGGTTGGGTTCGACCGGGTGCTGGTGGTCAACGCCTACGACCTGGAGGGGATCAGGAATACCATCCGGGATGCGAAGGTCTCCCGGGACCGGGTGGCCATCATCGTCAAGGCGCCCTGCCGCCTCCTCAAGGAGTCGCGCCGCGGCCCCGCCCGGGAGGTCGTGCGGGACAACTGCGCCAAGTGCAAGAACTGCCTCCGCCTGGGGTGCCCGGCCCTTTCCCTGGATGAGGAGGGATACCCGGCTATCGACCCTCTTGCCTGCGCCGGGTGCGGGCTCTGCGAACAGGTCTGCCGGCACCAGGCGGTGCGGGTGCAGGAGAAAGGGGTGACGTCGTGATGGCAAAAGGGACGAAACGGGTGATGTTCGCCGGGGTCGGCGGCCAGGGGATCCTTCTCGCATCCCGGGTGCTAGCGGAAGGCCTGCTCCGGGCAGGGCTGGACGTCAAGAGCACGGAGGTGCACGGGATGGCCCAGCGCGGCGGAAGCGTGGTCACCCAGGTCTGCTTCGGGGAACGGGTTTACTCCCCGCTGGTGGGCCCGGGGGCGATCGACATCCTGGTGACCCTGGAGAAGCTGGAAGCCCTGCGCTACGTGCATTTCCTGAAGAAAAACGGCATCCTCCTGGCAAACAAGCGTGAGATCCCCTCACTCCCCGTCCTGACCGGGGCGGCTCCCTACCCCCGGGACATCGAGGAGCGGCTTTCCTCTTTCCCCGTCTCCCTCTATTTAATCGACGCCGACCGGGAGGCGGAAAGACTTGGGAACCACCGGGTGATGAACATGGTGTTGCTGGGAGCGCTTATGCGGCTGGCCGGGCTCGCCGGCCTTGTCGACTGGAAGGAGGTTGTAGCGGGGGCGGTGCGGCCGCAGTACCGGGAGGTGAACCTGCGCGCCCTGGAGGCCGGAATGCACCTGGTGTAGATCTTTAAGACAAGGAAAGACAAGAAGACAAGGGGAGAAGACAAGGGGACGGTTCTCTTGTCTATAAGAACCGAAAAAGCGTTTTTCCTTGCCGGTGCCGCGACCCGGCACTTACCGAAACCCTGCTGCATAACCGGTCTTCATCCAATAATTCCGTTATTTTTTTAGGAACAGTGAGTGCCGGGCAACCTATTGAAGGCCGGAATACAGAGAAGGGGGCAATGCCCCCTTCTTTTTCATATAAAGCGGCGAAACAGTGGATAATAAATCGTGGGGCAAATACGCCGGCAGACGAGGGAGGAGTTATTGCAAATGACCCGCTATATCTGCATTCACGGCCACTTTTATCAGCCGCCTCGCGAAAATCCGTGGCTTGAGGCCGTCGAGCTTCAGGATCAGGCCTATCCTTACCACGACTGGAATGAACGGATCACCTCCGAGTGCTACGCTCCAAATGCCGCCTCCCGCATCCTCAACGAGAGGGGTCAGATCAAGAAAATCGTCAACAACTACGCCAGGATCAGTTTCAATTTCGGCCCCACTCTGCTCCACTGGATGGAGGCACAGGCGCCGGAGGTCTACCGGGCGATCATCGAGTCCGACCGGGAGAGTATGCAGAACTTTTCCGGGCACGGTTCCGCCCTCGCCCAGGCCTACAACCACATGATCATGCCGCTGGCAAACCGGCGCGACAAATACACCCAGGTAATCTGGGGAATCAGGGACTTCGAGCACCGCTTCGGCCGGAAACCGGAGGGCATGTGGCTGCCGGAAACCGCCGTGGACCTGGAAACCCTCGAGATCATGGCGGAACAGGGGATCCGCTTCACCATCCTCGCCCCGCACCAGGCCCGGCGGGTGCGGAAAATCGGCGGCAGCAGCTGGCAGGAGGTCGGCCCCGGGGGGATCGACCCCTCCATGCCCTACCGGCTCCGCCTGAAAAACCAGGACCGCATCATCAACATCTTTTTCTACGACGGACCCATCGCCCGCGCCGTGGCCTTCGAGGACCTCCTCAACAACGGAGAGTACTTCGCTCACCGGCTGCTCGGCGGCTTCGTGGAGTCGCGCAGCTGGGCGCAGCTCGTCCACATCGCCACCGATGGGGAAACTTACGGCCACCACCACCGGTACGGAGACATGGCGCTCGCCTACGCCCTGGATTACATTGAGTCCAACAAGCTGGCGCGGATCACAAACTACTCCGAGTACCTGGACATGTATCCGCCCAGCCATGAAGTCGAGATTGTCGAAAACACCTCCTGGAGCTGCGCCCACGGAGTGGAGCGGTGGCGGAACAACTGCGGCTGCAATTCCGGTATGCACCCGGGATGGAGCCAGGCCTGGCGGGCCCCCCTGCGGAACGCCTTAAACTGGCTCCGGAACTCCATCGCTTCCCGGTACGAGGAAGAGGGGCGCCGCTACCTAAAGGACCCCTGGGCGGCACGGGACGACTATATATCTGTCGTGCTCGACCGTTCGGCGGAAAGCCTCCGGAAGTTTTTTGAAAAGCACGCAGCGAGGGCGCTTGACCCGGCGGAGCAGGTCACGGCGCTCAAGCTTTTGGAAATGCAGCGTCACGCCATGCTGATGTTTACAAGCTGCGGCTGGTTCTTCGACGACATCTCGGGAATCGAGAATGTCCAGGTGCTCCAGTACGCCGGGCGCGTCATGCAGCTGGGCCAGGAAGTGTTCGGCTGTTCCCTCGAGCCCCGCTTCCTCGAGATCCTGGAGCAGGCCAGGAGCAATGTCCCCGAGTACCGCAACGGCGCCCATATCTACGAAAAGTTTGTGAAGCCCGCCATGGTGGATCTTCCAAAAGTCGGCGCCCATTACGCCATCAGTTCCCTCTTTGAAACATATGATGAGCAGTCTCGCATCTACTGCTATACCGTCGACCGGCAGGACCACCGGAGGCTGGAAACAGGCAAGGCGAAGCTCGTGTTCGGGCGGGCGCGGGTTACTTCGGAGATCACCCGGGAATCGACGGTGCTGGACTACGGAGTGCTTTATTTCGGCATCATCAATGTGAGCGGTGGAGTCCGGGTCTACCAAGGGGAGGAGGACTACCAGGAGATGGTGCGGGGAATTTCCGGGAGCTTTGAGAGAGGGGACCTTCCCGGGGTAATCCGGCTCCTGGACCAGTATTTTGAAGGAAGGATCTACTCCCTCAGGCAGCTCTTCCGGGACCGGCAGCGCAGGATCCTCGACATGATCCTCGACTCTACGCTGGCAGAGGTCGAGGCGGATTACAGGCGGATTTACGATAACCACGTCTCTCTGATGCGTTTCCTCAAAGACCTGGACATTCCCCGGCCGCGCGCCCTCAATTGTGCCGCCGAGTTCATCCTCAACACCGGCCTGCGCCGGGCCATCTCAGAAGAGGAGCTCGCCTTCGAGCACATCACCGCCGTCCTCAACGAAGCCAAAAACCTCGATATCCCGTTCGACAGGGAAGGCCTCGGGTACGCCCTCCGGCAGACCGTTGAGCGAATGGCGGAGCGTCTGCGCTCCCGGCCGGAAGACCTTTCCCTGCTCGAAAATTTGGAGAAGGCAACCGGTCTTGCCCGCGCCGTCCCCTTCGAGGTGGACCTGTGGAAGGCGCAAAACATCTATTACAAGCTGCTGCAAAAGGTTTACCCGGAACTCCGGAGGCAGGCTGAAAAGGGGGAGGAGGACGCCAAGGCGTGGATTTCCCGCTTCAACTCGCTGGGTGAGAACCTGAAAGTGCGGAGGGGCACCTGAGCGGTGCCCGGCTCCCCTCCTGGAGATACTCACTCTATCACGTTGCTGGGTCCTTTCTATTAGCTTCGGGGGTCCCGCGACTTCAGCCGCCTTCACCGAGTACATTCCTCCGCATCAGATAAAAATGAGCATCAAAAGTGAAGACATCCTGGAGTTGCGGGTCCTGCTCCAGGATGGCGAAGCTCACGGCATCCACATACGAAAGACCCTGGTCACAATATTTCTCTAAAATGGCGAGGGCCCTCTCCTCCAGTTCCGGGGTGGAGTAAACCATGGTAATCATCCCGCCCCTTTCGGCGCTTTTTATGTTTTTCAGAAAGCCCAGTGCCGCCTGGTAGGATACATTGTACCTGAGGAAGGTATAGGTTTCGGCAATGATCAGATTGGAAGAAAAAAGGATAACCCCCTGCTGTAAAAGTGCTTGGTAAATGGCAACAGCTCTACTGTGCAGCTGGTCTCCCCGAAAGGCCAGGGCAATGAAAGCACCGGCATCCACAAAAACCTTATTCCCTGCAGTAGAGATAGCGGTCATGGTTCAGGGCTCCGTCAACGGGGCCGGGGCTGTCTCCGCCGATACCCACAATTTTGAGCAAAGGGTTATCCTCCACCCTCGCCCCTTCCCTCCTGAGAAACTGCTCCAGGGCCTCCCGGATCAACTCCGCCTCGGTTACCTGCTTCATCCTGGCCAGGACTTTTAACTTCCGGTCCTGTTCAGGCAAAATGTATGTCTGCTTCCTGATCATGTGCACTTTTTTGTCATTATGCTTGCTGTTCAGAAAGATCACCTACCGGTCTTTTTGTATACATCATATTTGCCGCAACTGATGTTGTCAAGTTTTATCGCAACCTCTCCCGCGAGCGTTTTCCCTGCTGCGCGAGGAGTGCTCTGCGGCCTTTTCCCTCGCCCGTGCACCAAAGGACCGGTAGACACCCCGCACATGTCCGGCTTCTTCCACCAGATTCCGGGACTCCAGGTAAGCAGCGTACTTTTCAACCAGGTTCTCGTCGCACAGATCCTTGAGGTCTTTAAACTCCACCCCGGCCTCCGGTAGAGCCAGGGGCAGCCCGACCAGGAATGTGCAGACATGCCTCAGATAAAGGTATTCGAGCAGCGCATACCTGTTATCGTCAAACATTAAAGAAAGGTAAAGCATCAGTTTGCCAAGAGATTTTTCCAGCTCGCCGTCCTGGACCTCGTCCATCCTCTCACTGAGTGAATTGACGACCTCCGGAAGGAAAAATTCGTATTCATCGGCGTCCAGAAGCGCTTCATCCAGCAGCGGCAGCAGCACAGGGGGTACCCTGCGGCATGAAAGCAGTTCTTCAAAACTTTCTGCAAAGCCGGAGATTGTTGCGTAAATCCCACCCAGTACGGAGTAGAGGGGAACCTCCAGCTTTATTTTTCCCTGCATAACGGCGGTTACTGCAGGTTCAATCTCTTCCGCCAGGCTTTCCGACAGCATTTTTCTGTATACCGGAAATTTATCAAAAAGGGCTTCCACCTTGGCGTAAAACCCGGTCATATCCTTATCCCTGTATTTTTCAGAGATTTCACTTATCTCCCTGGCCGCCGACATCAGATCATTCTGCGTCCTGGAAAGAACTGACCACCAGAACAGTTCTCGCTGCTCGTCCGCTACCAGCCAGCTCAGCCCTGTGAGCAGCAGTTTGAGCTCGTCTTCGCTGCAATCATCGTAAAGAAGCGACAGGCGGATCAACTCCGCCGACCTTCTGGCAAGCAGATATCCCCAGGTTCTGTTGAGGTATTCCATAATGTCAAAGTCCTCATCAAAATCGAACTGCCAGACCGGAACCCTGAGATGCCTCAAATACGGCTTCTCGCCCAGAAGCTCTTGAAACCGGTCCAAAAGACCTTTTAGACCGACCTCATCCCCGCGGTCGCGCAACCGCTCTTCCTCGTTCCAGGCGTCCTGCAACAGCCTTCCAAGCGTCTCCGGGTCGGGCATGTGCCCCTCTTCCTCAACCCGCATCCCGCACATAAAACCGAGGGTTTCAACAATCTCCCGTCCCTCGGCCGTGCAGTCTCCCAGGCCGATCTCCCGGCCGATGCGGCGAACAGCATCATCCACCCTCTCCTGGCAGCATTTTTTAAACTTGCGCCCGCTGCCGCAGGGGCAGATGTCGTTCCTCTCCACTTCAAAGACCTTCATGCTTGCACCCCAATTCAAATTGAATGATTTCCGGTGCTATTCTACCAGCCTGAAAGTAAGCCGGCAAGAAAAACGGCGGTCGACGGGAGGTGAGGAAAATAAGGAGAAATCGGCCGGTGGAACCGGAAAGAACACCAATGACTCAGCTGGCTCACCGATACGGGCACTGAACTATTATGCCCTGGATGAAATCAGTTACCAGATAACTTCCACATCGTAGCGGCCAATTAGGATCTGCAGTCAGGATCGGAAGGTTTTCCATCTGGGCCTGAGCGATGAGGAGCCGGTCAAAGGGATCGCGATGAATAAGCGGCAAAGTAGACACATGAAGGGCATGGGTCAGTTCCACAGGCAAGCTATCGATTCCATTTACGGCCAGTTGCTCGATAATGAAGCTCTTTATATTTCCCGGAAACGTCAATTTTCCCAAAGCAGCTTTAATAGCCATCTCCCAGCCGCTGGCGGCGCTGAGAAACAACTTGTTTTCGCCTCTTCCAATTATTTGCTTGACACGAGGAGTCAACTGGGGATCATCGGTAATCCACCACAAAAAAGTATGGGTGTCAAGGAGTGCCCTCATCCCTCAAACAACTCCAGAACAGATTCCGGAAGTGGCGCATCAAAATCAGGGGCAATGGTAATCTTCCCTTTTGCGCTTCCAGGAACTCGCTTTTCAGGTTGTTCCCTGAACGGAACAAGACGGGCAACGGGTTTGCCCGCTTTTGCGATGATTATTTCCTCCCCTTCCTTTACGAGAGCCAAAAGTTTAGAAAAATGCGTTTTGGCTTCATATATATTGACTTCTCTGGGCATTTTATCTACCCCCCCGGCTTCATTTTAGACTAGACTAATGACTAAGTCAAGGAACATCTTGATGAGGCCGCCGGTCACTACCATCCAGATTCAACCACCCCGCCAGGACGTCCCTTAAAGGCATAGAACGGCTCCTTTCGCTTTTGCCTTGACAGATCCTGCCAGGATGAGCGTTGCGGGTTCCTCAAGTACGGGTGAGTCAGTTTCTAACACCTCATCTCCAAAAGTTTCAATGTGAAACCGAATGGCAGATTTTACGTCAGCGAGCGCCTCTTCGCAGGTATCCCCCTGCCCAACTATAATTCCCTTCAATCCAAGAGGGTACGCCACGTACCCGTCCTGATGCTTCTCCACTATAATCTTAAACTGGCGCATAGTATAAACCTCCGGTATAATCGATTTCGATCTTGAGGGTATCTGGTGTTACTCTACCAAATTTAATAGGAGTCATATTTACCACTTCCCAAAAACTCCTGCATGGGGTGCCACCCTGCAGTTGAAGATCCCCGGAAACATTGCTTTCATTCATTAATACCACATATATCACATAGCCCCGGCTACCTGCCAACAGCAGCTTGGCTCCCGAAGGTGACAGCCTTTGAGGGCGTATCTTGCCGTCTGCTTGAGGAAATGGTACAATTCAGGCATGAAA
>CADDZA010000045.1 GCA_902812435.1 Clostridia bacterium
TCCCAAGGGAACCCTTTATGATCGCAGTGAACTGCTGGAGGTAGGGGTGGTGGGAAAACCGCAGTATCTTTATTCCACCCAGGAAATGCGGCAGAAAAAGTACCTGAAATCCTGCAAGGTATAATGGTTGTTAACAAATGGAAATCGCTGTAACGTTTACCTCTTATTTAAAATACCCTATTCTAGAACCCGCGGGAAAGGAGGGAGCCAACGTGGCCAATGAAGAGATCAAGAATGCCGTGAACAAGTTCACGGAAAAAATTAACAAGGCGCTGCAGGGTAACACCGTAGCGGAGGATATCCAAAAGGCTGTCTGGTACCTGCTCGAGGATCTCGACATCAACATTGATTTCCCGGGCAAATAGTTCCGGGGCTCACAATATTAAAGTAGGATAGTTTAACAACTTTTGAAATACCGGGAATCTGCGGAGGGCCGCCCTTTTCAGGCGGTCCTCAAAGTTTAACCGTTTTGCACACCTCCGAATCCCGGTTAATAGATTGATAATGTAGTGAAAAGCGGCGGGATGCGGTTTATCGCAATTTAATTAAGGGGGCGCTGTGAATGTAAGATTGTAACAATTTGCCATGCCCTCACATATCATGGTAAACAGCAAGGGGTACCGGTTAAAGTACCCTCAGTCAAAAAGCAGAAAGGAGAATCAGGCGTGGCAAATCAAAAATCCTATCAAGCAAATGAATTCGGATGGAGAACACTGTTAGGCAGCGTCAGTTTTGCTCCGGTTTCAGCTTTGGCATCCGGGGGGGCGACCGGCCCGGCGGATACCGGCGAGAAATTTCTTGCGCGCTTCTCCCCTCCTATGTCGGCTATATCCCAACCAATCGCAAACGGCATCGAGGCCGGTAAAAAATATGAAGTCGGATTTGGTGTAGCCAGCAATTCCCCGACGGGATTTTTTTCTGCTACCGTTACCTTTATGAACGACCAGGATACGATCCTGGGGACGCCTTACTCAACCGGGGTAAAGTTGAGTAACCTGCAGCCCGGTGAGTTTTCGCCGGTCTCCTTCGTTGCCGGGCCTGCGCCAAAAGGGGCTACAAAAGCCGAGGTGGCCTTGATTGCGGTCGGCACTTCGCCCGAAAAAGTTATTGACATTGACCAGGTTTATTTTAAAGAAGCCTCGGAAGGTTAGAGGAACTGCTTGCAGGAATTTCAAAAGACGAATCAAAGGGAGTTATTAAATTTATGGGAATAAACACAAGAGAAATTTGGTTCGACGGCCGGCAGATCCCCCTTTCACGCCAGGATATCTGGGGCCTGGTGAACAACTCGCCGGTTACAAAAGTCGTGGTCTCTATTGAGCAGCGCAGGGATGGACACTACCCCTGCAAGACGGAGCTAATCACGGAAATTCTCAATGAAGCGGACCTGGACGGGATCGCCGGCGGAGAAACGGTGTTGTCGGAGCAGCAGGAGCTTCTACAAGCTGCAAGGAAACGCGGGTGCAAGACCTGCGTTTTTCTTGCGGTCAAGGGAAGCGAGTCATTGGAGCGAGCGTGGCAGGACGCCCCCCAGTTTGATTATGCTGTCGTGGATTTCGACCTGCCCACGAACATCCCCCTGGAATTGATCTTAGCCAGGCTGCAAGAGGGGAGAACCGTTCTCTTAAGGAAAGTCACTACCTGCGAAGATATGGAAGTGGCCTTTGGAGTGCTCGAGCGGGGGAGCGACGGAGTCCTGTTTGCCGGGACGGACCTGTTCGAAATTCAAAAGCTCTGTAATTATCTATCCCGGGAAAGCATCCATTCCCTGCAACTGCAGCCACTGGTTGTAACCGGGGTCCGCCACGCCGGCATGGGTATGCGGGCATGCATCGATACCACCGGTCTCATGAACCGGGAAGAGGGAATGATCATAGGCTCCACTTCGGGGGGCGGGATCTTCGTCTGCTCCGAAACCCACTACCTGCCCTACATGAACCTGCGCCCCTTCAGGGTAAATGCCGGCGCCGTCCACTCCTACGTCTGGATGCCCGGCAACACCGCAGAATACATCACCGACCTGGCAGTGGGGAGCAGGGTTCTCTGCGTTAACACAAAAGGGGAGGCGCGGGAACTCACCGTCGGCCGGGTCAAGATAGAGGCGAGGCCGCTTTTGCTGATCAAGGGTGAAGCGGCAGGCAGGGAACTCAATGTCATCGTCCAGGATGATTGGCACATCAGGCTCATGGGATCGGACGGAAAACCCAGGAACGCCACCGCAATTCGCCCAGGCGACGAACTGCTGGCCCACGTCTGTGAACCGGGGCGTCACGTCGGCATCAAAGTGGAGGAAACCATCATCGAGAAATAGCATCGGAGGGATAAGCGCCAGTGAAAGGAAAGGAGATCCGTTTAAAACGCCTGTTCAAACAGTCCCGGCGGGTATTCATTGTACCCATGGACCACGGTGTAACCATGGGCCCCATGCCCGGCCTTGAAGATATCCGGCAGGCGGTGAAATCCGTCGCCGAAGGCGGGGCCGACGCCGTGATCCTCCACAAGGGGCTTGCCCGCCGGATCACGGAATTCATAAATCCCGGCGGATGTGAACTCATCGTCCATCTCTCGGCATCCACCGCCCTGTCTCCCGATTCCACCAGAAAAGAACCGGTATGTTCGGTAGAACACGCCATCAGGTTGGGTGCAACCGCGGTCTCGGCCCATGTAAACCTGGGCGGGAAATTCGAGGCCCGGATGCTCAGCGACCTGGGCAGGATTTCGGAGGAGTGCGAACTTTGGGGGATACCGCTCCTGGCCATGATGTACGTCAGAGACGGAACGCCCGGCGGTGAATACGATCCGGCCAGGATCTGCCACGCCGCCAGGATTGCCGAGGAACTGGGGGCGGACATCGTCAAGGTAAACTACACGGGCTCACCGGAGACATTCGCCAGGGTTACCGGTTCGGTGAACATCCCGGTGGTCATTGCGGGAGGCCCGAAAATGGGTTCCACCGCCGAACTGCTGGCTATGATCTCGGATGCCGCTCAGGCAGGAGCAAGAGGTGTTGCCATAGGCAGGAACGTCTTCCAGGACCGCAATCCGGCTCTCCTGGCCGGCGCCATCAGGCAGGTGCTTGATCATAACCTTGCCAAACATGCGGTAGGAGAGTTGATCCCCATTAAAGCCAAAGTAAAACAGATCTATTTCTAAGTATTAAACCCGCATGTCACCTTTTAACACCAACAGTATGAAAATATAGCCGCCGGATCTACCGTCAAGCAACTTATGGAAACACGGGTAACCCGACACTTAAATTAGTGCCGCATTCCGAAGTGAGCCGTTTTCCTATCCGGTCTGAAATCGGATTCGAGCGGTAGACCGGCGGTACAACAATAGTTTGATGTGTCCTGAACGGCCTGCGCTGCCCCGCCCTTTCCATGCCGCCAGCGGCCGCGGTAGATAAGAGGAGGCTGGCGCTTGCAACTAACAACTTTAATTTATTAAAAAGTTGTTGTCAATTATTATAGATTATGTGTACAATAGCTTTAAGCGGACTAAGGACTGCCCTCACTGCTTCATGTGAAGCCGTAGGGTCTAGGGGAAGGTTAGGTGAAGCAGAGTGCGCTTGCTTACGTTAACGCTATACGGAAATACCCTTCAGACTTGGCTAACCGCGGCTTTCTTGATGTTGGCCATGCTGGCGGCATTAAGCTTCATTAAAGGTTTAATCGTCAAGCGCTTGGCCGCATTTGCCGGAAAGACGAAAAATGATATAGACGATCTGTTGGCCAGCATGCTCGCGCAGACCAAGTTCTGGTTTTTGCTTGCCCTCTCCCTTTATCTGACCTTGCCGTTCCTCCACCTGCCAGGTGAAATAACCCGTGTCATAGGCAAGATTATTATTACCCTAGCCTTTCTTCAAGCAGCGCTCTGGGGGAATGCCGTCACATCTTTCTTTGTTGGCAGGAATCTAAAAGCCAAAATGGGCGAAGATGAGGTAGGCGTGGCCACTGTTTACGCCCTCGGCTTTGTCGCCCGTCTCGTCCTGTGGGCCGTGGTTCTCCTGATGGTTCTGGACAATCTAGGTGTTGATATCACAGCCTTGGTGGCAGGATTAGGAATCGGCGGCATCGCCGCAGCGCTGGCCCTCCAGAACATTCTCGGGGATTTGTTTGGATCTTTGTCCATCTTGCTAGATAAACCCTTTATGATAGGGGACTTTATTGTCGTTGACAACTATATGGGCACGGTTGAGCATATCGGCTTGAAAAGTACACGCATCCGCAGCCTTTCCGGCGAACAACTCGTCTTTTCTAATTCCGATCTACTCAGCAGCCGAATTCGTAACTACAAGCGGATGTATGAGCGCCGGGTTGTTTTTTCTCTGGGTGTAACTTATGAAACGCCTTATGAGAAGTTGGTACGCATACCGGCATTGATCCGGGAAATCATCGAAGCTCAGCCGCAGGTGCGGTTCGACCGGGCACATTTTAAAGAATATGGCGCCTTTTCCTTGAATTTTGAAATCGTCTACTACGTACTCAATCAGGATTATAACCTTTATATGGATGCTCAACAGGCCATCAACCTAGCTATTTTCCGCCGCTTCAAGGAGGAAGAAATCGACTTCGCCTATCCTACCCAAACCTTATACCTGCACACCAATACGCCGCGCTTTCCCTTTAGGGTTCACGAGACAATGCCTGGGCAAGTAGCTAAATCGTAAAATCGCGGTTATTTTACTTTAACGGACAGTCCGAAGAACCGGTCTCACGAGCCAATTGCAAAGACCCATCATTTTTTGCTAGCAGACAACTTTTTATTCATATAAAAGTTGGTATTTTACCAAGGGAGGTATGAAAAATGCCAAGGGCCATGCTCATTTCCATTCATGGCGATCCCCTGGCCCGGCTGGGGGGAGTTCAATCGGGCGGATAAAATGTCTATGTCCGCCAGGTGGCCTTAGAACTGCAACGCTTAGGATGGTTGGTAGACGTCTTCAGTCACTGGCAGGACCCTGCCGCTAAGCATCAAGAGAAACTTGGGCCTAAGGGCAGAGTTATCCGTTTGGCGGCAGGGCGGAGGGAGTTTATTCCCAAGGATGACCTCTATCATTACGTGCCGGCCTTCGTAACAGAACTGAAAGACTATGTAGGGAGAGACAAAGGGCGGTACGACATTATCCATTCAAATTACTGGCTCTCGGGTGTGGCCGGATTATCCCTCAAGGAATATCTTGGTATTCCCCAGGTGCACACCTTTCATTCTTTGGGTAGCGTGAAGGCCAGGGAAACGAAAAGGGAGGGATTGCATCTCCTTCGGCGCCTTGAAGCGGAAAAGCAAATCGTTCAAGGCGTTTGCCACTTAGTGGCCACGGCGCCCGAAGAAAGGGCAAGCCTTATGAGGGACTACGGGGCTCGCGATGAGCGAATCACCCTGATTCCCTGCGGCGTGGATACTAAGTTATTTCATCCCGGCGATCGTCATCTGAGCAAGGCATTGCTGGGCTTGACCGGGAAAAAAGTGGTACTTTACGTAGGGCGTCAAGAGGAAAACAAGGGGCTGGGGACGCTGTTGGCAGCCTTGGAAGTGCTGGGGAAGGACAACCCCTGCTTCTTTCAGGATATGCAAGTGCTGATCGTTGGTGGAGACGTACAGGACAAAAACCATCTAGAGGAAAAGCTCCTCGCCCGGGGGCTGGCGGGCTGGGTTACTGCTGTTAGAGCAAAACCACAGGAGGAACTTGCGCTTTATTATCGTGCGGCTGAGGTTTGTGTTGTGCCCTCGTATTATGAGACCTTCGGTCTGGTAGCGGTGGAAGCGATGGCCTGTGGCACCCCGGTTATTGCCAGCCGGGTGGGCGGATTAAAATTCACAGTAGTTGACGGCGTTACAGGCTATCTCGTTCCACCACGCGACCCAGAGGCTCTCGCGGCCAGACTTGCCAGGGTATTAAGCGATCCGTCCTCAGCTCTTCATCTAGGAGAGGCGGCCGCCCGGCGAGTCCAGCACCTGTTCACCTGGCCTCGAGTGATTGAAAGGCTTTCCTCACTCTACGACAAGGTGAGAGAATCGAGGTGAAAGAATTGCAATCAAAACAACACGATGATCTCCTCCTCGTTTTAGCCACCGATCTTGACGGTACCCTAGTTGGAGATCCGGACGCCCTGGCGGAGCTCAACTCCCGGTTGGCCCTACGGCATCAGCAGGTGTTCTTGATTTACTTAACTGGTCGGCATACCCTTTCCGCCATGGACCTGATAGGAAGGGAAGCCCTCCTGGTTCCAGATGTTCTGGTTGCCGATGTAGGAACCATCATTCGCTACCGACCGCGATTTCGCCGCGACCGTGCCTGGGAAAGCCGTTTTGTCGATTGCTGGAACGGAAAAAAGATAGAGGAAATAGCAACAGGTATCCCTGGTCTTTCCCCCCAAAGAATTCGCTCCCCCTGGCGCCGGAGTTATCACCTGGAAGAGGAAGAAGCCTTGACTCTACTCGTGGAAGCTTTGAGTCGCCTGGCCGTGCGCGTAGTAGTGACTGGCCGTAACGTAGATGTAATCCCCGCTGTAGCCGGTAAGGGCCCGGCGTTGCGCTACCTTGTTTCCTGCTTGAATCTGCCATCTGAAAAAGTGTTCGTTTGTGGCGATGACGGCAACGATCTGGATATGTTGCAACTGAACTATCGAGGTGTCCTGGTTGCCAACAGCTCCTTGCCGCCTTCCTTGTTACCTCCGACAATCTATCGAGCTAATAAGCCTCATGCGGCAGGCATCCTTGAGGCCCTTCACCATTTTGGCCTTGCCCCTTAACTGAAGTCTGGGGAATGTTACATAAGCCTTTGAGGAAATGAAATTACGATCCTGAAAAAGGAAACGAAATCGGCCCCGAACGGCGGTACTGGAATAGGTCGCCCTCGCTCTTACAGCACAGTCTTGATCATCTCTTCCTGAAGTTTGACAGTACCCCCACTTAAAGGTACCTTCTGTAACCGTAAACTTCCCTTTCAGGTGGCTCCCAACCTGTGGGTGAAGGAAGTCATCTACGAGTACGTGCAATACATCGTATGTTTCAACCCCGAGGAGAAGGAGCGTGACCGCCAGACACGGCAACAGGCGGTGGCGAGGCTCAAGGAGAAGATCAAGGCGGGAGAACCGAAGCAATTTGCAGTAGACTTTCACCACCAGGTTAACGCCCTTGTCAGCTTTCCCCGCCGGTTTTGGATTCCTCGAGCAGTTCCACCAGCACATTGGCCAGGCACCGGGCGGCTCCCAGACTCTCCGCCAGGGTGTTCTTGTCGCTGCCCACCTCCACCAGAATGGCATGGGGTGAAACATGCTGGTTGTAGCGCCCGGCTTTCAGCCTCACGGCTTTTAGCACCCCGGGATACCTCTCTTCGAGCCGGTGGGCTATCGACTGGGCAAAGGCGTAGTTTTCCCTCCAGTGAGGGTTGGTCAGGCGCTCGCCATTGCCGACAACCAGCATGATCCGCGCCACGTCCTCCCCGCCGACCCTTACCGTCTCCTTTTTCGGCAGACCTGCGTCCCGGTGCAGGTCTATCAATACTTTGAGCCCTGGGTTCTCCCGCACCAGCCTCTGGGCGGTTACCTCCGACTTGATATATGACCGGGGAAAATCGGGATAGTCGTGTACGGTCAGGTCATGAACCGCCCGGATCCCCGCCTCCGCCAGGACCTTTACTATTTCCTCGCCTACCAGGCTGACTCCCCCATTCTTCCCGTCCACCTTGCTTTTACCGTCCAGGGGAACATAGGTCTCTGCATTATGGGTGTGGTAGATGGCGACCTCATAACTTTTAGCCTCATTTTTCGAGACATTCCGCGAGCTGAGGGATTGTTCTCCTCTTTCCCAAGCCTGACCCCGGGCAAAGGTTGTGGTTGGGGTTCTGTCGAAGGCGGCAGTAGGGAGGCCCACTTCCAGGATGCCCGGTAGGTAACTGGCATCAACCCCTGTCAGGCAGATCAGGGCGCCGTTGAGCAGTGAATGCCCATCCCCTTTTCCACCGCGGCCCCCAAGGCCCCAGTCTAGCAGGTCAGGGTAAGAGACGATTTTCAATAATAAAGCACGGTGGATCTCCACCATCCCCCAGAATCCCATCAGGCATAAAAATAATACTAAAAAAACGGCCAGTCCCCGCACAGGCAACCGCCGTTCCTTGAAACGAACGAACATTATGCTTCCCCCTCCAGCGGCATACCTCTTTCTCATTCATATTCCAGCTTATGGTAAAATATGAGCAAACAATGCGCTTAAGGGATCGGATAGATAATAATTGCCCGGTACAGGATCTGCCTTCTGAGGAAAGAGCCCATCCGGGCAACAGGATGGCGAGTTGCAGGATACTGCCTGAGCTTTATGGTTTGTTCCTGGTTCCAAAGTGCTTTTTGTAATACATGAAAATCAGGATACCTGTCAAGAGAACCAGACCGGTGATCAGCAGCGTGTCCAGCCACCAGGTGGAGTGCTGGCGGTAGCATCGCCACCACCTTGTCAGGATGCCAAGCCCCTTCCAGCTGCCGTATTGCCAGGCCAGGGTCCAGGTGAAGGCCCCTATGGCCGAGTAAAAGGTGTAAGGGCCGGGTTTCATCCCCATCGCCGCAGCCCCCACGATGGTGGGAGTGCGGATTAGGCCGAACCAGCGAGAAATCACCACCACCGCCGCGCCGTACCTTTCGAACCAGGACATGGCGATGTTCTGGCCGCGTTTCATCGCCCTTGAGCAGGTGAACCTTCTCAATAGTACGGGAACGGTCTTTGCCCCCAGCCAGTAGCCGATGAGGTTGCCCGCCAAGTTGCCTAATGTGCCTACGGCAACGGCCCCTACAAAGCTCATTTCCCCGGTCTGGATATAATAACCGGCTGCCAGAAAGATCGCCTCAAAGGGGATGCCGGGAACCCCGATTCCCTCTATCAGCAGCAGCACGAAAAGCAGGAAATAGACATATTCTGGAGTCAAGTTGCTTCCCCGCCTGCAACCTGGTAGCGGGCTATGATTGTCTGGGCCCCGTATACCTGCTGACCGACCCGGACTGTGAACTGGACATCTTCCCGGAAGATCACCAGGTCCACCTGGGAACCCCGGTCTATAAAGGAAATCTTTTGTCCGGGCTGCAGGCAGTCCCCCACCTTGATAAAAGCCCTGATCTTGTTGACGAACCTGTCGGCGATTTCCACCATCGCCAGCTTCAACCCCCCGGCGTCGAGGAAGATGGTCAGCCGCTCGTTCACTAGCCGGTAGCGGTGGCTGAAGAGGTCGATGGCCCGCCTCAAGTAGGTGAGGCGGATGTACTCCCAGAGGTCGACCATGGGGAGGTTGACCCGGGCCTGGGTATGAACCATTTCCTCTACCCGGGCAGCTACGGGCGAGTAATTGAAGTGAACGTCCAGCGGGGACATGTAAATGCCAACGATCCAGCCTCGGTCCCCGTAGGCCGGAAGCCTGGTGATCTCTTCAACCTTTATCGGGCGGCCCAGTTTTTCGGAGACGATCTCCCCGTTCCGGAAGGGCTTGATGTAGATGACCTGCCCATCGGCGGGGGCGACGATTACTCCGTCCTCCCGGGGGCATTCCCGCACGGGATCGCGGTAAAACCAGACTTTCCGCAAATACAGGAGTGTGATCAGACATACGAAAACAACAGAGAAGAACGCAATTAAAAAATACCTCACCACTCCAACCACACCTTCCGCAGATTGTAGGGGAGGCGGGGCAGGGCGTACCCGCACACACCGGCGATGATTTTCAACCCGCTGGCTTTCATCGGCGGGAGTTTCCGGGGTTCCAGCGGGCCTCCCCGGTAGGCGTTATCCAGGGCTGAATAAACCGCCGGTATTCCCCGCTCCCTGTACAACTCCCACACCTTGAGGGCGGGCGGTTCCAGGAAGAATTTCTCCGGAACCGGAACCAGCTCCTTCAACTCCCGGTAGACCTGCCGCAATTCCTCGCAGTACCCTTCTCTGGCCGCCAAGAGCCGGAGGCGGTTGTAGGTCTCGGTCGTACCTGGGTATGTCCTGCCGGTCTGCAACACAGCCTCGATGCAGTCAAGCAGGAGGCGAATCCTGCCGAGATCCCAGACCGGGTCAAAGGCCCTGATCTCCAGGGTCCCCAGGCGCTTTGAAAGAATAACGTCCTGGAAACGGTATTTCTTGTCCTCCCGCAGCGGCCCGATGGCAAAGGCTTCCGCCAGGCGGAAGGATGGGCCGTAAAAGCTGTTCCCGAAACCAGGGGCGTTGGCCACCAGCAGGGTCAGCAGGGGCAGGAAATAGATGACGTTGCGGTAGGCCCGCTCAAAATCGGGAAAACCGCTGATGTGCAGGTGCATGCCGCAGATGTTGGTGGGTTCCGGGCGATCCAGCAGGTGGCCAAGGGGAACGATGAGACCGGAGCAGGCGTCGGCCAGAGCGCCCCGGCGCCCGGCCAGGTCCTCGAGCAGTGCCCTCCTGTCGGTATGGGCGGCGGTGGAAATTTCCACACCGCTCATCAAACCGAAGCGCAGGTCCTTCCCCCGGGCGAAATTGCAGTGGGTGTGGGCGTAGTATTTGCGCGGCGATCGCCAGACGAGCCGTGCCAGGTAATACAAAGACTGCAAGGTCGGCCTTTCGGGTTCGGTGATAAAGACCTCTTCTTCCAGGCCAAACATTAACTGATGCAATTAAAAGCCCCCATTCACCCGCACCGGCTGCCCGGGAAATGTGTCTGACCCGGCCGGTTGTCTCCCCTCGCGCAGTTTCACATCGGCAGTGCGGACCTCGCTGAAAATTTCGTTGGGACGCAGGAAATTATTCATGAAGCTGGAGATCACCTTCATCTGGCTGTGGTAGCTCGCCAGGGCCAGTTTTTTCTGCTGCAAACCGGCAGAGGTCAGGGTAACGGTGTACCATCTGGTGCCCCGCTCCAGAAAACTTCTCGGCGGCAACAGCAGAGTATTCTTGTCAACCTTCGGGACAAGCTGCCACAATCCCGCGTGAACGAGGTAGGAGAACAGCCGGGGACTGGGTTGCCGGCTCCCCTGCTCCCAGGCTGCTACCGCGGTGATTGCCAAAGCCCCGCCCGCCCGGTGATCCGGGTGGCCGTCCTCAAGATCTGGCAGGAAAATGTCCGTCGGTTGAAAGTCGCCAATGACCGAGACCAGGTCCTTCACAATGCTGGGCGCGGTATAAGGCGCGCCGGGGGACAGGGCCTCGCTGTACGGAACTGCGCTCTGCTTCGTTCGCAGGGAAAAATACGGCTCCGCAGACCAGTATTTTTCCCAGATCTTGTCCAGCCCGCCGTCGGGGTAACCGAGAAAGGTGATATCTCCCGGCTTGAGCCCCAGCCGTTGCAAGGCGTTTTCCGCCTCGCTCATCCGCTGCCGTCCGTACTCTAGAAACTCAGCAGGGCCGGGGTTTAGCCTTCGCCTGTAAATCTCCAGGCCGCGCTGGAACCCATCCCCGCTCGTGAGGAAAACCACGTGGACGGAGCAGCCGTTTTTGACCGCCTCGGCAATCAGCCCACCTGCGGCCAGTGACTCGTCGTCAGGGTGGGGAGAGATCACCAGGATGCGCCGTTTCTCTCCCCAGAGTTTCAAATGCACGAGGCGGCTCACTTCAGCCCGGGCCGTCTTGATATTTTTTATGTAGAAGAGGTTGTATCCGATCAGGGACAGCCCCAGAAAAAAGGCCAGAAGCATGAAGGCCGGCCGCATGGCCCTGCTCGCCCGCCGTGCTTTCCAGAAATAACAGGTGATATCCTTGTACATTCCCATCCGCTCGACAACGCCGCGGGTGATACCTCTTTTTTCCTCCTTCATGACATGGGTCATGTTGGCAAGGGGCACCCGCTTGACCCGCAGTCCCTTCTCCCGGGCAAAACAGGAGAGCATCACTTCCACCTCAAAGCGGCTCGTTTCAACACCCGCCTCCAGGAAAAGATCCTTCCTCATCGCCCGCTGGCCGGAGATGGATGGCGCCAGCACCTGGGCATAATCGGTGGGCTTGCGCCCGCTTTTGAATATCCCTATCGTCATGTCCGCTTCTCCCCTGAGCACGGGTTCAAGGAGATCGATGACATGCTGCGGTGTCAGGCCCTCCAGGTCCGCGTCGAGAAAGAGGAGAACATCCCCTTTTGCCTGCCGGGCACCCGCCGTCATGGCGGCACCCTTGCCGCAATTCTCAGGAAGTTCGAGCACCACCGCCCCGTGTTTTCTCGCCGCTTCGGCGGTACCATCCCGGGAGCCGTCGTCCACAACAATAACTTCATCAACGAGGGGAACCTGCTGTAAGACTTCGACCACGCATCCGATCGTTAAGACCTCGTTATAAGCCGGAACAACGGCGGTAACACCCAACCCGTTAAACCCCCTTGACTTGAACGGTGAAGGCAATAGTGTTTATTCGCCTCACAAAAGCATATTTTTTAGATAAGATTATTATAACCATCTTCTGGCTTCCAGCAAGTGCCATATAATATTGTAACATAAGCAGGGGCAGGTAGTGTTGCAATTTTATGGGGATCATGATAGCATATAGCTTAGTTGATTTTGAGCAGCATGAAGGGGGTGAAAACGTGGCAGAAAACCGTTCCGCAATGAAAAGGGCCCGGCTGGCCCTGGTCCGCGCCAGGCGCAACGCATCCCAGAAGTCGGCAATGAAAACCGCCATCAAGAAATTTGAGGAGTCGCTGGCGGCGGGTGACCGGGCCCGGGTGGAAGCTACATATAAAACAGCCATACGTTTGGTCGATAAAACAGCAGCAAAAGGAATCATTCACCCCAACCTGAGAGACCGGAAAAAGGCACAGCTTACCAGGAAGCTAAACCAGGCTATTGTTCAGGAATAATCCCGGTCAAGCGAAACTTGCGAAACCCAGAGCCACCTCTTGCCCTGCAGGGTAAGGGGTTTTTTAATGCAGATTTCAATTAAAGCCGCCTCAAGCAAAAGCTGCGGGTTTCCCCTCCCTTGTTTGAGGGCCCCGTCGAGTTCCAGCAGGGCGTCCAGTATCCTTTCCAGCCCGGCAATAGAGAAGGAACTCAGCTGCTGCAGCATTTTTTTTGCCACAAAGGGCTGAATCCCCATCGCCTCGGGGATCTTTTGCGGGAGGACGCCTTCTTCAAGCAGGCAGGCCATCTCCAGCATCAGCAGGAAATGGCGGGACAAGAGGGTCACCACCAGCACCGGAGGCTGGCCCTGGGCAGAAATCTCCGCCAGAACTTCCTTGACCAGTTCTGTTTTTCTTCCAGCCACCGCATCAACCAGTTCAAAAATGCTGCGACCTGCAGTGCGGCTTCCCACCTCCTTCAGGACTTCAACGGTGATCACCTTCGATTCCCTGCCGAGATAGAGGGATGTTTTTTCGATCTCCTGGCAGAGCTGGGCCAGGCTGTCACCGCATAAAAAACGCAGGTACTCGATGGCAGATGGTGTAATATCTTTTTTACGCGAACGCGCCTCTTCCACGAGCCATCGGGCAAGATCCCTCCCCCGCAGGGGGGAACAATCAACCACCCATCCATTCTCCACAAGGAACCGGTAGGCTCTGGTTGAAGTCTTGAGCCTCGTCTCGAAAAGCAAAACCAGCACCACAGACGGATTGGCGATCCTTAAATAGTTTTCCAGGGCGGCAGGTGAAGGGTTGTTGATTAAGGCCAGACGCCTTTCGGAGCCGAAAGGAATGGTAGCCAGCATCTGGCATACTTCCGCATCTCCGGCCGATTCATCCCACTCCACGTAGTCGAGGGAGCCGCCCCGGGCTTCAAGGCGCCGGCGCAGAAACCCGATCAGTTCCCGCCACAGGAACCGCTCCTCTCCCTGCAGGAGAAGAAACTTGGGGAAATCCCCTTTGGCCAGCCTCTGTTTTGCCTCATGATAAGTCAGAACAGGCACCGGGAGCACCTCTTTACTGTATAACCGATTTCACCATTCTCCATCATATTCTCCCCGATTAAGCCGAATCCCTGCCGGGCTCCCCATCAAATAGTGGTTTAGCCTTGCAGGCCAGCGACATGTCGCAACTTAAATCGATCGGTTGTTTCCGGCGGGCGGCTTATGGATGGCCTCGTAAATTTGGTGAAATTTAAACGCTCGCTTACTTAAATTTCACCTGTTACGAGGTTACGGCTTCTCTGTCCGGTCCGGCCTGGAATCGGGAGTCGAGCGGTAGACCCGGCGGGTGTACTCGATGTATTTTCAGGGCAGACGATCACGCCACCTCCGGCGGCACCAACAGAGGAATGAAAAAGCGGTTTATCCTTGCTGGCGCAGCGACCTTACGGAGGTTGTTACTCGCCCTTGACGAAGGAGCAGCTAACGGCAGCCGAATCGAGACAGGACGTCGAGATAGGCGACTCTGCGGCATGGATGCCGTCATAGGAGCCGGTCGGCTGCCGTCTGCGACGAGTCTTAGGGCGAGTTAAACCAGAGTCCGGGAGCAAGCGCAAGGATAAACCGGAACATATTTTCAGGGCAGAAAAAAATGAGCCCCGGCCGGGGCCGGGGCTTAGCGTTATCCACCTCTCTTCCACTGGTCGAGAAACTCTAAAAATTCCGGAGGGAGCTCCTCGCATCCCACCTGGCGCGCCATTTCCTCGAACAACCCGCCGATCTGCTGGCGTTTCTCCCTGCTGAAACCGGCGGTGATCCGGTTTATCTGAGAAATGATTTCGTCCTGCCTTTGCATATCCCGGCTATCTAACCCCATTTTGCTGAGCAGGTCCCGGGCGGCTTCCGGGGTCCTCCCGTCAAGTCCCAATGAACGGAGGCATTCTCCCAACTGCGAGGGATCGGACGGCAAACCCGAAGCCTGCAAAGCCTTCAGCATTTCCGAAAAATCGTTTTCACCCAATACCATTCCCTCCTATCTCAATTTTTTAAAACAGTATCTTTATAATACTCACTCTATCAGCCTTTTTTAAATTATCCTGGGTGGTCTACCCACTTATCGCTCCCTGCTAACCCTATCATGTCTCCCTGGGTCTAA
>CADDZA010000046.1 GCA_902812435.1 Clostridia bacterium
TCCCTGAAAAAAACAGGTAATTTAGGGAAAAGGGGTTATTTACACTCTTTACCAGGTGCTGTAGCTGGAAGCCTTGTGGCTGTTGAAATGTAGGGATGGTAAATACTGGGGGCGCGGGTTCTGCTTCCTGTGGCTCATTATGAACAGGAGGCAAAATATCTGTTATAATTGACTAAATAAACTCTTAGGAGATTGACGTGAAGTATTTCCCTTGGACGAACCTTAACAGGGCTAAAGCCCTTACAAGAGGAACGAGAAAATATCTCTTGGCTCTCTTGGCCGTCATCCTGTTTGCTGCCGGGTATCTCATGGCCAAGGGTCTTGAAAGATTGCCCGAGCAGCCCAAACAACCCGTTGGACAGCATCGTCCTACGACAGTTCAACCACAGGAGTTCAGCCTTGTAGCCAGTGGAGACGTGATGCTGGGGCGTCGTGTGGCGGACGCCATGAGGAAACAGGGCGTCATTTACCCCTTTGCGCAGGTGGCTTCGTATCTCCGTGACGCCGACATGGCATTCGGCAACCTTGAGTCCCCTCTTTCCTTACAGGGAACTCCCCTGCCCGGGAAGGGAATCTGGTTTCGCGGCGACCCAAAGGGAGCGGAGGCTCTTAGAGAGGCGGGTTACTCGGTCATGAGCGTGGCCAACAACCACACGCTGGATTATGACACCCCGGCGTTTCTGGACACCCTGGTGGTGCTGCGCGAACAAGGGATTGCTCCGGTTGGGGGCGGGAAGGACCCGGCCGAAGCCACCCGGCCTGTTGTCAAAGAGTTCAATGGCCAAAAGATCGCCTTTCTTGCCGCAACTGAGATGGCAGACATTTTTTGGAGCTGGAAGTACCGGCGGACCCTGGAGGTAAAACCCGATCAGCCGGGTGTGGTTAAGCTTGACGAATTGCAGCTCGTCGATGCCGTTAAGGCCATGAAGGGCAAAGCTGACATTATCATTGTTTCCCTGCACTGGGGAACAGAGTTTTCAGACTATCCAACGGAGGAGCAGCGCAAGATTGCCCACAGCCTTGTAGACGCCGGGGCGAACCTGATCGTAGGCCACCATCCCCACTGCCTACAGGGTGTGGAGGTATACAAGGGCTCTCTTATAGCCTACAGCCTGGGCAACTTTGTGTACGACAGGCAAACCCGTCCGAAATCCCAGGAGGGTCTGCTTTTAAAGGTGTTTTTTAATGGGCGGTCAATCAACAGGGCCACTCTATATCCGGTTTTAATCAAGTACGAGCAGCCCCAAGTCGCGCAAGGCAATGACGCAGCCCGGATTCTCCTGCGAACGGCTACCCTTAGCAGGGATCTGGATACGCCCCTTGTTGTTCGGGATGGGGTAGGGGTACTAAACATATCTAAGCAAGACAGGGGGTATAGGTAGTGAAAAAACTGGTTATACTTGACGGGAACAGCCTGACGCACCGCGCTTTCCATGCCCTCCCTCTCCTGACTACCACGACGGGGTTGTTCACCAACGCCGTGTACGGGTTTACTAATATGCTCCAGAAGGTAATCCGCCAGGAAAAGCCGGATTACCTGGCTGTTGCCTTCGACAAAAGCAGGGCCACCTTCCGCCAGCAGGAATATACCGCCTATAAGGCTCACCGGAAAAGCACGCCCGACGAGCTTCGCCCCCAGTTCCCATTGATAAAAAAAATTCTCAGAGCCTTAAAAATTCCGGTTCTGGAACTGGAAGGGTACGAAGCTGACGATGTGATTGGGACCGTTGTCAAAGCGGCAAACAGGCAGGGCATTCAAGTCTTGATCGTTACCGGCGACCGAGACATGCTCCAACTGGTCTCCGATAACACACATGCCCTGATCACCCGCAAGGGTATCAGCGAGCTTGAGCGCTTTACCAGGGAAGAGGTTGTCAAAAAATTTGGAGTTACACCGGAACAGTTCACCGATTTCAAGGGGTTGGTTGGAGACCCCAGTGACAACATCCCCGGGGTGCCGGGAATCGGTGAAAAAACGGCGGTGAAACTCCTGCAACAATATGGCAGCCTGGAGAACTGCCTGGACAACGTGGATAAGCTACCAACAAAGCTTGGTACCCTCTTAACTGAGTACAGAGACCAGGCTATCTTGAGCAAAAAACTGGCCACCCTGGACACGGATGTCCCCGTGACCGTCAATTTCCCCGATTTGGAAGTGGAACAGCCGGATTACGAGGAACTTATCTGCATCTTTCAGGAACTCGAGTTTAAGTCCCTGATCAAAAACATTGAATCAGAGATGCCGGCGGGGTTGAAGACTATCTCCTGCGACCAGGAGCGGATACCTGTGATCAGGGATGCTGAGAACATGCTGCCTCTTTTGGATGAGATTAAAAAGGAAGGCCGGCTGTCCATTTTTTTCGAAAAAGACTCTCTTCCCCCATTGCGGTGCCCGTTAAAGCGCCTCGGCATGGCATGGGGTAAGAAGGCAGCCCTTGTCGAGTTCCCGGCGGATGTCGCAAAAAAAGCAGGGCTTCTCGCATGTTTGGGAGAAGTGCTTGCAGATGTCCGCTGTGAGAAGTGGTGCCATGACGCCAAGGCGGAGATGCTGATCTGCTCCCATCACGGGGTCGAATTGAGAGGAGTGGCCGGGGACACGATGCTGGCCGCCTACCTGTTGAACCCGGCCTCAGCCAACCCAACCCTCGAAGAAATATCTTTGAAATACCTCAACCAGGCGATAACCTTTCCTTCCCCTGATGAGGACCTTACCGCCGCCGCCCGGCGCGCCCTTGCCATTCAGCGGCTGTGGCCGGTGTTGCATTCCGAGCTGGAGAGGGATGAACTGTATTCCCTGTTCAAGGATCTGGAACTGCCTCTTTCCAGAGTTCTGGCCAAGATGGAGCGAACCGGCGTCAAGCTGGACGTGACCCAGTTGGAGGAGATGTCCAAAGAATTCGGACGCCAGCTGGATGCCCTCACCCGGGAGATCTACCAGCTAGCGGGTGAGCCTTTTAACATCAACTCACCCCGGCAATTGGGCGCCGTGCTCTTTGAAAAGTTGAAGCTTCCGGTGGTTAAGAAAACGAAAACCGGGTATAGTACCGATGCGGGAGTGCTGGAGACACTGGCGGAGTATCACGAAATTGCCGCCAAGCTACTGGAATACCGCCAGTTGATGAAACTCAAATCAACCTACATCGACGGGCTGCGCAATCTGATCAACCTGGAAACCGGTAAGGTGCACACAACATTCAACCAGACCATTACGGCAACGGGCAGACTGAGCAGCACTGAACCAAACTTGCAGAACATCCCGATCAGAATGGAACTGGGAAGAAAAATCAGGCGCGCCTTCGTGCCATCCGAGGATGGGTGGCTGATCATGACCGCGGATTATTCTCAGATCGAGCTGCGCATCCTTGCCCACATGTCACAGGATCAGGGCTTGCTGGATGCTTTTCGCCGGGGGGAAGACATACATACTATGACGGCTGCCACCGTTTTCGGAGTGGCACCGGAAGATGTCACACCAGACATGCGACGCAGGGCAAAGGGTGTCAACTTCGGTATTATCTACGGCATCACCGATTTTGGCCTTGCCCGGGACATTGGAGTGAGCCGGGAGGAGGCTGCGCTTTACATCGACCATTATTTCCGGAAATATCCCGGTGTGGACAGGTTCATTAAGGAAACAATCACCAGGGCCCGGGAAAATGGGTGTGTGTACACACTCTTTAAACGCCGTCGCTTTCTGCCCGACCTGCTGAGCAGCAACCGGATGGTACGCGCCTTTGGGGAGCGTACCGCCATTAATACCCCGATCCAGGGGAGCGCCGCGGATATCATCAAACTGGCCATGCTGCGGATTGACAGGGAACTGGAGGAAAGGGGACTGCAGGCCCGCATGCTACTGCAGGTGCACGATGAATTGATCTTTGAGCTTCCTGTACAGGAGATTCCCGTCCTGGTTCCCCTTGTTCGCGAGGGGATGGAAAAGGTGGTCAAACTGGATGTTCCCCTCGAGGTGGAAATCGAGATAGGCCCCAACTGGTACGATCTTGTCGCAGTGGAGGAATACAATGCCAGAACTACCGGAAGTTGAAACAATTATCCATTCTCTGAGACCGAAGGTTTTAGGCCGTACTATAGAAAGAGTCGATGTGCTTTTAGATAAGGTGATCAGGGAGCCGGAGGCGGAGCAGTTCGCCAAACATATATCCGGCCGGACCATAACCGGCGTGGAACGCCGGGGGAAGCACCTGCTCTTTAATATAACCGGTTCCCTTGTACTGATAGTACACCTGCGGATGACGGGGCGGTTGCTGTACGTTGCTCCAGATCTCCCGAGGGATAAGTATACCCACGTGGTGTTTCACCTGGACAACGGGAAAGAACTCCGTTTTCACGACATGCGGCAATTTGGAACTATGGATCTCATCCCGGCCGACAGATTAAAAAATTTTCATTCTTTAAATAAACTGGGGCCGGATGCCCTTGATCCCTCCCTGACAAGGGATGTTTTCAAGAAGATGCTGAAGGGGAGAACCGGCCAGATCAAGAAAATATTGCTCGACCAGACATTTATTACAGGCATCGGAAATATCTATGCCAATGAGATTCTCTGGAAGGCCCGGATTCATCCAGAGCGGTCGGCGACAAGCCTGACACCCCGCGATCTCGGCAGGCTGTATCATGCTATGCGTGAAGTGTTAAAGACTGCCATAGATCACCGGGGAACGACGATCCGAGACTACGTGGACGGCGAGGGCAATCCGGGAAGTTTTCAGGAGCTTCTGGCCGTGCACGGCAGGGAAAATCAGCCATGCCCCTTATGCGGGAATTTCATCGTGCGAGTAAAAAACGGGGGGCGCAGTGCTTACTTTTGCCCATCCTGCCAGAAGTAAACAAGCACCTCCATCATCCCTCATTAATAACCTGTTAAGGTGGGGGTGGAGGCATGGTATTCTGGACGTTAATTTTCTTTGCCTGTGCCTTGAGTCTGGATGCTTTCAGCGCAGGGTTCGCCTACGGGTTAAGGAGGATCAGAATTCCATTTTCGTCCCAGCTGGCATTTTTGGTAGCATCAACGTTAACGGTAGGTATTGGGATACTCTGCGGCCACCTGCTGGCCCGTTTAGTCCCCGCATATTGGGGTGCAAAACTCGGTGGAATTATTCTGTTCGGGATCGGGCTGTGGTGGTTTTTGCGGAGAAAAAGGGAACAGGAGCGCGTCAAAACCCTTGTCAAGTTTCAGTTCGCCTCTCTTGCAGTAATCATTCAGGTTTTAGAGGAGCCTGTCTGCGCCGACCTCGATGCATCGGGCGTCATCAGCATTCAGGAATCACTGGTGCTCGGGATTGCTCTTTCGCTGGATGCCTTGGGAGCCAGCTTCGCGGCCGCTTTAGCGGGAGCAAGCGGATTATTGTTGATTTTTTTAATAGGTTTATTCCAGCAGCTTTTTCTTCTCCTGGGTATCTACCTGGGACGCTCTTCTTGTTTGGGATGGCTGCGAAAGCAGGGCCATGTCCTGTCCAGCATTGTGCTGTGCCTGCTGGGGCTGGTCCGGTTCTTTCGCACCGGGTAGAGGGGGCAGTTTTTTGCGCGTAATCGGTTTAACCGGCGGTATTGCCAGTGGAAAGAGCCTTGTCAGCCGTTTTCTCCGGGAACTGGGCGCTATAATTATTGATGCAGATCAGGTTGCGCGGGACATCGTAAGGCCGGGTAGCCCGGCCTGGCGCCAGATCGTCCAGGAGTTCGGGGAAACGGTCTGCAAGCCTGACGGTAGCTTGGACAGACGGGTGCTGGGAAGGATCGTCTTTCATGATACCGATAAATTGGACAAGTTAAACCGGATCACCCACCCCTACATCATTTCCGAGATCAAACGGTTGTTGGATGGTTACCGTAAAAACCCCCCCGGTGCCGTGGTGGTCCTGGATGCCCCGCTGCTCCTGGAGGTGGGGCTTGAGAAAGTGGTGGATGAGGTCTGGGTGGTATATGTTGACTACCAAACTCAACTTGAGCGTCTCATGAAAAGAGATGGGTTCAATTCCGAGGAAGCCGCACGCAGGATAAGTTCCCAGATCCCTCTTGAGGAAAAGGTTAAATTGGCCGACCATGTAATTGACAATAGAGGGGGTCCCGAAGAAACATTTTTGCAGGTCAGGAGATTATGGAACTCGTTGAAGTGCAATAAATAGAGGTTGTCACCCAAGGTGATATAGGAGTCTCAATGGTGATGAGATCCGATGACCGGAGTTGATTGGATGTTTGTGATTAATCTCAGACAACTGCGCTGGTTGCTTTTATTTATCGTTATTATTTTCTGCGTCCTTTACCTGCTTCAGGCAAAGTGGATTTGGAGACTTTTCTATCCCTGGCCCTACCGTCAGGAGATAACGGCCGTGGCCATGCATTCGAATATCGATCCCTACCTGCTTGCAGCTCTAATCAGAGTGGAAAGCAGGTTTAACCCGGCAGCCCGGTCGGATGCAGGGGCGATCGGATTGATGCAGGTTATGCCAAATACGGCAGCCTCAGTCGCCGGTGAAATCGGGCTAAGCAACTTTCACCCCGATCTCCTTTATCAACCGGAAATCAACTTACAGATCGGTGCCTGGTACCTGGCGCATTTATTTCGGGAGTTCGACGGCAATATCGTTGTCAGCCTGGCGGCATACAACGCCGGGCGCGGCAATGTGAGAGCGTGGATAGCAACAGGGCAGTGGAAGGGAGCCGTCGATGACATCAAGCACATTCCCTTCCCCGAAACGCAGGTTTACCTGAAAACCGTTTTGCGGGATTACGAGGTTTATAAATATTTGTATGGCGGTGACACTTTTAGAGGAAATTAATGTATTTCAGGCGAATTATAAAGCCAAACCAGAGGGAAAGGTGTTTGGGATGGATGATTTTTTTATTAATTCACTGGCTGACCTTCCAAGGTTAAAAATTGACCCAAATCGAAAATTTTTTTCCGCAACCCCGGAGGAGATCCTGGCGGGAGCAACCACCGACGTATATTTTGTGCGAACCCTTGAGATCTTGAAAGAGTTAGGGCTTCAGGACACACCCGTAACCGCCGAGATTTTCTGCCGGAAGGAAGGCATCTTTGCCGGTGTAGATGAGGTAATGGCTCTCTTGAAAGATAAAAAGGTGGAAGTGTGGTCGCTCCCAGAGGGCAGTCCAATGCAGCCCAGGGAGGTTGTCATGCGCATCCGCGGGCCCTACAGCGAATTCGGCCTGTTTGAAACAGCGATCCTGGGCTTTCTTGCCAGTTCCTCGGGCTGGGCAACCGCAGCAAGGCATGCCAAAGAGGCGGCAGGAGAAAAGAGGGTTTTGTGTTTCGGAGCTCGTCACGTGCATCCCGCAGTCGCCCCCGTCATGGAGAGGGCTGCACTGGTAGGAGGATGTGACGGTGCAAGTTGCATCCTGGGTGCGAAGCTGGCCGGAAGGGAACCCCAGGGAACCATGCCACACGCCATGATCCTAATCATCGGGGATACCGTCGAGGCAGCGCTCGCCTACCACCGGTTGATGCCTCCCAACGCTCAGCGTACGGTGCTGGTAGATACATTTAAGGACGAAACGGAAGAAGCAATCCGGGTTGCGGAGGCCCTTGGAAAGGATTTAGGCGGGGTGCGGTTGGATACTCCTTCGGAAAGAGGAGGGGTAACCCCCGACCTGGTCAAGGAACTGCGGGCACGCCTGGATCAAAGAGGTTTCAACCACGTCAAGATTTTTGTTTCCGGAGGCCTCAATCCCGAGCGGATCAGAATTTTGAGCGAGGCAGGAGCGGACGCCTTCGGTGTTGGGAGTTACATTTCCGGCGCTCCCCCCATTGACATGACGCTTGATCTCAAGGTTGTTAACGGGAAGCCGTTGACGAAGCGCGGGAGGATTCCGGGGGAAATACCCAACCCAAACCTGAGGCGGATGAAGTAATTGTCATAACAAGAACGCCCCCTTCATAAGTTATACCAGGAAATGGTATTTCGAAGGGGGCTTTTTATGAGGAGGCTGATTCCGCGGGGAAAAGAACTCAGGTACTGGGTCGGGCTTACGGTAATAATTGGTATTGCCCTGATTATATTTGTTATATCAGTTCACAAGGCGTCAAGTGAGACGAACCTTTCAATTCAGATTGCCAGGCAACCTTCCTGCCTCGATCCGGCCCGGATGTACAGTTACGAGGAGAAGCTGATCGACGGAGCACTTTATGAGGGCCTCCTGAAATACAACCCTGAAAAACGCTGTTTCGAAGGGGATCTCGCACAAAAATGGACTGCCGATCGGTCCGGGCGCACCTATACCTTTGTCCTGCGCAAAGGGATAAGGTTTCACGACGGATCCCGGGTTACTGCCCGGGATGTGAAATACAGTTGGGAGAGGGTCCTGAACCCCAAGATCAGCAGCTACGGTTATTTGCTGCAGAATGTGGTGGGCGCGCAGGAGAAGCTGAGTGGGCGCTGCCAGGAGGTCAAGGGGATTGAGGCGGTCGATGCCGATACACTGCGGGTGACTTTAAAGGAGACGGACTGGACCTTTCCGGCTGTTGTCAGCAGCCCGGCCCTGGCTGTAGTAAATCAACGGGTTGCTGAAAGAATGGGATTGCGCTATGGGCACCCCGGTACCAGGATCGTTGGGACGGGCCCCTTTCGCCTGGCTAAATGGGACAAGGGAACCATCCTGATGCGTCGAAACCGGTTTTTTACCCGTTTGAGGCCTTCATTGAATACCCTTCGTTTTCATGTGATTTCGGACCAACGCGATACCAGGCGCCTTTTTGAGGCCGGGAAACTGGACATACTGGCGGGTGTTTCCGGCCAGTTTACCATATCAGAAACAAAAAGCTCACGTGCTGCTTACTCGGTGTTCAGAAAACCCGTTTTGGGCATATACTTCCTGGGGTTCAATTTGAGGCAGGGTCCCTTCAGCGATAACGTCGAGCTGCGGAGGGGAATCGATCAGGCTATCGACAAGCAGCGAATCAAGGAGCAGTTGCTCGGGGAAGGCGGAAAAACCCTCGCCGGATTCCTGCCGCCGGAACTGCTCCCTCCAGGCCAGCAGGCTGAGGCTAAAGCACAGTTCTCAAAGGAAGCAGCCTTGAAGAGTCTTGACAAAGCCGGTTTTCCTTACGGCCTGCGCCTGCCCCCGCTGATCTATGCCTACAATGACAGCCCGGGACACGAAATGACGGCGCGGCTTGTCCAGGAGCAGCTGGGCCAAGTGGGGATCGACGTAAACCTAAAAAAAATACCCTGGCACAAGTACCAGACCGAAATCCGGGCGGGGAATGTCCATTTCTTCCGGCTGGGCTGGGAAGCGGATTATCCCGAAGCTGGTAACCTGCTTTACAACATTTTTTCCAGTGAACAGAATGTCAGCAACAACTACACGGGGTACTCCAACAGCAACTTCGACCAGTTGCTCTGGCAGGCCCGCTCTGAGCCTGATCCTGCCCGGCGTGCAGAAATCTACGGCAGGGCCAATCAACTGATCGCTTCGGATCTACCGGTGATACCCCTTTTTCAGCGGGTTGCCACCTTCTATTTGCAGGAAAATTTAAAAGGCTTCAACGTCGACCTGCTGGGCCGGGTGGATTTTTCCCGGATCAGAAAAACTTCACGCCATTGAAAACCTATTTTTCCGCTAAATATGTTCCCACCAGGACGATGAGGCCTCCGATCACCGTGTAGGCTCCCGGTATTTCGCGCAGAAAAGCGCTGCTATCACGGCAGTGAAGACCGGGATCAGGTAAAGAACTTTCTTCTTCTGTTTCACGTTTAGTTCACCGTTTTTCCAACTCTTTACCATGAAAACCACTTGCCCGGTTAAATAATAAAATTTAAGAAGGATCAGGTCAAAGGTATACGAATAATAAACATGAACGAGGATGAGTAGTCTTGACCATTGCCGATTTTTCGCAGGAGTATTAAAATAGAGGGCGGAAGGGAGTGGCGAAGAGATGCCGACCTATGAATTCACCTGCAAAAACTGTGGTAACCGTTTCACCATTTTTACTTCTGTCGCGAAGCGAAACGAGGCCTGCTGCCCAGCCTGTCGGAGCAAGGACATCCAGCAGGTCTATAATGCTTTCATATTTGTCAAGGGTGGCGGCGGTGGAAACAGCATCGCCTCATCAGGTAGATCCGGCGGGTGCTCGCGGGGGAGCTGTAGCGGCTGTTCGGGCTGTTAGCGTGAGATTTTAACCATCCAAGTCATGTCATCCAAGTCATTGACAAAAGGGTGGATTTTTCATATAATAAGTCTCGGTTTATAAATCTTTATAGCTAATCTAAGATGCGGAAGTGGCGGAATTGGCAGACGCGCACGTTTGAGGGGCGTGTGGGCAACCGTGCGGGTTCAAGTCCCGCCTTCCGCACCAAACCTTTAAAAACAGGGCTGTAGGAAAAAACCTACGGCCTTTTTCTTTTGAGTGTCGTGCGGGCAGAACACGTCATTTATTGACATTAGAAACGGGAAAAGCGAAGCACACACTTAAACAATATGCCAGTTCCTGAATGCGGAAGCGCTTGTGGCTAGCCCGCCAAGGTAGAGGAGTCCGGCTGGACAAGAAGCCTTACCGAAATAGATGGATGCGATGGGAGTTCTCGATCTGAGCGAAATATCTTTTGGGCGAGATCTTTTTTGACATCACGGGAAGAGAGCGTGCGTGCCGGGGCTGTTACATGATTCCGGGCACGTTCGTGCTCTTTTTTTGTTCTCACTTTTCCTTACGAAGAAGGATATTCCTGCCTTACAGCAAAAGAAAAGAAAAAGAAAAGAATGCTAGAAAGGAGGGCAGAAGGCAGGGGTGAAAGCAGGTGCGGCAAAGCTACTGCGCGGCATTCTGTTTGCACTGGCATTATTACTAAGCGTTTTTGCCGTGGAGAATCCGGCGGCGCAGGCGCTGTCGGCGGTGCCTGAAGCCGTATACGACTCGGTTTACCAAAACGTATACGAAATCAACCCCACCCCGATCATTGCCCAGCAGGACGTTTTGCTTTCCGAATTTCACTTGAAAGTGCCGGACGACCCTGGGGGCCTGCACAACGCTGCCTTGGCGGAGGAGAAGATCAACGGCACGATTGTTTTGCCCGGCGCTGTCTTCTCTTTTAACAAGGTTGTCGGAGAAAGAACGACGAAAAACGGTTTTGTGCTTGGCCCTGTAGTCACCTACAGCAGGCATGGGTATCGGATGGAGCAGGACATAGGTGGGGGCGTCTGCCGGACGAGCACGACAGTTCACCAGGCGGTGCTGAAAGCCGGGCTGAAGGTCATCGAAAGGCATTCCCACTCCATCCCGGTGGAGTACGCAGAGCCGGGGTCCGACGCTGCCGTATCATCTTTGATGAATACCTTCCCGGCCAATTTCAGCACCACTACAATGTGCTGTTCCTTAAAAAGTTCCTGGTCTGCTTGGTTAGAGTCGCCGACCGGCTGGCAAACTGGGATGGAGAAATAATTCCTGCGTGTACTGGGTGTGGTTGTGCTGTTTCCGGCAATTCGCAAGGAAAACCGACCTGAGAGAGGGGGGTCGAAGTGGTTGCGAAAAACAGATTACGTGCAAACGTCCTTATTCTCCAAAACTTATGATTTTCTCAACATAGTTAGAGACGGGCAGAAGGTAAAGATGAGGGTTGCCCAGATATTTAACCCGGAAGATTACGAAGAGCTGTATGCGGTAACGTTCATTTCTTCTCCGGAATTCTTCTTCAAAACTGCAAAAAGCTTCTCAAAAGTCCGGTTGATTCTCGGTATAGAAGACAGCGAAAGGCTGGATCAGTTCGGCAGTTGCCTCAAGAAGTGGCTTGATCCAGAGGAGCAGGCAGGCTTTTGGAAGTCTATAAACGAAGAAATCAGGGAAAAGATAAGAAAAAGGAGCATTGTCGTTCGTTTCCCTCGCCCAAACTATCCCATACATTCAAAATTCTATTTGCTCAAGGGCCCGGATAAGAGCAGGGTTGTCATCGGGTCGGCCAATTTCACGAGAACGGCTTTCCAAGACAGCAACCAGTTTGAGGAGCTTTTAATCTTCGACAATTCCCCGCTGTTTGATCTGTACATGGCTCGGTTCCAAGAGCTGGAAGATGTGACGCTCGACTACATCTCTGATAGGCTCAAGCGCTCAAAGCCGGAGGAGGTTATTCTTTTAAACGACCCGGAAGTGCTAAAGGACATTACTCTTTTCAACCTTGATAAAATCGGAACGGTGGCGATAACGGAGGAGCAGATGGAGCAGATAAAGGAACGCAGCAACATAGCCGAAAACGAGTGCAGCAAAGAAAGCGTATTCTGCAAGGTAGTCGAGCTTGTTACCAGGAAGCAGAGAAAAGACGATAATTTTAAGATATCCGTCTCATCGAATTCGAAAGCGAAGATTGCAGACAATCTAAAAGTAATAGTGTCAAGCACGAGAAAGGGATCGCTGGAGTGCGATAACCGAATAGAGCTGTACTACTGCGACGGAAACAACCTGCTTATATACCCTGAAAAGCCGGGCGAAAATACAAGACTGCTCGTGCCTTTTTCCAAACAGGCGACCGTTGAGTCTATAAGGCGCAACCTTTTGGCAATCAACGATTTTGTGGAGTCTTATGAAAAGTACACCTATCAGAAAGACCTCAAGGCATGCACCCGTGTCTTCGAGATAATTCTTTATTCGTTTTTGGGGCCTTACATCTGGAAGATGCAGGAACATAATGCCACCCAGTTCGGGCGGGACAGCGTAAGGGCTAATTTCCCGTCATTTTTGTTTGTCTACGGAGTATCCAAGGCAGGCAAGACAACGTTGTTTGAGGCGCTTGAGCGGCTTCTTGGAAACAATGCGCAGCCGATGTCGTACGAGTTCGTAAACAAATACCTTAGCGATTACTTCTACTCGGAAAATCTCATGCCGCTGCTTGTAGACGAAGTGCCTGAAAACTTTATGACCAGCAAAGCCCAGAAATTAGGCGAAAGGCTGATAAAAACCGTAAGCAATGACTTAAAAGGAAAACACCCGGTCATGATCGGAGCGTCTAATTCCGATCGTTTTTCCATTCCCCCACAGGTGCAGAGACGCGTTTATTTTATTAAGGTCAGCAATACTTTCGAGCAAACGGAAGAATCTCAGAGTCATCTCAGCAGAATCATGAGCCAGATAGACAGCGCTCTCTTCAGGGATTTCACCTGGAAGATGGCAAAACGCATAACCGAGGGTGGTGAATTCTATAAAGCTTTTGATCCCCTGGCTGCCGGTCGGGAGATCTTCAAGGAATACTACAGCGAGTGCGGAATCCCGGTGCCTTCCTGGTTTCCTTCAGCACCCGTAAATGACTATGGAGAGAGAGGAGCCGCCTATTGGAGACACGTATACAAGACCAAAAGGAATGCCTTTAAAGAGACTGCAAAAGGAAAGTTAATTGTCGAGCTGGACGAAATCGTTACCCGTCAGGACCGGGACTTTGTGACCAACCTTCTTCCGCCCGAGTGTCTGGAAGACAGGCTGGCGAATAAACTTGAGCTGAAAAAAGAAGCGTTTCTTAAATTCATAGGTGAGTCGATGACCGTCTGGCAGGACAGAATAAAAAGCTTTTTTATCAAAAAACCCGAAACGAACCGATGAATCCGGCATCGCGGTAGGCGAAGAAGCGGCTTCACCCGGCTGCTCTTCTCCGGGATCCCTCCAAGAAGAAGCCCGTCTGGCTCGACTTCAAAACAGTGTGAAGAAAATTAATGCTGATGTTAAAGCAAATATTTGGTAATATATATAGCGAGAACAATAAGTCCGGAAGGATGTTTGGCGTGAACGAATTGGATAACTTAATTGCCAAACTAAAAAATAGTAAAACTTTTCTCCGTGAGCAGTACGGTGTCGAAAAACTCGGCATATTCGGCTCCTACGTTCGTGGGGAGCAAAATAGCAACAGCGATGTTGACATTTTGGTTAGCTTCAAGGAACCGGTTGGACTTCTAAAATTCGTAGCCCTGAAGCACCAACTGAGCGAACTTATCGGCAAAGATGTCGATCTGGTTATGAAGTCTGCACTCAAGCCGGGTATCGGCAAGCGAATACTGAAAGAGGTAATCTACGTATGAAGCGCTCATTTGAAGATTATCTCAACGACATATTGGAAGCGATAACTGCTATAGAAGCATTTACCGGAGGCATGACTAAAGAAAATTTTCTCAGCGATCTCAAAACGGTATATGCTACGAGAAAGGCTCTCGAAATTATAGGTGAAGCAGCCAAGAAAATCCCTGCTTCTGTCAAAAATAAGCACAAAGAGATTCCCTGGAAAGAGATCGCCGGGATGCGTGATGTCCTGGTACACGAATACTTCGGAGTAGATCTTGACGTGGTGTGGAAAACAGTTCAGCAAGATATTCCTGCACTCAAAAGTCTTTTTTTGAGAATAGGGGATGATCTCGAACAGAATAAAGACGTTGACCCCTGAGCGCCCAGAGCGCCGGAGGGCATTAAGCAGGCGCAGTATAGTGCTCCCCATTGTCAAGACAGAACTTGCAAAAAAATAAGCTAATACTTCCTCCTTTACTCAAGATGCTATCTCACTCACTTGGAGACGCTGGTAATAATCAACCGGCCGGTTGTAATCGAGA
>CADDZA010000047.1 GCA_902812435.1 Clostridia bacterium
TTTTGCTATTTATGGGGTATTTTCCTGCCTGCTCGGGTTAAAAAATGCGAATTTATAAAGTTTTGCCTTGATACCGCCTTTCTTGCGCTGCATGGGCTTCAGGGATTAGATGCGGAGTTCCTGGGTTGCCACAATTTTCCCGATAATGCCTCCCTGCTGGATGGAAATCCCATTGTGAGGATGTACCAGATCATGCTACACTAAGAATAGAATCAACGTATGTAGCCCCAATACTATTCCCCACCACAGTCAATTCGCCTGTAGAGTTCCGTGGTCTCCCTTTGGGTGTTGGTTTTCAAACGGCCTGTTAGCTTAATATTCCGGGGGGTGGAACACTTGAGCGTGGCGATGATGTACCTGCAGGACTTAAGCGAGGCGGACCTGCATTTTATTGTGACTACTGTTGTGACCAAAAGGCAGGACTACGATTACCTGTGCAACCTTTTAAAAGACAAACCCGATTTCATCGATATTATGCTCGAAGACGAGAAACTGTTTCAACGAATCCTGCAAGATGAGAACATATGTCTAAAGATATCCCCCTTCCTGCTTTTCAGCATCCTGCTCCGCCAGGCAAAGAAGGATATCGAAAAACAAGCCTATACTCTGGAAATCGTTAGCCGGAAGGAGCGCATCCCCGTTTTTGACGCCAGGGATGCCACGAAACTCCTTCAGAACAAGGACGTACGGGAATACCTGGCACGCATGCTCGCCTCTTTCACGCGTGTTGAATCCGCATCGGTGGTCTACAAGGCGCGTGGGATAACATACCAGCGCTGCTTCAGCGATCTCGATTTTGACGATGTTCTGGAACTGTCAAGCCTGGTTGAACTTCCGTTCCGTTTTCCCTTTTATAAAAGACTGGCGGACATCGCCCTCTTTCTCTCCGGTATCTTTCCGGAATACCTCTGTCGCGACCAGGATTTCCTTGACGATAAAATCCCGGCACGGCTTTCCGGGAGCAAAAAAAGAACCCTCCGGGATTACGAGGAGCAGGGAAGGCGCTATTACGATCTCGCCTCAACCTTCGACGAAGCGAAAGAGCAGGGGCTGACGGAAGTTCTTTCGCTATTGGCAGAGAAATTTACACTTGCGCGCAAACCCCTCAATTACCTCGCGGAAAATTACATATATAAATACCGCTCGCAACTCTTCCAATAGGTGAGGGAAAAACCTCTGAGAGTAGATTCATAAAATAATACCTGCAGGGATTCTCCAGCAGGTATTATTCGTGCGGTTTCATTAGGGCTTTAGTCCTTACCAACCATCTCTGACTGAAGCCCTGTTTTAATTAAGTTTCTGCTATATTGGTAGGCCCAGGCAGGAAATTGTCCCGGATTGTCGAAAGTCGAAAGTAGGACTGAAATTCCTGTCAACAAACCTGGTTTGGAGGTAAACAATGGACATTTCGACAGTCGTGGGACTGATAGCGGGATTCGGCGCCATAATTATGGGTTTTACTCTCGAGAAGGGTCATATAGGCGCACTGTTTTCATTCAGTGCAATTGTGATTGTGCTCGGGGGAACAATCGGTGCCACCATTTTCTCTTTCCCTTTAGAAACCTTGAAGAACATTCCTGTTCTCATAAAAATAGCTTTTAAGGAGCAGGCTTATAATTTCCTGGCCCTGATCGATGACATCGTCCGGCTGGCCGACCAGGCGCGCCGGGAGGGCCTGTTGAGCCTGGAACAAAACCTGGAGGACATCCAGGACCCCTTTCTCAAACTGGGCCTGCAGCTTGTTATCGACGGTGTCGAGGGTACCCTCCTGCGGGATCTGCTCGAAACAGAGATTTACTGCATGGAGGAGCGCCATAAAAACGGAATCTCCTTGTTTGAGGCCGCCGGCGGCTATGCTCCCACCATGGGGATCATTGGAACCGTTATGGGGCTCGTGCACGTCCTGGGGAACATGTCCACACCCGAGAAATTGGCACCGGCCATCGCCGCTGCCTTTATCGCCACATTGTACGGCATCTGTACAGCCAATCTCCTCTGGCTGCCCATCGCCTCCAAACTAAAATACAAACACCATAAGGAAAAGCTCTACCGGGAACTGGCAATGGAGGGTATCCTCGCCCTCCAGGCGGGAGAAAACCCGGCCTTTATCCGCCAGAAGTTACGGGTCTTCCTGGATCAGAGGACCCGCGTCTCAGAGGAAAGAGGGAGAGAGGAATAAATGCGTCGCGGCAACCGGAATAGCGGTCACGGTGAGGGTGGGCCCAGCATGGAGCGCTGGCTCCTGACTTACTCCGATATGATCACCCTGCTCATGATCTTTTTCATCATGATGTATGTGATCAGCAGCGTCAACACGCAAAAATTCCAGACGCTGGCCACTACTCTCAACGCCGTTCTCAAAGGAGAACCGACAGGCATGTTCCAGAATGTGGGCCCCTCTTTCGTAGCCGGTGAAGGGGCCGAGTCGATGCAGCTGGCCCAGATTCAGAAAGAATTGGAGAACTACCTGCAAAAACAAGGACTTACCCGCCAGGTCACTATCCGGGAGGAGGAACGGGGGCTGGTAATCAGCTTTCAGGAAACGGTTCTATTCCCACGCGGTTCCGCCGAATTAACGCCGGAAGCCCGCCGCATCATTGCCCAGGTAGGGGCTATCTTGAAAGAACTTCCGAATTTTATACGCATCGAAGGGCACACCTGCAACCTGCCCATCAACACCACGAAATACCCATCAAACTGGGAACTGTCAGTGGCACGAGCCACCAATGTATTGCGGGAACTGATTGCCACCAGCCAGATCCCCCCCGCCCACCTTTCAGCAACCGGCTACGGCGAGTACAGGCCGCGTTACCCCAACGACTCCGAAGCGCACCGGATGATGAACCGCAGGGTGGACATCGTCATTCTGCTTACAAAATACGGAGAGACGGAGCCCGCCTCGCCGCGGCAAGCGGAATCCCAGATAAAACAGGGTACAGCTGAGGATACGTCATCTCCGGCAGCAATCAGGCGTTTCTTGCCTTCCGAAAAAAAAGAGAAAGAGAAGGAATTCTTCCCCCTTATAAAGCAGTAAACCCGGATTTCTCCGGGTTTTGTAAACTCAAAACTCAACAAGATAGTCCGGGTTTAACCTGATACCCCGCTCCCAAGAACTCCGCCACGTATTTATGTTGGCAAACTCTTTCAAACAGCTTATTCTTTTAGCGAACGGCAACGACTTGCTTGACTTCCGGGATCTCCTGCTTGAGCGACCGCTCAATCCCATGTTTCAGGGTCACGATGGCCATCCCTCAGCCACCACAGGCTCCCTTCAAGCGAACCTTTACAACCCCGTTTTCATCGACATCGACCAGTTCCACATCCCCTCCGTCCCGCTGGAGCAGGGGGCGGATCCTGTTAAGAGCAGCTTCAACCTTTTCCCGCATGTTTTTCACTCCTATCCTTTCAATTTTAGTATAGAACTAAGAACCTGCTTTAGCGGCTTTCCGGGAGTCAGCATCACCGATCACTTCCATCAAAAAGCTCCGGAAACTTGCTTCGAGCTCCGGACGAGCCAACGCCAGCTTCACCGTAGCCTGCAGAAAGCCCAGTTTGTCCCCTACATCATATCTTACCCCGTTAAAGAGACAAGCATAAATCGGCTGGATTTTAACAAGTTCTTTAAGGGCATCCGTTAACTGGATCTCACCCCCGGAACCAGGTCCTGTATTCTCTAAGATTGCGAAGATCTCCGGCGTGATTATATAGCGTCCGATCACGGCGTACCGGGAGGGCGCCTCTTCCGGAGCAGGCTTCTCCACCAAATCCTCAACCCTGATGAGGTTGCCCCGGGCATCCGGCGGATTTACAGGCTTAATTATACCATACTTTTTGACATCCGGCAGTTCAACCTCTTGCACGGCCAGCACGGTGCTTTGATAATCATCGTATACATCCAGCAACTGTCTCAGGCAAGGAACCCCGGCCTCGATCAGGTCGTCCCCCAGCAAAACCGCAAAGGGCTCCTCACCGATAAACTTCCTGGCGCAATAAACCGCATGGCCAAGCCCCCGTGCCTCTTTCTGCCGTACATAATGGATGTCGACCAGATTGGAAATGTCCTCGATTAACCGGATCAGTTCCTCTTCGCCCTTCTCCCGCAGTACCGCTTCGAGTTCCACGGCCCGGTCAAAATGATCCTCGATCGCCCGCTTATTCTTTCCCGTAACGATGATGATATCCTCAATACCGGAAGCCACGGCCTCTTCAACGATATACTGAATCGCCGGTTTATCTACAATTGGCAACATTTCCTTGGGCTGCGCCTTCGTTGCCGGCAAAAAACGGGTCCCCCAGCCTGCGGCAGGGATAATCGCCTTTCTGACCTTTCTCTTTTGCAATGTTAACACCTCGTAAATTCGCTGTTGCCGAACAACTTACCAAAATGCATTTGGTAAATACACACCAAATTAATAATAATGATTCGTTAAGAAACCCCGGTTTCCTTCCCGTCGGCTCCTGCTTTTTCCTGGGCAATAGAAAGGTCTGTTTTTCAGTAGACTTTCCACGTTACCTCTGGTGACACCAACAGAGTACCGGCCTGGAATTAGGAGTCGAGCGGTAGACCGGCGGGTGTACTCGATGTATTTTCAGGGCAAACCAACACGCTGCCTCCGGCGGCACCAACAGAGGAACGAAAAAGCAGTTTATCCTTGCTGGCGCAGCGACCTACGGAGGAGGTTGTTACTCGCCCTTGACGAAGGAGCAGCTAACGGCAGCCGAAGCGAAACAGGAGGTTGAGCCAGGCGACTATGCGCCATGGATGGCGTCATAGGAGCCGGTCGGCTGCCGTCTGCGGCAAGTCTTAGGGCGAGTTAAACCGGAGTCCGGGAGCAAGCGCAAGGATAAACCGGAACATATTTTCAGGGCAGATAGAAATTTTTAGATCGTTTTCTTAATAAACATGAAGGAGAAGAAAATTATAGTGTCGAAATGATAGTATATAAGGTCAAATAGTATATCACAATTGGAGGGGGAAAGGAATTGGGAAAGAAGATTACAATTTCTGTGATTAAGGCAGACGTTGGAGGTTTCGTTGGCCACTCAAGTGTACACCCCGCTCTTCTGGAAAAAGCACGCGCCCTGCTGGAGGGCAATCCTCTGGTTATCGACTCCCATGTTACCCATGTCGGTGATGACATCAACCTGATCCTGACCCACGAGACCGGGAGAAATAACGGGGAAATCCACCAGCTGGCCTGGGATATATTTGTCGCCTGCACGGAAATTGCCAAGAAGTTAAAGCTCTACGGCGCCGGGCAGGATCTCCTGGCGGACGCCTTTTCCGGCAACATCAAGGGAATGGGACCAGGCATCGCCGAAATGGAGTTTGAAGAGAGGGAAAGCGAGCCGATTATAGTCTTCATGGCCGACAAAACGGAGCCGGGGGCCTGGAACATGCCGCTTTACAAAATGTTCGCGGACCCGTTCAACACCATCGGGCTTGTTATCGACCCGAAAATGCACAGCGGCTTCAACTTCGAGGTAAGAGACCTGATCGATAACAAGAAAATCATGTTTTCTACACCGGAGGATCTCTACGACATGCTGGTCTTTATCGGAGCTCCCGGGCGCTTCAGCATCAAGCGAATCTTCCATAAGGAAACCGGAGAGATTGCATCGGTTTCCAGCACCCAGCGGCTCAACCTGATGGCCGGCCGTTATGTGGGGAAAGATGACCCCGTCTGCATCGTCCGCTGCCAGAGCGGATTCCCGGCATTGGGAGAAGCCCTGGAACCCTTTGCCTTCCCCCACCTGGTGGCCGGCTGGATGCGCGGTTCCCACCACGGGCCCCTTATGCCGGTAAGCGTCGAAGACGCTCATCCAACCCGGTTTGACGGCCCGCCACGGGTGGTCGCGCTGGGATTCCAGCTCTGTGACGGCAAACTGGTGGGACCACAGGATCTCTTTGCAGATCCTGCCTTCGACAACGCCCGGAAGCTGGCCAACGATATTGCCGATTACCTCCGGCGCCTGGGCCCCTTCGAACCGCACCGTCTGCCGCTCGATGAAATGGAGTACACTACCATGCCCCAGGTGACCAAGAAATTAAAGGATCGCTTCATCGACCTCAGAAAGTCCTGAAAATATATCTCCGGATATTTGTGACAGACCACCACGTCACCTCCAGCGGCACCAACAAAGAATGAAAACAGTGGTTTATCCTTGCAGTCGCAGCGACCTTACAGAGGTTGTTACTCGCCCTTGACGAGGAGCAGCTAACGGCAGCCGAAACGCAACAGGAGGTTAAAATACCCTTGCGCCATGTTGTTTCCGTCGAGCGACTTATGGAGAACCGGGTAACATCACCGGGCGCAAGCGAAGCAACCGGTTCAGGCAGCGAGGACTGGTACCGCTTACATGCCTTAAGAAGCTGTCAAAAACATCACACGAATCAGGATTTTAGCAGCGAATCGTAACATAGTTCCGCAGCTGCCTTAGAACCGGTCTGAGCGAGCCCTGGTATATCCGGGGCGCAATCAGGAGCAAGCGGAAACAACTGTTAAAGTTCAACCGGAGTCCGGGAGCAAGCGCAAGGATAAACCGGAATATATTTTCTGGCAGTTTATCAAGAACTGGGAGCCCTTAAGGGCTCCCAGTTCTTTTTCGGATGGAGCCCGGTTACTGGTGAGAAATGTTCTCCCGGGGAAGCATCGCCCGGAACCACCAGGCAAGGCGCCTGCCGAATTGAAGAAACAGCTCTGCTTCCGGCAGTCGCAGGATAAAGGACGCGATCCCATAGATCCCCCCTCCTGCGCAGATGGTGATCCCGAGACACCCCGCATATAAAAGCAATCCACCCGCGGCCAGCGCCGCCAGGCTTCTCCAGAGAGTAACCACTGCCAACCCCATAACTGCGCTCGCCACAGAGATGCGCCAGAAACCGTCCAGCATCTCCCTACCGCCCAAGCCACCGAGGCGCCGCCTCAAAGACCATAAAAGTAGTATTACGGCGAAACCGGTTGCCAGGGATGTTGACAGAGCAAGGCCGCCAAGGGCGAGCGGCTTGACCAGGAGTAGATTCAGCACGATGTTGACTGCGACCGCTCCGATACCAAGCAGCATCGGGGTCAGTGTATCCTGTAAACTGAAATATACCCTGTTGACGGCATCCCGCAAAGCCATCGGAATTAGCCCTACACTGAAGAATAGCACGGCGTAGGCGGTCATGCCGGTGGCACGGGGATCGAATGCACCGCGCTCCAAAAGAACCCGAACGATGGGTTCCCTGAGGGTTATTAACCCCACAGCCATCGGCATGACCAGAAACAGTATGACCCGTACCCCGCCAACCAGGGCACGCCGCAACCCGGCCAGGTCCTGCGCTGCAGCATATTGAGCAAATGTTGGATAGAGAACAGTGGTGACTGCCAGAGAAAAAATACCAAGAGGAAGCTGGGTTACAAGGTTGCCGAAGTTTAAAGCAGCGATGCTCCCATCCGCAAGCCCTGAAGCCAGCATCCGGTCCACTACCAGACCGAGCTGCCCAGCACCCGTGGCCAGCAGGATTGGAATGATCAACCTGCCGACCTGAATCATGCCGGGGTCCCTCAGGTCGAGTATGGGCCGATAGCGAAAACGACATCTTTTCAACCCGGGAACCATTATCAATAACTGGCTGAGAGTTGCCAGCACCATTCCTACCGCCGCTGCCGCAATCCCGTACCGCTTCCCACCCAGGACAACAGCAGAGATCATGATGATGTTGAAGGGTATTCCCACAATGGCCGGCCAGAAAAATCTCTCACGGGCCTGCAGCAATCCTGTTAGCACGGATTGAAGCCCGAAAAAAACCATTACCGGAAGAAGGATCCTTGTCAGGAGAACAGTCAGAGCAAAGGTCTCTCCCCGAAAGCCTGGAGCAACGACCCGAACAATGAGGGGTGCAAGCAGTATCCCCAATCCGGCCATAACCAGGCAGAAGAGAAATACGAAGTTGAGCAGGGAATTGATAAAACTTTCCCCAGCCCCTTCCCCCGCCTCATACAGGCGCTTTGTGAATACCGGGATCAGGGTCATTGTCAAAGCAGCACTGACTACCGCGAAAAGCATCCAGGGAATAATCGAAGCCACCAGGTAAGCGTCGGTAACCCGGTTGGCTCCAAAAACGGCAGCAATCGACGCCTCCCGTACATACCCCAGTATCTTGCTCAAAATCGAAGCTGCAGCAATGATTCCCGCAGCCTTGAATAATCGATCTTTCTTCATCTCCATCCCCTCACAACCATTTTACCAGTGACATCCTCCCCCGAATTCGGGGGCATCCCATCGTGAGATGACGGTCTTTACCGTAGGTTAGCCAGCATTCCCCCGGATGACCCGGATCATCACCTTGGCCTTAAGGGGTGTCACGCTCCCTTTTCTCTCAGGGTCATGCCCCGAGAGCATCGAGCGCTTTAGCGGCAATGTTTAAAGCCCCTACCCTATCCGCGTCGGACTGGTAACCGCATCTAGTGCACTTAAACCAGCCCTGCTCTTTGCGGTTGTACCGGGAAACATTTCCACACTTCGGACAGGTCTTGGAGGTCTCCTTGGGGTCAACGTAAATTACCGGCACTCCCGCAAGCGCAGCCTTGTATTCGATGAACGAGGCCAGCTCCCGGAAGTTCCAGCCGGACATCATTCGGTTGAATTTCCTGGAGCCTTTGGCCCTTTCGCGGATGCCCAGCAGGTTCTCCAGCGCGATGGCCTTGTTTTCTGCCTTCGCTATCTCAACAATGCGCTTCGATATACAATGGTTAATATGCCGCATCCATCTGCGTTCACGGCCGGCTTCCTTTTTGACACGGGAAAGCCGACCGGCTTGCTGAAGTGCTTTACGCCGCTCTGCCCAACGCTCTTTGCGCCACCTCACCGGACGGCCGTCAAAGAAGGCGTTGTTGGATAGTACGGCCAGCTTGACGATGCCGAAGTCAACCCCGATTACGCCGCCAGGCTCGTTATAGTATGTTTCATAAACCAGGGATATAGAAACATACCACTCGCCGTTCTTGCTCTGCCATATCTCTATAGACCCCTGGCGGCAGGAACCTCCTGCCAGGTCCTGGAGTCTTCTGGCGTGGTATGCAGAAACGGCAAGGGGTACGGCTATCTTGCTTCTGCCAGAAGATACAGGGAACTTGATAACCCACGTTCCCGATGGAAGCTGGTGAAGAGAATAGCAGTCCTGCCGCACCATTACCGGAATAGGTCTATCAAACTTAGGCAAGCTGGTTTTCTTTCCGTTGCGCTTGCGGGAAACGTAGGACCTTCTGGCTGATAACGCTTTAAGCATAGCACACTGGAGCGTTCCGCGGTTGAGATCGAACAGCTCACATGCCTGCCGGTAGGTTTCTCGGTTTAACTCTGCCCGGCTGGCGGTGTCAAGCGCTTCAGCCTGCTTTAGAAACCAGAAACAAGCTCGGCGGTAGGTTTCCACCATCCGGGACATTTTCTCCAGCTTGCCTTTATTGGGGGCTAAGAACTTTGCTTTTAGAGATACCGTTAGCAACTAACATCTCCTCCGGTTTGCTTAAATTATAGCACGACCGGAAGAATAAACCAAGCCGCCACTCATCCCCCCGGCTTCCAGGGGCATTCTGGCGGGAGTTTTGAAAAGCTCCCCTTCCGGAGAAAAAAGTTACGATGGAGGCAATACTTCCCGTCATAAAAATAATCTCCGGACAAAAAATAAAAAGGAACACTAAAAACGGTGAAAGGGGTTGAAGAAATGCCTGCTCAGCACATTCATTGCAGTGTTAACAACTGTCACTACTGGGGTGAGGGGAACGTGTGCCAGGCCGAAGAAATTATGGTAACATCCGACGCACTTGGTGATAACCAGCCGGATAAGATTGACGCCAAAATGGCAGCCGACATCTCGCCAACCCCGGCGGATAGCTGCATGGCTACATGCTGCAAGACCTTCGTCGAAAAAGGCGGCAACACAAGAGCTGACGGTATCAGGCGAATGTCTTAAAGATATTGATGATGTACGACCAGAGGCGCCACAACCGAGGTGGCGCCTCTGCTATTCTTCAGTAGGCCTTCCTTTCTTTGTTTCTTTACGTTGTTTCAAACTCTGCCGGTTAATAGCTATGGTTGTAGCCGAACCGGCATCTTCGGGAACAAAGACCGGTTCCTGGGCCTGATCCTGTTTCTGCTCCTTCATACTTCCCTCCCACCCCTTTTGTTTTTAGGCTACATCCGTTAGTCTCTCACCCGCCCGTTCGAACTATACCTAAAAATAGATGTCGGAACGGGATGTCTGAGGTCGGAAAGCTTATTGGAACTGGCTAACACCAATACCGAATTAAACATTCGCCCCTGGAAGCAGGATGCCGGGACGGTTGCTGTTCATCAGTCGGTTACCTCTGCGATAACACCGCCCCCCAGCACGATGTCTCCGTCGTATAAAACCACCGACTGGCCCGGGGTTATCGCTTTTTGGGGCGTTTTAAAGGCCACCTTTAAGCGGTCCGTTCCGATTGGGGTGGCAACAGCCTCCGCCGGAGGAGCCAGGTACCTGATCTTGGCCTGAACCGGGCGGTCCCCCTCGAAGGGAGAACCCGTAATGTAGTTAACGTCGGTAGCAATCAGTCCCCCATGATAGAGGTCATCCTCCGGTCCCACCCAGACCGTGTTGGTTTCGGGATCGATCCTTGTGACGTACAGTGGGTGTCTGAAGGACAACCCCAGGCCCCTCCGCTGACCGATGGTATAACGGTGAATTCCCTTGTGGACTCCCAGGATCCGGCCATCGGAATACCTGAAGTAACCCTCGTTCTTGACCGAGGGGAAACGCTCTTCCACGAAGTCGCCGTAGCTTCCCGTAGATACAAAACAGATCTCCTGACTTTCGGGCTTTCGGGCCACCGGAAGCCCGGCCTCCGCCGCCATCCGTCTTACCTCATTTTTACGGTAGTTACCCAGGGGAAACAATGTATGGGCCAGCTGGTACTGATTCATCTGGTACAGGGCGTAGGTCTGATCCTTGGTCCGGTCGGCCCCCTGCCGCAACAGGTAAAGACCATCTGCATTCCGCTCGATGCGGGCATAGTGGCCGGTGGCGATCTTCTCAGCCCCCAGAGCGCGCGCCTTTTCCAGAAGGGATCCGAATTTGATCTCGTTGTTGCAGGCGATGCAGGGATTGGGCGTCCGGCCTGCCAGGTATTCCCGGCAGAAATAGCCGATCACCTTTTCCTCGAACTCGTCCCGGAAGTTCATGATGTAATGGGGGATATCCAGTTTCCAGGCCACCCGCTGGGCGTCGTTAACCGCAGCAAGGCCACAGCAAGCCTTGTAGTCCTCCTCCGGGCGCGGCCAGACCTGCATGGTTATCCCGATCACTTCGTAACCCGTTCTTTTAAGCAGCAGGGCGGCAACCGAGCTGTCCACCCCGCCACTCATGGCCACTACCACCTTTTCCCGAGTCATGTCATTTCCATCCTTTTGAATTTATCCAGGACAACCTGAATGGTTTTATCAGAGCGGCACTGGAAAAGTTTACTTCTTGTCTGCCCCGAAAGTCAAGCCGCCTTATTTATTATTTGATAAACGATATATTTTTTAAATTGTAATTTAAGAATAGATGTAAAGAAAAGACTTTTCTTAAATGTTTACAAACAAAGTCCTTGACCTCGCCTATTGGCGAAGCCAAGGACTAATTAGTTTGTTCGAAACGTGCCGTAATCATCGCAGCGCTTCATGAACCGCCGTATACGGCACCCACATATACGTACGGTGAGGACAGCGGGGAAGACCCCACCTACTGTTCGATTATATTTTCTGAGCCAGTGTATTCAGTTGTTCCGCCACGCCAGTCATTTCCTCGACTTTAACTGTTATTTCCTCGGTAGCAGCGGCCTGCTCCTCGCAGGCCTTGAGGGCAATCTCCGAAGCTTTAATGGCGGACTCAACTTGCTGTTCGATCGACCTGATCAGATCCCTGATTTGCTCCGTGTTCTTTTTGGATACCTCGGACAGTTTCCGGATCTCTTCCGCGACAACCCCAAAACCCCGGCCGGCATCTCCGGCCCGGGCCGCTTCGATGGCGGCATTGAGACCCAGCATTTTGGTCTCGTCAGCAACACTTTTGATAAAGTCCAGTACTTTGGCAATCTCAGAGGACACGCGGTGGATTTCCATGATTTCTTGGTTCAGTTTTTTTGCGCTCAGATTTATTTCACCTGCAGCTGCGGCGGTCTCCTGAATGGCAGCGGAAGTCTCCGTTAACCCCCGCTCGAAATTATCGGCCATTTTTCTTAACGCAAACGCAGTGTCCCTGGGAAGGAATATCCCGCAGGTCCCGATTACTCTGCCAGGGTTATCGTCATCAAAAACCGGGAAACAGATAGACTTTAAATACACCCCGTAAAGACTCTTATCAAGTTCCATGATGGCTTGTTGCTTGGTAGCAATAGCTTTGGCAATTGCACCTTCCTTTGAAAACTCTTTGCCTACCTCAGCAAGCGGTGTGTCAAAATTATGTTTTTCTTTCAAGATAAACTTTTGGGTATCAGTGGCATAAAGAACCACACCATCTTCAAACAGTTGCACTAACATGGGAGCCACTTCACGCAGAGACTCCAAAAACCTGCTTCCCATTTAAAAACACCTCACAACTCGTTCACCATATTTTTTATTAACCAACGCTCTCCTTGTTCTGTGAATTCAACTCACAATCCAAAACGTATTCAGCAGGATAAGAAGGCAACTCTTTCCTCCTTTCTCAGATGGTTTTTTTGAATTTCTCAGTTCGTTCAACTCTCATCTATCATGAATGTCTCCGCCTGATTAATACCTCTTACTTCTTACTTGCACTAAATATTTCTTTATAAGGCTACCGCTTCCCTTTATTTCGGGTATGAGTTTTAGCTCATCTATCTTGATACATTCTTGTAATTTTGATAACTTCTTGCGATGTTCTAGGAGTCAAATAAATGTTTCTTCAACCATCGGCTTTGCGGACATACTCTACAAACAAGTAAAGGGGCTGCCCCAATTGAAATTTGTTCTTTTGGGACAGCCCCTTCAGTTTTTCGCTGGAGCCCACAACCGGGATTGAACCGGTGACCTCCGCCTTACCAAGGCGACGCTCTACCTACTGAGCTATGTGGGCATTGGTTGCGGGGACCGGATTCGAACCGGCAACCTTCGGGTTATGAGCCCGACGAGCTACCAACTGCTCCACCCCGCGATATGGTGGAGAGGGAAGGATTCGAACCTTCGAAGGCTGAGCCAACAGATTTACAGTCTGCCCCCTTTGACCACTCGGGAACCTCTCCACATTTAACAGTTATAAGCATTATTTCACTGGAGCCGACGAGGGGACTTGAACCCCTAAACCTGCTGATTACAAGTCAGCCGCTCTACCGGTTGAGCTACGTCGGCACATCTTATCGACAAGGTGTATTATACAACGGATTCTCCCCGAGATCAAGACCGGTCCATTGCCTTTATTTAGTGTTCCCTTTTTTCAAGGTACCTTTCCAGCTTCCTTTTAACCCTCTGAAGTGCATTGTCGATGGACTTCACGTGCCGCTTCAGGTCCGAGGCCATTTCCTGGTACGACTTGCCTTCCAGGTAGAACATCAATACCTTCCATTCCAGGGAGCTGAGAATCTCTCCCATCTTTTCCTCAATATCGTCGAACTCCTCACGGCTGATAATCAATTCTTCCGGGTCGCTGATCTTTGATCCGGAGATTACGTCCAGCAGTGTCCGGTCTGAGTCCTCGTCATAAATCGGCTTGTTTAAAGAAATATACGAATTCAGGGGAATATGCTTCTGACGTGTCGCCGTCTTGATGGCTGTTATGATCTGCCTTGTGATACAAAGCTCTGCAAATGCCCGAAATGAAGAGAGCTTGTCACACCGAAAGTCCCGGATCGCTTTGTAAAGTCCAATCATCCCCTCCTGAATAATGTCCTCGCGATCAGCACCGATCAGAAAGTAGGACCTTGCTTTGGCTCGCACGAAATTCTTGTACTTGTTGATCAGGTACTCTAGGGCTGCGTCATCTCCATCTTTGGCCATTTCGACGACAATTTCATCCGACAGGTACTGGATCGCATCCGATACCTCTTGCTGGGCCAGATTACTCATTCCGGACTCTCGCCTCCGTGAGTTTTTGTCTTTGCAGTTCGGAAGTATGGAAAAAGCGTTGCGCTTCCCTAACCCAAACAAAATTGCCTGTCCACCTTGATCGAATCAAATGGAGGCACTCGAAAGGAAGTTCTGAATGGTTCAAGAAGAGGTTTGGCTGAAAGGCTTACACTACTTGCTTAATTTTTCACTTGTCGTGAAGCATTATACGAAAAAGCATCCCCAAAGTCAAGGGTATGTTCAAAGATTCAGAACCCGCGCCCCCAGTATTTACCATCCCTACATTTCAACAGCCACAAGGCTTCCAGCTACAGCACCTGGTAAAGAGTGTAAATAACCCCTTTTCCCTAAATTACCTGTTTTTTTCAGGGA
>CADDZA010000048.1 GCA_902812435.1 Clostridia bacterium
AGCAGTCAAGGCCGCCAACCGTATGTTTTTAATCTTTATGATTCATGTTTAGTTTCTAAAATTTAATCTGGCTGAGTTGCTTTGGTGGTTACAGGGAACAACCTACTTTTACTTGACAGCATCCTTCTGCCCGGTGAAGTTGACAAGATTCCAATAATCTGTTATCCTTTTTTGAGCGGAAATTTAAGGATTCTCAATAAAATTCAGGCAGAAAGGAGTGGGGTGGTTAAACGACAAGTTAAGGAATTACTTCTCGGCGTTTTTTTATTTTACCGGAGTAATCTGACAGAGAGGTGACACGAGTCGTGAATTTAACCTACTTAATCCCTCTTTCCGGTATACTCGGCCTGATCATGATCATCTACATGGCTTACACGATCTTTCACGAGGATACCGGTAATGCGCGCATGCAGGAGGTAGCAGGCGCCATCAGAGAGGGAGCAAATGCCTTTTTAGCCCGCCAGTACACCACCATCGGCGTGCTTGCCGCAGTGGTGGCCATTATTCTCTTTATTGTTACGAAAGATTATAGAACACCGGTTGCCTTTATACTGGGAGCTCTATGCTCCGCTCTTTCGGGATTCATCGGAATGTACGTTGCCGTACGGTCGAACCTGCGCACCGCCGCGGCAGCGACTAAGAGCCTCGACAGGGCCTTACGTGTTTCCTTCAGAGGTGGTGCTGTAACCGGACTCGCAGTTACCAGCCTGAGCCTCCTTGGAGTGGCAGGGCTGTTTTATGCTTATGGCGGCGCCGCCCACCCCGAAGTTGCTCCCCTTGAAATCGTCGGATTTGGTTTTGGGGCAAGTTTCGTGGCCCTCTTCGCCCAGCTCGGCGGCGGAATCTATACCAAAGCCGCAGATGTGGGAGCCGACCTCGTCGGTAAGGTAGAGGCCGGCATTCCCGAGGATGACCCGAGAAACCCGGCTGTGATAGCGGACCTGGTGGGGGACAACGTGGGTGACTGTGCCGGCCGTGGCGCCGACCTGTTTGAATCGACAGCGGCGGAAAACATCGGTGCCATGATTTTGGGCATTGCCCTTGTTCCTTTCTTCGGCGTAAAGGGTATCCTTTTCCCGTTAGTGGCACGTGCCGCTGGAATTATAGCCTCGATTATCGGAATCTTCTTCGTGCGCGGTGAGGAAGACCAGGACCCGATGAAGGGTCTGAACCGCGGTTACTTTGTCACAATGATCCTGGTTGCTATCGCCCTTTACTTTATTAGCAAGAGCATGCTCAGCGGCAAAGGCGTCAATTTCCTCTATTTCTACGGCTGTGCCCTGATCGGTATAATAATGAGCTATGTCTTCGTCCTGTTAACCCAGTACTATACATCCATCAGCTACCGTCCCGTGAAGGAAATCTCCAGTGCCTGCCAGACAGGTCCCGCCACCACCATCATCCAGGGAACCGCGGTGGGTATGGAAAGCACCGCATTGCCGGTAATTGCCATCGCCCTTGCTATCATCGGCTCCTATTTCCTGGGCAGCAGATCCGGGCTGCCTGCCCTTGAAGGTGGACTCTACGGGACAGCAGTAGCAACCATGGGCATGCTCGCTACCTGCGCCTATATCCTGGCAATGGATACCTTCGGACCGATCACCGACAACGCCGGTGGAATCGTGGAAATGTCCGATTTGCCGGAAGAGGTTCGTACCAGGACCGACCGCCTGGATGCCTGCGGCAACACCACTAAGGCTCTGACCAAGGGTTACGCGGTGGGAAGCGCTGCTCTGGCAACATTCCTTCTGTTCTCCGCCTACATCGACAAGGTCAAGATCCTGGCAAGAGTAAAAGAATTTCCGGTGGACATCGGAAAACCGGAGGTCTTTGTGGGCGCTCTCATAGCTGTGATGGTCGTCTTTCTGTTCACTTCCGTTTCTATCAGAGCTGTGGGAAATGCCGCCCAGGTTGTCATCCTGGAAGTGAGAAGGCAGTTTAAAGAAATACCCGGTCTCATGGAAGGAAAGGCGAAACCGCTGTACGGCAGGTGTGTCGATATCGTCACCAAGGGCGCACTGAAAGAGATGGTATTGCCCGGGTTGCTGGTTGTGGCCGCGCCGGTGATCGTTGGTGTGCTGCTCAAGGCGGAGGCCGCGGCGGCCTTCCTGATGGTGGGCACCATTGCCGGCGTTATCGTGGCACTCTATCTGAACAATGCCGGCGGCGCCTGGGACAACGCCAAGAAGCGGATCGAGCTCGGCGACTTCGGCGGGAAAGGTTCCGAGGCCTTCAAGGCCGGAGTAGTCGGGGACACAGTGGGCGACCCCTTCAAGGATACGGCGGGCCCCTCCATCCACGTTCTGGTCAAGCTCTTCAGCACCATCACCCTGGTGCTTGCGGCACTGTTCCTGTAAATTAAGAACTGGCCGGATAGAAAAGCTCCCGGTTGCATTGTCACAACCGGGAGCTTTGTTATTGCATACGGTCCGGCTAAAGGCAAATGTCCGTAAATAATAGCCACTTCCACCTACAGAAGTGGCGGTTTAATTATGGCTGAAGGATGACCACAAGCAATGTGAAGAGCAGGAAGCAAATAGCCAGTACGGTGGAAATCCTGTTCAGGAACTCGTCCAGCCCCTTTTTCTTCCCAAGCAGGGACTGGGCGCCACCGGCAATCGCTCCGGAAAGGCCGGACGCTCTCCCGGATTGCAGCAGAATGGTAGCGATTAAGCCAAGACTCACGATTATCTGTAAAACAAGAAAGAAAGTTCTGAGCAAAATGTGCCCTCCTTCCCGGTTAGTCCTTATCCATTTTAGCATTACCGGTGAAGGCTTGTAAATAAAATTATACCTTGCAAATGTCTAAGAGCTTCCCAGCGTAGAGGGCGGCATCTCCCAGTTCTTCTTCGATCCGCAGAAGCTGGTTGTACTTCGCCACACGGTCGGTGCGTGACGGCGCTCCCGTCTTAATCTGCCCGACTCCGGTGGCCACTGCAAGGTCGGCTATAGTGGTGTCCTCGGTTTCGCCAGAACGGTGCGAGATTACCGACTTATAACCCGCCCGGCGGGCTATATCGATGGTCTCCAGGGTTTCCGTGACAGTCCCGATCTGGTTCAGCTTGATCAGAATCGAGTTGGCTACCCCTTCGCTGATACCTTTTCTGAGGCGTTCGGGGTTGGTGACAAAGATATCGTCCCCTATCAGCTGTACCTTTTTCCCAAGGTCCCGGGTGAGCTTCGCCCAGCCGTCCCAGTCATCCTCGGCAAGGCCGTCTTCAATGGTGATGATGGGATAGCGGTCGACCAGTTCTTTGTAAAAGTCGATGACTTCCTCTGCAGTATGGCTAATCCCAACGCCGCGGAAGTGGTACATCCCCTCTTCGTAAAGTTCGCTGGCGGCAACATCGATAGCCAGGAAGGCTTCTTTCCCCGGAGTGTATCCGGCCCGCTGGATGGCTTCTACGATGACATCAAGGGCTTCTTCGTTTGTTCTCAGATTGGGCGCGAAGCCCCCTTCATCACCAACCGAGGTGTTGTAACCCCGTTCCTTTAAAACACCCCGCAGGTGATGAAAGACTTCGGCACCCATCCGCAGGGCCTCCCTAAAGCTGTCGGCTCCACGGGGGACGACCATGAATTCCTGGATGTCCACGTTGTTGTCGGCGTGCTTGCCGCCGTTTAATATGTTCATCATTGGAACCGGGAGAAGGCGTGCACCTACGCCTCCCAGGTAAAGGTACAGGGGAAGCCCTATACTGTCCGCGGCGGCCTTGGCCACGGCCAGGGAAACCCCTAAAATCGCATTTGCCCCGAGCTTTTCTTTCGTCGGCGTACCGTCCAGGTCAATCATCATCTTGTCGATCAGGATCTGCTCGGTGGCCTCCATCCCGATCACTTTGGGTCCGATGACGGTTATAACGTTGTCAACGGCCTTTAAAACTCCCTTGCCCAGGTAACGCTCCTTGTCTTTATCCCGTAGTTCCAGGGCCTCGTGGGCGCCGGTAGACGCCCCGGAGGGGACGGCGGCGGTGCCGAAGCTACCGTCTTCAAGGTAGACGTCGACTTCAATGGTGGGGTTTCCCCGGGAGTCGAGGATCTCCCTGGCCAGTACGTCAGTGATTAATGGCATTTGTTTCAACCTCCTGTTTCTTTTAATAATTATTTTTTGTTCTGTTTCGAATTAAAAGGATGCCGCTTCCCTATACTCTAGCCTGCACCGGTTCAAGCAGGGAGTGGCCGGTCATTTCCGGAGGCTGAGGAATCTTCAGGATCTCAAGGATGGTAGGGGCGATGTCCTCCAGAGCACCTCCATACCGGAGGGAACTACCCCGGTATTGTTCACTTACCAGGATAAAGGGAACGGGGTTGGTGGTATGGGCGGTGTGCGCTTCCTCCCCGTTCTCCTCCAGCATCTGCTCGGCATTACCATGGTCGGCGGTGACCAGGGCCACCCCGCTTTTATCCAGGATGGCGTTCACAACCCGCCCCAGGCATTCGTCAACAACGGTAACGGCCTTGACGGCAGCGTCCAGGATCCCGGTGTGACCTACCATATCGGGATTGGCATAGTTGAGAATGATGACGTCGTACTTGTCCCTGGCGATTTCTTCAAGAACCCGGTGGGTAACCTCGTAGGCGCTCATTTCAGGCTTGAGATCGTAGGTGGCCACCTTCGGCGAAGGGATCAGGATCCTGTCCTCACCGGGGTTCGGTGCCTCCACGCCCCCATTGAAGAAGAAGGTGACGTGGGCGTACTTTTCTGTCTCGGCGATCCTGAGTTGCTTGAGCCCTCTTCCCGCCAGCACCTCACCCAGGGTGTTCTTGAGGCTCTGGGGCGGGAAGGCCACCGGGGCATCGATGGTGACGTCGTACTGAGTCATGCAGACGAAGTGCACTCCGGGGTAACCTTCCCTGCGCCTAAAGCCGGTAAAGTCCCGGTCTGTAAAGGCACGGGTGATCTCCCGGGCCCGGTCGGCCCTGAAGTTGTAGAAAATGATCACGTCCCCGGGCGCCACCATCCCTACTGGGTTGCCTTCCCTGTCAATGATCACGGTGGGGACGAGAAATTCGTCGGTGACACCGTTTTCGTAGGATCTCTCCACCGCCGCCTGGGCGAGGGTTGCTTTTTCCCCCTCGCCGTAGACGATGGCGTTAAAGGCCTTTTCTACCCGCTCCCAGCGCTTGTCGCGATCCATGGCGTAGTAGCGGCCCATCAGGGTGGCAATTTTTCCCGTATTCAGCTCCCGGCACTTATTCTCCACTTCCTGGATGTATTCCTTGGCGCTGGCTGGGGGTACGTCTCGCCCGTCCAAAAAGGCGTGGATGAAAACCCCGGGCAGGCCGTAGCAGCGCGCCATTTCCAGGAGGGCATAGAGGTGTGTCAGGTGGCTGTGCACCCCTCCGTCGGAAACCAGGCCGAACAGGTGGAGGGATGCTTTGCTCTCTTGCGCCTTTTCCATGGCCTCCACGAGCACCGGATTGGTGAAGAACTCTCCGCTGCGGATCGCCTTGCTGATCCTGGTAATATCCTGGTAGACGACCCGGCCGGCCCCGATGTTCAGGTGCCCTACTTCCGAATTGCCCATCTGCCCGGAGGGAAGCCCCACCTCTTCACCCGAGGCGGCAAGGGTGGTATGAGGGTAAGTCTCTTGAAGATATTTGAAATTCGGAGTTTCAGCAAGGAAGATGGCGTTTCCCCTTTCCTGCGGGGAACACCCCCAGCCGTCCAGAACAACTAAAGCGAGCGGGCTTTTCAATCAAGCTGCCCCCTTACTTCCGCTACGCCGCGGATAATCGCTGTAAAGGAATCTACGTTTAAGCTCGCTCCTCCTACCAGTACCCCGTCGATCTCCTCTTCCCGCATAAATGAACCGATCAGCTCCGGTTTTACACTCCCCCCGTAAAGGAAGCGAACCTGACCGGCAACAGTCTCGCTCTGGAGGTCTGCTAGCTCCTCCCGCAAGGCTTTGATCACAGCAACCGCGTCCGTCGGAGTCGCTGTTTTGCCCGTCCCGATCGCCCAGACAGGCTCGTAAGCCACAACCAGATCTGCCGAGTTAATTGTTCCCAGGCCGGACAGGCCCGCCTTCAGTTGCCTGCGGCAGAATGTCTCGGCACCCCCTGCCTCCCGTGTGGAGAGATCTTCGCCAAGGCAGAAGATCGGCCGCAATCCGTAGGTCAGTGCGGCTTCAAGCTTCTGCCGGATTTGCTCGTCTGTCTCCCCAAAGTGCTGGCGGCGCTCTGAGTGCCCCAGGATCACGTAACGGCAGCCAAGTGCCTGGAGCATGGGGCCTGAAACCTCACCTGTGTAAGCTCCCTCCGGTGCCCAGTGCATGTTCTGGGCTCCCCAGCCGATGCCGCTCCCGGCAAGTTCGGTAGCCACCGCCGGAAGTGCCGGAAAAGGAGGACAAACAACCACATCCACTCCGTCCAGATCCTGCACTTTTTCTCTCAGGAGGCGGGTAAATTGTTTTGCCTCTGCCGGGGTTTTATACATCTTCCAGTTCCCCGCCACCAAAGGGACCCTGCTGTGTTTCATCTTTTTCGCTCCTCTCCTGGTCCCGGGCATGGTCTACTCTTTCTCCAGAACGGCGACACCCGGGAGTTCCCTGCCCTCAAGGAATTCCAGGGATGCCCCGCCGCCGGTGGAGGCATGGGTAACCTTATCCGCCAGCCCAATCTTCTCCAGAACGGCCAGCGAATCGCCGCCGCCGACCACGGAAACGACACCCGGCCGGGTCAGGGCACGGGCAATCGCCTCGCTGCCGCGGGCGAAGGCGTCCTTTTCAAACATGCCGAGCGGCCCGTTCCAGAAAACGGTCCTAGCATCCCCGATGATCCGGGTGAAGCGCTCTACGGTCTTCGGCCCGATGTCCAGGGCACGCCAGCCATCCGGCACCTCCCGCGGGCTGACTACTTTGGTGGCGGCTCCGTCACCGTCCTGTGCTATCACCAGGTCGACGGGGAGTTCTACTTCAATGCCCCGCCGCCGCACGCTGTCAAGAAACTCTTTGGCAAACTCCACGTGCTCTTCGTCTACCAGGGAATCCCCAAGGGAATAACCTTCGGCTCGCAGGAAGGTGTTTGCCATGCCGCCACCCAGCAGGAAGCCGTTGACCTTCTCTACCAGGTTCTTCAAAACACCGATCTTGTCGGCAACCTTGGCCCCACCCAACACGGCGATGAAGGGGCGCTCGGGTTCGGTTAAAATGCCGCCAAGGGCATTGACCTCCTTTTCCATCAGGAACCCGGCATAGGCCGGGAGGAATTCCGCTACTCCGGCGGTGGATGCGTGGGCCCGGTGGGCGGTGCCGAAGGCGTCGTTGACGTAGATATCTCCCAGGGAGGCCAGTTTGCGGGCAAATTCCCGGTCATTGGCCTCCTCCTCCGGATGAAAGCGCAGGTTTTCCAGCAGTAGTACCTCCCCGGGCTTGAGCTGGGACACGGCCTGCTCCGCTTCAGGCCCCACGCAGTCGTTCGCTTTACGCACCTCTTTGCCCAGCAGTTCGCCGAGTCGCCTGGCTACGTCGTTCATGCGAAGCTTCTCTACAACCTTTCCCTTGGGGCGCCCCAGGTGGCTCATCAGGATCACCTTCGCCCCCTGATCCAGTATGTAGCGGATCGTGGGAAGGGTGGCTCTGATCCTGGTGTCATCCGTCACGTGTCCCTGCTCATCGAGCGGAACGTTGAAGTCAACCCGTACCAGGACCCTTTTGTCTTTTAAAGAAATATCCCTGATAGTCTTCAGGCTCATCAACTGCCCCCCCCTTAAAGCCCTTTGGATGCCACATACAGGGTGCAGTCGACGACCCGGCAGGAGTAGCCCCATTCATTGTCGTACCAGGCAAAGACTTTGACGAGGGTGTCATCCATTACCATGGTGCAGGTGGCATCGAAAATGGAGGAATGGGAATCACCGTTGAAGTCCTTAGAGACAAGGGGCTCTTCGTTATAGGCCAGGATACCTTTCAGCGGACCAGCAGCTGCGTCTTTGAAGGCTTTGTTGATTGTCTCCACGGTTGCCGGCTTTTCGACCTCGCAAACAAAATCTACCAGGGAGACGTTTGGGGTCGGCACCCTTATGGCGATGCCGGTCAGTTTCCCCGTCAGCTCCGGAAGCACCAGGGTCACGGCCTTGGCCGCCCCGGTGGTGGTCGGAATCATGGAGAGGGCGGCAGCACGCGCCCGGCGCAGGTCCTTGTGGGCCAGGTCGAGAATCCGCTGGTCGTTGGTGTAGGCATGGGTTGTGGTCATGAGCCCGCGCTTTACCACGAAGTTATCGTGGAGCACCTTCACAACGGGGGCAAGGCAGTTTGTGGTGCAGGATGCGTTAGAGATGATGTGGTGCCTGGCGGGATCGTATTTGTTCTCGTTGACACCCATGACGATTGTGATGTCCTCTTTCTTGCCCGGTGCTGTAATGATGACCTTTTTCGCCCCGGCCTTGAGGTGAGCGGCAGCCTTCTCTGCTTCGGTGAATTTTCCGGTCGCTTCAATCACTATGCCGACCCCTAAATCCTTCCACGGCAGGTTGGTCGGGTCCTTCTCAGAGAATACCTTTATGCTCCTGCCGTTGATGACGATGGCTTCGTCTGTAGCCTCTACAGTGCCGTGAAAGCGCCCGTGCACGGAGTCGTATTTGAACAGGTGGGCATTTGTCCTGGAATCTGTGAGGTCGTTGACCGCCACTATTTCCAGCCCCGGCTTCTCCAGCGCGGCACGCAGGACAAGCCTCCCAATCCTCCCAAAACCGTTGATACCCACTTTAACCGCCATTGCTTAGCCTCCTCTATTTTAAAGTACAAAAAAATAACCTCAATGTTTAGTATGCAAAAAACTAACCGGTTCTATAAGACATCAGCCATTTCCCTCCGTCGCCTCCGGTTGCTTGCTCATAAAGGCAACCGGAATTTGTTAATCAATAAAATGACGTCATCTAATTATAAGTTCCAGGCAAATAATATATAACATTACAATAAAATTATATACTATATCGCTGGCAATGCAACCCAACCAGGTCAGGAAAGCTGAAAGATGGAGAAATAAAAAATAAAGGCTCTTTTTAGCCCACTTTTGGACAGAAAGAGCCTCCCTGTTCAGCGTAAAAGTATATTTCGATTTTCCTTTATGTAAACCGTTTTCGCTGCCTGACGGGAGGAATGCCGCTCTCCTGCCTGTACTTTGCTACGGTCCTCCTGGCGATGTTGATTCCCTTCGCCTGCAGCAGTTCGCAAAGTTGCTGATCGCTCAGCGGTTTGCGGGGGTCTTCCTCTTCCACCAGTTCCTTCAGCATGCGCTTGATGCTCTCCGCCGCGACCATTTTGCCATCCAGGACGTTTGCCACTCCGCTGTTGAAAAAGAATTTCAATTCAAACACACCCTGAGGGGTCTGGATATACTTGTTGGCAATGGTCCGGCTGACGGTGGATTCATGGAGCCCCGAAACACTGGCAATTTGCCTGAGGGTTAAGGGTTTAAGGTACTTCACACCGTGATCCAGAAATTCCTTTTGGTGGTCCACGATGCACTGGACGACACGGTACAGGGTCAGGTGCCGCTGCTCGATGCTGCGGATCAGCCAGATCGCCGACTTCAATTTGTTTTCAATGAACTGCGCCGTCGCCGGATCGCAGTTTTCTTTCTGTTTCAAGAAGGTTTGGTAGGTTTTATTGATAATTAAACGCGGCACAGAAATGTCATTGACAATAACAACGTACTCCCCGTCCCCTTTTTCCACAACCACATCGGGAATTATGTAACGGGCGTCTCCTGTACGGGAAAGGTTACGGCCCGGCTTCGGGTCCAGGGACTTGATCAGATCGGCCATCATCTGGACTTCCTGAACCGTCACTCCCAGGGCAGTGGCGATCTTCTGCAGTTTGCCGTTAGCCAGGTCACACAAGAAAAAGCGCACCAGTTTTTCGATGACGGCCGTTCGCTGGCTGCGCTGCTCCAGCTGGATCAGGAGGCATTCTGGGAGATCGCGTCCACCCACTCCGGGAGGATCAAAGGTCTGGATCACGTGCAGGACCCGTTCTATGGTTGCAAGCGGAAAACCGCACATTTTCTGGACTTCTTCCAGGCTGATCTGGAGATATCCCTGGTCGTTGATATTTCCGATGAGGAATTCACCGATTTTGCGGAGCAAGGGATCAGATATGGCGAGATGCAGCTGCAGGGTCAGATATTCATGGAGGCTCGGCGCCTGGGCAACAAAGTGCTCGAAATTGGCGTGCTCCCCGTCGTCCTGTTCAGCCCAGGCCCTGTCCAGGGTTCGGTCGAAGTGCCCGCTCTCCGAAAGATAGTCGCACCAATCACTTGTAAAATCGTCGGTCCTGCTTCGTTCCGAGATCTCGTTTCCCTCGGTGTCCAGCTCCTCGGGAACCTCCAGGAGAGGGTTTTCCAGCATTGCATTTTCAATGTACTGGACAAGTTCTGCGGCAGACAGTTGGAGAACGGTAATGGCCTGGCGCAGTTCCGGGGTCATGATCAACTTTTGTGTTTGCTCAAGGTTGAGACCGTAACCGAGATGCATTGAAAAGACCCCCTCCCTTTTAATTTAGAAATTCGACCAATCTCGCCGGATTCCTGCTTCCTTTGTTAATATCCTATGCGATTTTCCGCAGTGATAACATTAACCGTGGTAGGAGGTGTGGCGCCTGTAGACGGGAATGTCCTGCCCGCCAAAGTCCTTCGCCTTATTCTGGTATGAAGGGACGGAGACGACGATCCCCCCAGAAAGAAGCAGTTTCAGCCCGTCTTCCACGCTCATCTCCAGGATGTGAACGTCCTTGCGGGGTACCATGATTAAAACCCCTTGGGTGGGGGGGATGCAGGCATAAATACGTTCAGAAGATCTTCACCGGCTTCCCTGCTTATTTCGGCCGGCGCTTCCCCGGTAATGAAACCGATAGAATAAATATCCCGCCGCGGGTATTCAACCAGCACTACATGTCGAAAAACGCCCCGCCGCTGCATCGTTACGGCTTCCATCACCTGCTTGGCAACCGTGTAAATACTCTTGACAATAGGAATGCGCCGCAGTATTTCCTCCCCAAGGGCCAGGAGCCTTCTTCCCACCACATTGGTTCCAAAGAGCCCGGCAAGGAAGACGAGGGTGAGCATGATCAGGAAGCCCAGGCCGGGCACAGGGCGGCCGATGTAGTATTCGATTAAATTCCGCAGCATTCCATCTACCAGTTTGAAGGCGAAAACCAGGATGTAGCCGGTTATAATGACAGGCAAAAGGACGAAAATGCCTGTGATGAAATACCGGCGGATCAGCCTCCAGAGCATTCTTTACCTTCACCTCAGGCTTTTTTTTCATGACTTATTTGTTCGGCAATGCGCCGCAGTTCACGCATGCGGTGGTTGACCCCGGACTTGCCCACCGGTTTGTCCAGCAGCCTGCCGAGTTCTGTAAGACTGGCTTCAGGGTGGCGGAGACGGAGCTCGGCAAGTTCACGCAGCTTGGGACGCAGGGATGCAAGTCCGATCCGCTCCGCGATCTCCTTGATCATCTCCACCTGTTCGAGGCCTGTATCCACCGCTTTTTTCAGGTTGGCCGTCTCACAGTTAACCAGCCTGTTCACCCTGTTCCGCATATCCTTCAAAATGCGGCTGTTTTCGTAATCAAGCACTCCCTGCATTGCCCCGATTACCCGGAGAAACTCCCCGATCTGATCGGCTTCTTTCAGGTAAACCACATACCTGCCGTTATGCTCCCTCAGACCCGGTGCAAGACCGAAGCGGAGGAGGGTTGTGTTCACTTCTCTCGCAGCCTCGCCGGTATTCAGGTTAAACTCCAGTTGATAAGAGTGATCCGGATTGCTGATAAAACCGCTTCCCATGAAACAGCCCCTTAAAAATACGCGGCGGCAACATGCCCGGTCCAGGATTCTGGTGTCGAGGCGTTCTTTTATCCTGTTTTTCCGGTCGACCAGTCCGAGTTCCCGGAGAACGGAGAGATTGCCCTGCTGAACGGGAAGTTCAACCACAAAAACATGGTAACGCCTGGGACGGGTATACTGGCGCCGCGTAATGGTTGCCTGCCAGCCCAGTCTCTTGGTAAGCTTAAAAATTGTTCTGGCGATTACAGGCCTGGCGGTGGTCAGCAGCAGGGTTCCGGGGTGTGGCCCGATTTGCAGACTCCCCGAGACCAGGGCCAGGGCTGTCAGTTCCGCCCGTAGGCAGCACCTCCGTTCCGGGATGATACGGGCAACCTCGTTTTTTACCTGCTCGGTAAATGACATCGGCTCTCACCCTTTTCCAACCAGGCACATCACCGCACGGGCCAGTTTATGGGGATCGTGCCGGATCAGCTCGTTTTCCTCCAAAAGATCTGCTGCCAGCAAACTTACCCCCAATTTAACCAGTTCCGGAACGTCCACAACAACCGGAGCGGCTCCCTGCTGAGCATAATTCTCCCTTTTCTCCTGGGAGATCCCCTGGGTGTTTACCAGGCAAAAATCGATCCAGCCGCTCCCCACGTGATCGTAGATGGCGCGCAGGTGCTGGGATGCGGTGTATCCTGTGGTCTCACCCGGCTGGGTCATGCAGTTGCAGACGTAGCATTTCAATGCCCGCGATTTCTTCACGGCAGTCGCTATCTCCCTTACCAGCAGGTTGGGAAGAACGCTGGTGTACAGGCTTCCCGGTCCCAGTAAAATAAGGTCGGCCTGTGCTATGGCTTCGATGGCCTCCGGCACCGGGGGGCACTCCTCCGGTGTGAGAAAAACCCTTTTGATCGGGGCATGGGCATGGGAGATATTGCTTTCACCGCTGATCAGGGTTCCATCAGCAAGCTCGGCGTGCAGCACCACCTGTTTCAGAGTGGATGGAAGCACCTGGCCGCGGACCTTGAGAACCTTGCTGGCCTCTTTGACGGCGTTTTGAAAATCGCCGGCGATGTCCACCAGGGCTGCGATCAACAGATTCCCCAGGCTGTGGCCCGCCAGTTCTTTCCCTTGCCCGAAACGGTACCGGAACAACCTGTCCATCAGTGTTTCCGTCTCGGCCAGGGCGACCAGGCAGTTGCGGATGTCCCCGGGCGGCAGGATGCCGAATTCTCCCCGCAGCCTTCCGGAGCTTCCCCCGTCATCCGCAACGGTAACGATGGCCGTAATATTATCGGTGTATTCCTTTATGCCGCGTAACAGCACGGGGAGGCCGGTTCCCCCGCCGAGGGCAACGATACGGGGGCCGCGCCGCAGGAAATAGCGGCGGGATATCTGACGGATAAGGCCGGCAGCTTTCCGGTAATTCACGCCGGCTTCACCGCCCGCACGTGGGGTAGATCACGGTGGTGCAGTTGAAGACGGTAGCTGCGCCTGAGCAGTTCGGCCAGTCTTTCCACGATCGCCACCGACCTGTGCTGCCCTCCCGTGCAGCCGATGGCAATGACCAGATGGGTTTTGCCTTCCTTGACGTAGTTGGGGATCAGGAACTGCACCAGGCCTACGAAGCGGCGCATAAAGCTTTTTGTAACCGGGTAGGAGAAAACGTAGCGGGATACGGCAGGATCGAGCCCCGTCAGGTGCTTTAGCTCCTCCACGTAGTTGGGATTGGGGAGGAAACGCACATCAATCACCAGATCCGCGTCCAGGGGGATGCCGTACTTGTAGCCAAAGGACAGCAGGCTGATGGTGATCGGCCGGGTATCGTCCACGACCCTGAACAACTGGCAAAGGTTTTCCTTCAGAAGGCGCGGCGTCATGTCGGAGGTGTCAATGATGATGTTGGCCAATCCGCGAAGCTCCTGGAGCCGCACCCTCTCGGAACGGATGGCTTCCAGGATGGAGCCGTCTTCGCCCAATGGGTGCTGCCTTCGGGTTTCCTTGAAGCGGCGCACAAGGACGGCGTCCGAGGCCTCCAGGAAAAGGATCTCGTACTTAATCCCCTGCTTGGTGAGCTTCTTCAGTTCCTCGCTCAGGGAATCAAAGAAAAGGCCGCGCACGTCAATCACCAGGGCGACCCGCTTGACCTTTCCCCCAGACTGACGGCACAATTCCGTAATCTTGGGGATCAGCATCGCCGGAAGGTTGTCTACGCAAAAGAAACCCAGATCCTCCAGACACCTGATGGCCTGGGTCTTCCCCGCTCCTGAAAGTCCGGTCACGATCACCAGACGGATATCCCCGGCTTTCTCCATGGTGCTCCTCCCCCCTCATTCACTAACCTCTCACAACCAGTTTAACATGACTCAGTTTTTCTTACCAGACAATCATGTCGCGGTTGGCGGCACCACCGGAAGGTGAATAGAGAGGTGCGAGTGCAAGGATAAACCGGAACATATTTTCAGTATAGACACCCATGTCACCTCCGGTGACACCAACAGAGGATGAAAATGGGTGTTAGTAGAATAAAACCTTTAGCGGCTGGTAACGAGGTCGAAATACCTTGGTGCTTTGAGCCCGATACTTAGACGGA